>NZ_JBHSPA010000004.1:0-83639 GCF_042656245.1 Nonomuraea insulae
GAGCCCAGCAGCAGGACCCGGTCCAGCGCGGCCAGGTCGTCGAGCCTGGGCCGGTAGTCCGAGCGCAGGGACAGGACGTGCCCGCCGGCGCCGGCCGCCGCCCAGATGAAGGTGCCCTCGGAGGTCTGGCGCAGCGCGGTGGCCACCGTACCGTCGCCGACCGCCGCGCGCAGGTCGGCGGGCAGGGCCGGGTCGTCCAACCGGCTGCCGAAGGCCGCCTGGCCGCCGCGGTGGTATTCGCGCAGCAGCAGTCCGATGCGTTCGGTCTGCAAGCGGTGGGCGTCGTCGGCCTGCCTGCCGGCGTAGGCGAGGTGGACGATGAGGCTCAGCGCCACCGCCACCAGGACGCTCACCGCGGCGACGGTGGCGCTGATCTTCCAGCGCAGGCTCATCCGGCGCGGCCCCACCGCACGCGGGAGCCTCATCCGGCGCGGTCCCACCGAACGCCGGAGCCTCATCCGGGCTCCGCGAGCAGCTTGTAGCCGAAACCACGCACGGTCTCGATCCGGTCGGCGCCGATCTTGTTGCGCAGCCGCTGCACGTGGATGTCGGCGACCCGGGAGTCGCCGCCGACGGCGTAGTCCCAGACGCTCTCCAGCAGCACGTCCCTGCTGAGCACGGTGCCGGGCGACTCGGCGAACCGCAGCAGCAGCCGCATCTCGGTCGGCGTGAGCGCCACCGGCCTGCCGCCGCGCAGCACCCGCACGCCCTCGACGTCGATGTCCACATCGCCGAAACGCAGCCGGCCGGCGCGCGCGCCACCCTGCCCGGTGCGGCGCAGCACCGCGCGGATGCGGGCCAGCAGCACCGAGCCGTCGAACGGCTTGGTCACGTAGTCGTCGGCGCCCGCCTCCAGGCCGACGACCACGTCGACGGCGTCGTCCCGGGCCGACACCATGATCACCGGTATGAGGCTCTCGGCGCGGATACGCCGGCACAGGCTCACTCCGTTCATGCCGGGCAGCATCACATCCAGCAGCGCCACATCGGGCGTGCGGGCGCGAAAGGCGTCCAGCCCGGCCACTCCGTCGGCGGCGGTCGTGACCGTGAAGCCGTCGCGTTCCAGGGTCAGCTGCGTCACCTCCCTGATCACCTCGTCGTCCTCGACGAACAGCACGTGCGGGGTCCCGTCGGTGGGCATGGAGCCTGCTTTCGTGTTCACGCGCCGTCGAGGACGAGGGCGCGGCCACTCCAGCGCAGCGGCGTCGTCCGCGTGGCGGTCGGGCAGGAGGCGGCGTCGTCGGGCAGGTAGTCCGGCCGCACCAGGACCAGGGCGGCGTCGTGCACCTCGACGCGGCTGCCCGCGCCCTGGTCGGCGTAGACCCGCTCGCCCGGCCGGTCCGACTCGAGGCGGTAGACGTAGGTGCCGCGTGTGCCCTCGTATCCGCAGGTCCGGCCGGGGCAGGTGTAGACGGTGACGGCCACCAGGCGGACGCTTCCCCAGTCGCCGGACAGGGAGATCTCGTCGGAGTAGACCGGGTACCGGCCGCCTTCGCACCGTTCGATCGCGGAGGTGACCTTCGTGCTCAGGCGCGGATCCCCGCGCAGCACCCGCAGGCCGTCCAGGCCGGACCGGGTCGCCGTGGCCGTCTGCGACGGCGCCGATGAGGGCGTGCCCTGTCCGGCCGGAGGCTCCTGGCGTATCCGCGGATCGATCCCGCACCCGGCCAGGAGGAGACCGCACAGCGCGGCTCCCGCGGCGAACCGTTTCTTCGACGACATGACGCCGATAATACCGCCCAAATGCTGTTACAGAATCTATGGATTATCTCCGGACGGCCGATGGGAAAGGTGAAATGAATCGACGGAAAGGGCCTTTACGGTGGTGCTCGACTTATTCAAAAAGGCCCGCGCTTTTGGAGGACCACCTGAAATGAGCCATTCCACGCACGTTCCCCCGACCGTCAGGTCCCAGCTCCCGCAGGGGCGGCTACCTGGGCTGGACGCCGTACGGGCGCTGGCCATCGTGGGCATGGTCTACATGCACGTCAGCCCCACCGGATGGCTGAGCCCGGCTCCGGCGCGGGACAAGCCGGCCCTGCTGGACTGGATCGAGCACGCCGTCTCCGGCCGATCGATGAGCCTTTTCGTGCTGATGGCCGGCATCTCGGTGGCGCTGATGACCGGCGGCCCGGCGCCGCTGGACGGCGACCGGCTGAAGGCGGCCAGAAAACGGCTCGCGATACGCGCGGCCATGTTGCTGCTGATCAGTCTGTGCGTGGATCAGCTGTCCGGCCTGAACCTGTCCATTCTCGAGTTCTACGCCGTGTGGCTGCTGATCCTGATCCCGCTGGTACGGCTGCGCCCGCGCACGCTGCTGGTCA
Source organism: Nonomuraea insulae (assembly GCF_042656245.1). Classification (NCBI taxonomy): domain Bacteria; kingdom Bacillati; phylum Actinomycetota; class Actinomycetes; order Streptosporangiales; family Streptosporangiaceae; genus Nonomuraea; species Nonomuraea insulae. The sequence goes on from NZ_JBHSPA010000004.1 coordinate 2,325, forward strand.
CGGCCGGCGTCACCGGCGTCGTGCTGCCCGTCTTCTGCTTCGTCGTGCTGAACTACGGCAGCACCTGGGCCATCTCCCCCATGAACCCCGGCGCGGAACCGGCCTTCGGCCTCGCCCTGTTGATCCAGCCGCAGGACTGGCTCGCCAAGCTCCACCACCTGCTGATGGGCGGCGGCTTCCAGACCCCGTACGCGATTCCGCTGCTGCTGGCCGGGCTGGCCATCGGACGGCTGGACCTGCGCAGCCCCGCCGTTCGCCGGCGAATGGCCGTCTGCGGCGCGCTGCTGGTGGCGGCCTGCTGGCTGGTGTCGTGGTTCGCGCTCGGCCCGCTGGGCGCCGGGCGGGCGCTGGCGGCGATGATGGCGTCCACGAGCGGCCCGATGACGCAGCCGTGGGCGTCGGTGCTGACCCTGCCGCCGGACCAGCTGTACGCGCTGAGCATCCCGATGGCGCCGATGATGACCGGTGCCGGCCTGTTGCTGCTGGCCGCTCTCCTCACGCTGCTGGAGCGGCCCGGCTGGCGGCGTGCGCTCCGGCCGCTGACCGCTACGGGGAGCCTGGCGCTGACGTGGTACGCCGCTCACCAGATCTTCATCGAGCGGGTGGCGGGCGACCCGCCCTATGCCTTCACCCTGTACGCGGGCATGGTCGCCGTCGCGTTGGTCTTCTCCCCGCTGTGGTTGCGATGGGCCGGGCGGGGGCCGCTGGAATGGCTGGTCCACCGCGTGATCGTGCTGGCCGCCCCGGCGCGTCGTACCGGCCGTCGGTCGTAGTCAGAGGACCCGGCGCCTTTACATTGTAGATCACGTACGGCGGAACTCCCGCACCCCCACGCCCTCACGCCACGAGGCGATGATGAGTTCGTTGCCCTCGACGCGCGTCCACGCGACCTCGGTCAGCTCGATCCGGAACAGGTGCGAATCGGACTCGGGCAGCTCGAAGGAGGCCAGCACCCCCTCATCGGTGACCTCCACCGCCCGGCCGGCCAGTTTCAGATCCCCCTCCCATGAGGACGGATCCGCCTTGTCCGGATCGCGGGAGGTCACGTGGATCGCCATGCGCGGATCCCGCCGCAGGTCGGCGGCCTTGACCGCGCGGGGCATGGATCCCGTCCACAGCTCGCCGTCCCTGAAGCTCGTCTCGATGCCGCTCACCCGGGGCGAGCCGTCCTTGCGCAACGTCGCCAGGACCTTGTGCGCGTAGGCGTCCAGCAGGCGCCGGGCCACGCTGGCCAGCTCGGGTGCCTGCCGGTCGAATTCCTGCCATGAAGCCATGGCCCTCATCATGGCCGCCGCCACCGACAGAACCCCGTGCTACGTTTGTAAACGAACCAACGTTTATAAATGGGAGGCGCACATGACCGCGGACAGGCCGTTCAAGGCGGCGGTGTTCATCGGGATCAGTCTCGACGGGTTCATCGCCCGCGAGGACGGGGACCTCCACTGGCTCACCAGCAGGGGCGAGGCCGCCGGAGACGATCTGGGCTACGACGCGTTCATCGGCGGCATCGACGCCGTCGTCATGGGGCGGGGCACGTACGAGCCGGGTCTGACCTACGATCCGTGGCCGCACGAGGGACGGCACGTCGCGGTGCTCAGCACCACGCTGGAGGACGGCGCGGACCCGCGGGTGAGCGTGTATCGCGACCTCGACGGGCTCGTGCGCGGGCTGAGCGAACGCGGCGCCAAGAGCGTGTACGTGGACGGCGGCCAGGTCATCCGCGCCTTCCTGCGGGCGGGGCTGATCGACGAGATGACCATCACCACCGTGCCGGTTCTCATCGGCACCGGGCTGCCGCTGTTCGGCCCGGTCGGCGGCGACGTCCCGCTCGCCCACCTGTCGACCAGGGTGTTCGGAGCGGGCGTCGTCCAGAGCACCTACGCGGTCGATCGGCAGGCGTAGAGGTCCGGCTGGGCCGGAGAAGACGAGCGCGCCCGCACGCTGGACCAGGTGCGGGCGTTCCGGGCCGGGCGGCAGCGCTAGCGGCGGCCGTACTTCTTGTGCACCGCCTGCTTGCTCACCCCGACCGCGTCGGCGATCTGGGCCCAGGCCAGCCCGGCCACCCGGGCCCGCCGCACCTGCACGGCCTCCAGGCGCTCGATCTCACGCCGCAACGCGGTGGTGGCGTGCAGCGCCAGCAGCGGATCGTCGTCCTGCGCCTGCCTCACGAGGGTCGCCAGGTCGTTCGTCATGGACTAAAGGTAATCCAGCAGCAGCCCGTTGATCTCCTCGGGACGTTCGAGCGCGGGAAGGTGCCCGGCCCACTCCAGCTCCAGCAGCCGGGCCTGGGGCAGTTCGCGGGCCAGGTGGCGGGCGCTGTCGCGGAAGTACGGCAGGTCGTGCGCGCCCGCCACCACCAGCGCGGGCACGTCCACCTGCGCCAGGGTCAGCTCGCCCTCCACCTGCTCGGGCTCGGGATCGGCGGCCAGTTGCAGCTCGAACGCGTGCCGCTGCATCGCCACCAGCCGCCGCCACGCCTCGTCCGTCGCCTCGGGCCCGAGCAGCGTGCGCGCGTTCAGCTCCGCGGCCCCCTCCACGTCGCCCTGCTCCAGCAGGCGGTTCTCCTCCTGCCAGTACGCCCGCAGGTCCGGCGTCGGCTCCAGCGTGGAGATCGGGTTGAGCAGCACCAGCCGCCCGGCCAGCCCGGCGCAGGCCAGCTCCAGCGCCGTCCGGCCCGCGCCCGACGAGCCGACCATGGCCGCCCGGGTGACGCCCAGCGCGGCCAGCACCTTGGCCACGTCGCCCGCGTCGCTGTACGGCTCCCGCGCCGCGTAGGGACTGTGCCCGTACCCCCGGAAGTCCACCTTGATCACCCGGAAGCGCGCGGAGAGCGCCTCCCACTGCGCGTCCCACATGCCGGAGTCGGCCGCCGACGAGTGCAGCAGCACCACCGGCTCGCCCGCGCCCCGCTCCTCGTACCAGATCGTCATCGCGCCTCCACCACCATCCGGACGCCGAGAGCGATCAGCACCGCGCCGGAGACCTGCTCCAGCCGCCGCTTGACCGCCGGGCGGTCAAGCCACGCCTTGGCCCTGGCCACGGCCCAGATGAGCAGCCCGTACCAGAGCAGGTCCACCGCCACCCACACCACGGCCAGCGTGACGAGTGTCAGCCGCACGTCCTGCCCGGCGGGGACGAACTGCGGCAGGAACGACATCGCGAACACCGCCGCCTTCGGGTTGGCCAGGCACGTCCCCACCCCGGCCAGGTAGGGCCCGCGCAGCCCCGGCAGCGCCTGCCCCCCGGGCGCGGGAGCGGCCCCCTTCCGGGCCTGCCACAACGCCTGCGCGCCCATCACGACCAGCACGGCCGCGCCGGTCACGCGCATCACGTCGTAGGCCACCTGTGAGGCCACCAGCAGGGCCGACAGGCCGAACGCGGCGGCCAGCCCCCACAGCAGGATCCCGGTCTCGTTGCCGAGCGTGGCGGCCAGGCCGGAGCCGCGGCCCGCGCGCAGGGTCTGGCGCAGGATGACGGCGGTGCTGACCCCGGGCACCATGGCCACCAGGACGCACGCGCCGACGAATGCGAGAAGATACATGCGAGGGATGCTGACAGACCGGCGCCCGAATATCGCCTGATTTTTCAGCGGTACACCTTGGCGAGCTCCGCGACCGCCTCCTCCATCAGCGTCCGCAGCTCCGGCGGGCCGAGCACCTCGATGTCGGCCCCCATGCGCAGCAGCAGCCAGCGCGCGTGGGTGATCGACTCGATCGGCACGGTGAGCGTCAGCCACCCCTCGGGGTCGGGCTCGCCTGCCGCGGCCAGCGCGGCGGCGACCACGTCGGAGCCCATCGTGTACGCCAGCAGGTCCCGCCGCCCGGGCGCCAGCTTGATGACGGCCTCGGCGGTGTACATCCGCTCGCGGAACTCCTTGGCGTACGCCTGCCAGAATTCGCCCAGATCGAACCCCTCCGGCCGGGCGAACCGGTCCGGCAGCGTCTCCAGCGTCAGGATCCGCGCCACCCGGTACGTACGGGCCGACCCCTCCGGCGGCGCCGCCACCAGGTACCAGGAGCCGCCCTTGAGCACCAGCCCGTACGGATGGATCACCCGGTCCACCTCGCGCTGCCCCCATCGCCGGTAGGTCATGTGCAGCACCCGCTGGTCCCACACTGCCTCGGCCACCGCGCTCAGGTGCGGCACGTCGTCGGCCGAGCGGTACCAGCCGGGCACGTCCAGCAGGAACCGCTCGCGCATCCGTGAGGCGTGCGAGCGCGGCTCGGGCGGCAGCGCGGCCAGCAGTTTCAGCTCGGCGTTGGCCGCCACCTCCGCCAGCCCCAGTTCCGCGGCCGGACCGGGCAGCCCGGCCAGGAACAACGACGACGCCTCCTCGGCCGTCAGCCCGTTGAGCCGGGTGCGGTAGCCGTCGAGGAGCTGGTACCCGCCCGCCGGTCCGCGGTCGGCGTAGACCGGGACGCCGGCCGACGACAGCGCCTCCACGTCGCGGTAGACCGTGCGGACCGACACCTCCAGCTCGCCCGCCAGTTCTGGCGCGGTCATGCGGCCCCGCGTCTGCAGGAGGAGGAGAAGCGAGAGCAGGCGGCTGGCACGCATATTTTCATTGTATTGCGCACAAAAGCTATGTTTGTATGAACACATGGAACGTGTGCGAGCCATCATGAACACCTTGCGTACGCACGACAGCGTGTCCGTGGCCGAACTGGCCACCGAGCACGGCGTGTCCGAGATGACGATCAGGCGTGACCTGGACGAGCTGGCCCAGCAGGGGGTGGTGCGCCGGGTCAGGGGTGGCGCGCTGTCGCTGCTGCTGCGCGGCGAGGAGCCGCCGTTCGGGGTGCGCGAGCGGGAGGCGGTGGAGACCAAGCGGCTCATCGGGCAGCAGGTGGCCGCGCTGATCGCCGACGGGGAGGCGGTGGTGCTCGACGGCGGCACGACCGCTCTGGAGGTGGCCCGCGCGCTGGTCGATCGGCGGGTGACCGTGCTGCCGCTGGCGCTGCAGCCGGTGATGTTGCTGGCCGCCGCGCCGCGCGTGCGTCTGGTGCTGCCCGGCGGCGAGGTGCGCAAGGGCGAGCTGAACGTCATGGGGCCCCTCGCCCAGAGCTCGATCGGCGCGCTGCGCTTCGACACGGCGGTGGTCGGCTGCTGCGGCCTGTCCGCCGAGCACGGGCTGACCGCGCACGACCTGCCGGAGGTGGCGGTCAAGCAGGCGGCCATGGCCTCGGCGCAGCGGGTCATCGTGGCGTGCGACTCGGGCAAGTTCACGCGTACGGCGTTCGGCGCGGTGTGCCCGATCGACCTGCTGGACGTGGTGGTGACCGATCCCGGCATCCCGCCTGAGGAGCGCGACGCGCTCGTGGCGGCCGGCGTGATGGTCAAGGAGGCCGCGTGAAACGCGAACGGGTGGCCGTCTACCTGTTGTTCTTCCTGTCGGGCGCGGCCCTCGGCACCTGGACGGCGCGCATCCCGCCCATCAAGGAGGGGCTGAAGCTCAGCGACGGCCAGTTCAGCCTGGCCCTGCTGGGCATCGCGGCCGGCGCGGTGATCGGGATGACCGCCGTGGGTCCCCTGGTGGACCGGTACGGCGCCAGCCGGATCATGATCCCGGCGGCCCTGGCGCAGGGCCTGGTGCTCGTGCCGCCCGCCTACGCCCCCGGCCTGGAGACGCTGGCGGCGTCACTGCTGCTGTTCGGCGTCGTGCACGGGGTGCTCGACGTGTCCATGAACGCCAACGCCGTGGAGGTGGAGCGGGCCCACGGGCGGCCGATCATGTCCTCCTTCCACGCCGTCTTCAGCGTCGGCGGGTTCGCCGGGGCCACGGCGGGCGGGCTGTTCGCGCACGCCGTGCTGTCGCCGGCGCTCACGTTCTGGTCGGTGGGGGCGGTCATCGCGGTGCTGGCGGCGTGGGCGGCGTTGTGGGCGCTGCGCTCGGCGCCCGCTCCCCAGCCGGCCGTGAGCGGGCGGGCCGGGCGGCCCAAGGGGATCGTGTTCCTGGGCGTGCTGGCGTTCTGCTGCCTGGTGGGCGAGGGGGCCTCGGCCGACTGGAGCTCGGTCTACCTGCGCGAGGACCTGGCGGCCTCGCCGGGGTTCGCCGCCGCCGGGTACGCGGCCTTCTCGATCATGATGACGGCCGGGCGGCTGGCGGGCGACTGGCTGGCCGCGCGGTTCGGGCCGGTGCCGCTGGTGCGCTGCTGCGGGCTGCTGGCGGCGGCGGGGCTGGGGTTGTCGCTGCTGGTCGGCGAGCCGGTCGCGGGCGTGATCGGGTTCGCCTGTTTCGGCGCCGGGCTGTCGTGCATCGTGCCGCAGGTGTTCTCGGCCGCCGGGCACCGGGACCCGGCCTTCGCCGGGCGCGCGCTGGCGCGGGTGGCGGCGATCGGCTATCTGGGGCTGCTGTCGGGGCCGGTCTTCATCGGGGGCGCCGCCGAGCTGACGGGGCTGCCGCGGGCGCTGGGCATCCCGGCGCTGCTGGCCGCGTTCGTCGCCCTGGCGGCCACGGCTCTGCGGGTACGCGCGAAGGAACCGGCCTGAGCCCTCAGCCGAACTGCTGCCAGCCGAGCCTGATCACCATGGCCACGACCACGACCAGCAGCACGATCCGGACGAAGGAGGTGCCCCGCTTGATCGCCGTCCGCGCGCCGAACTGGGCGCCGGCCACGTTGCACACCGCCATGCCGAGGCCGAGCGCCCACTGCACGTGCCCCTGCGCCGCGAACACCGCCAGCGCCCCGACGTTCGTCCCGATGTTGATGATCTTCGCGGAGGCGGACGCGGCGACGAAGTCCAGGCCGAGGATGGTGGTGAAGGCGATGATGAGGAACGTCCCCGTACCCGGGCCCATGATGCCGTCGTAGAAGGCGATCCCCACGCCCGCCGTCGCCACCGCCGCGGCCACCCGCGGCTGGGTACGCAGGTGCGGCACCGGCACGGCGCCCATCGAGGGACGCAGCGTCACGAACGCGGCCACCCCCAGCAGCACCACCATGACGGCGGGCCGCAGCACCTCGGCCGAGATCGACGCCGCCGCCCACGCGCCCAGCCCGGCACTCAGCACGGCCAGCGCCGCTCCGGGGATCGCCACCTGCCGGTCCACCTTGGTGGAGCGGGCGTAGGCCACGGCGGCGGAGGCGGTGCCGAACACCGACGACAACTTGTTGGTGGCCATCGCCTCGACCGTCGGCATGCCGGTCACCAGGATGGCGGGGAGTTGCAGCAGCCCGCCGCCGCCCACGACGGCGTCGATCCACCCCGCTCCTGCCGCTGCGACGAGCAACATCAGTACCTGCTCCAGCGGCACGCGCCACTCCCCCGATTTCCCCCGTTAACCGGCAAGAGTTTACAAGGAGCGCTTAAACCGCTTAACCGGGCCCTGCCTGTTGGCGCGGCAGGTCCGTGAGGTGCTCCTCGCTCATCCGGGCGCGGCCGGTCTCGACGTCGGCCAGACGGGCGAGCATGCCGCTCAGCAGCGGCGTCGCCACCCCCTCCGCCCGCGCCCTGTCCAGGACGGGCCGGTAGTGGTCGTGCACCTCGATCGGGCGGTGCCGGACCGCGATGTCACGCCAGATGCCGCTGCGGTCCTTCGGCTGGGTACGCAGCCACGCGGTCAGCCGGTCCGTCGCCTCCTGCCTGGCCCCCTCCGGCGCCCCGGGCACGTAGGCCCGCGCGTCGAAGGCGTCGAACGGCTCCAGGCTCATCCCGGCCGCCACCGTGAACACCTCGGCCACCAGCGCGTGCATGAGCGGCCGGTGCCGGTCGATCAGGTCGGCCATCGGGGCGTCGGCCAGCGCCGTCGCGCTCAGCATGGCGCCGAAGCCGAGCTTGGACCACAGGTAGCCGCCGACGTTGGCGGTGGCCTTGGCGTCGAGCGCGGCCAGGTCGGCCACCAGGCGGTCCACGCGGGGGGTGGAGCGGCCGTCGAGCTCGCCGATCACGAACGCGCCCGGCCCGCCGTCGCGGATGACGCCCGGCTCGACCACGTCGGCGAAGATGTTCACGAACGCGCCGATGACGCGTTCCTCGCCCACGTGCCCGGCGATGAGCCGCTCGTTGAGGCCGTTCTGGACCGACACGACGTACCCGTCCGGGGCCAGCCGGGGCGCGATCCAGGCGGCGGCACCGGCCGTGGCCTGGGCTTTCACGCACAAAAGCACGCGTCGCAGCGGTGGCTCGGCGGGGGTCTCAGCAGGGCTCGCGGCGCTCACCCGGACGCTCCGGTCGCCGTCGGCGCGGCGCAGGACCAGGCCGTCGCGGCGGACCGCCGTCACGTGCGCGGGGTCGGCGTCCACGAGCAGCACCTCGTGCCCCGCCTCGGCCAGGTGGAAGGCGATCGTGCCGCCGATGGCGCCGCCACCGACGATCGTGTACGGGCCGCTCATGCTCGTTGTACCTCGCTCGTTCCGTTCCAGTGCAGGGGCAGGGCGGTGGTGCCCGCCGAGGCCCCGCCGTCCACCCGCAGCACCGTGCCCGTTACCCACGCGGCCTCCTCCGAGGCCAGCCAGCGCACCGCCCCGGCCACGTCCGCCGGCAGGCCGCGACGGCCCAGGGGGTTGGCCGAGACGGCGGTGGCGTACTGCTCGGTGACGGGGTTGGCGGCGCTGTCCACGGTGACGAACCCGGGACTGACCGCGTTGACCCGCACGCCGAGCGGGCCGAGCTCGACGGCGGCGGCCTTGGTGAGCATCTCCAGCGCGGCCTTCGAGGTGCAGTAGTGGGCCGCGCCGGGCCGCGCGCGCAGGGCGGCCCCGGAGGCGATGTTCACCACCGCCCCTGGACGGCCGCTCGCGGCGCAGGCGCGGCCGAACGCGGCGGTGATCAGCATGGGGGCGCGGACGTTGACGTCCTGCACCCGGTCCCACTGGGCGGCGGTCATCTCCAGGAACGGCGTCGCCGGGTAGATGCCCGCCGCGTTGACCACGACGTCCACCGGGCCGTGCTCCCGCCAGGCCCGATCCACCAGCGCGGCGGCGGCCGGCGCGTCGGCCAGGTCGGCGACGATCTCCCGCGGGCTTCCCTGCGCCCGCACGTCCACGCCGGTGACGCGGTCGCCCTCGGCCTCGAACAGCTCGCGGATCCCGGCGCCGATGCCGCCGGCCGCACCGGTGACCAGCACGTGGCGCGTCATGTCAGCTCCTTTCCCTTGGTCTCGGGCATGGTGGCGTAGACGATCACGCCGATGAGCGCGGCCCCGGCCACGTACACCCAGATCAGGTCGCGGTAGCCGCTGGAGCTGAGCCAGGTGGTGATGTAGGGGGCGGTGCCGCCGAAGATCGCCACGGCCAGCGCGTACGGCAGCCCGATCCCGGTCGTGCGCACCTCGGCCGGGAACTGCTCGGCCATGATCACCGCGCAGTTCGCCGAGTAGCCCACCATGAACACCATGCCGACGATCTCGATGACCAGCAGCGAGCCGAACCCGCCGTCCAGGAAGTGGAAGGCCGGCCAGGCCAGCACCAGGAACCCCAGCGCGAAGGCCAGCATCGTGGGCTTGCGGCCGACCAGGTCCGACAGCAGCCCGCCGAACGGCAGCAGGATCAGGAACACCAGCACCGCGATCGTGTTGGCCAGCAGCGCCTGGTTCAGCGGCATCCCGGTGTCGATGTGCGCGAACGTCGGCATGTAGCTGACCCAGATGTAGTACAGCAGCGTCCCGGCGATCGTCACCCCGGCCACCCTCAGCGCCGCCCGCGGATGGTCGCGCATCATGCTCACCAGCGGGTTCGCCCGCTTCCTGCCCGACGACTCCACCTTGGCGAACGCCTCGGTCTCCGGCACCGAGACCCGCAGCCACAGGCCGACCAGCCCGAGCAGGCCGCCCAGGACGAACGCGATCCGCCAGCCCCAGCTCTGCAGCGCCGCCTCGTCCAAGGTCGAGGTGAGCACGGTGCCCAGGCCCGAGGCGACCAGCACGCCGCCGCCCACCGAGACCTGCTGCCAGGACCCGGCGAACGCCCGTCTGCCGGGCGCCGCGGACTCCACCAGGAAGGCCGAGGAGGTGCCGAACTCGCCGCCCGCCGAGAAGCCCTGGACCAGGCGGGCCAGCACCAGGACGATCGGGGCCAGGATGCCGATGCTCTCGTAGCCGGGGCAGATCGCGATCACGAACGCGGCCGCCGCCATCAGCGAGATGGTCAGCGTCATGCCCTTCTTGCGGCCGTACCGGTCGCCGTACGCGCCCAGGATCGCGCCGCCGATGGGCCGCATGAGGAAGCCCACGGCGAAGACCACCAGCGTGGACAGCAGGCTCGCGGTCGGGTTGTCCGAGGGGAAGAACTGGCTGGAGAACACCGACGCGAACGTCGTGTAGATCGCCCAGTCCACCCATTCGACGGTGTTGCCGATGGCGCCCGCCACGATGGCCTTGCGCTGCGCCGGGGTCAGACGGGTGGTCGCGCCGAGGTCGGGGGCTGTCATGCGTGCTCCAGAACGTACTCGGCGATCTGGGCGTGGGTGGCGTACCAGACGCCCTCGTGCGCGTCGATGTGCTCCAGCAGCTCGCTCAGCGCGGCCATGCGGGAGCGGTGGCCGATGATGTGCGGGTGCATGGTGAGCTGGAACAGGCCGCCCTCGGCGAGGGCGGCGTCGAACTCGTCGCGCCAGATCCCGGCCACCTGCCGCGGCGGCGTGTACGGCCGCACCGCCGTGTAGCGGTCCATGTTCAGGTAAGGGGCGTCGTCCCTGATCCACTCGACCGGGATCTCCACGATGCCGGTCGGCTCGCCGTCGGCCAGCAGCTCGTACGGCTCGTCGTCGGCCATCAGCGAGGAGTCGTAGCGCAGGCCCAGCTCACGGGTGATGGCCAGGGTGTGGTCGGAGAAGTCCCACGACGGGGTGCGGATGCCCACCGGGCGGGTCCCGGCCAGCTCCTCCAGCGTGTCGGCGGCGCGCAGGGCCAGCTCCCGCTCGGTGGCGGGGTCGAGCTGCATGTTGCGCTCGTGGATCCAGCCGTGCATGGCGACCTCGTGGCCGGCGGCGACGTAGTCGCGCACCTCGCCGGGGTGCAGCAGCGCCGAGACCGCCGGCATGAAGAACGAGGCGGGGACGCCGAAGCGCTCCAGCAGGCGCAGCACGCGGGGCGCGCCGACGCGGGAGCCGTACTCGCCCTGGGAGAGCTTGCCCGGCCGGGTCTCGCCCTCGCGCAGCGGGATCGTCTCGTGGTCGGAGTCGAAGGACAGCGCGACGGCGACCTTCGCGCCGCCGGGCCAGGAGGCGGGGCGAAGGCTCCGGCCGGCGCGCACGCGTGCGACGTGGCCGCGCCAGGTCTGCTCGTCCCACTGCCAAGGATGCTGTTCGGTCATCAGGGGGTCTCCATTCGTGCGGCGGGGGTCGGCGCCCATGCGCGTTTGAGCGTGGTGAGCTGGAGGGTGACGTCGGCGGCGCGCAGTCCGGGCAGGGAGCCGACGTCGTCGCTCAGATAGCGGAACAGGTCGCCGTAGTGGCGCAGCGCCACCTGCCCTGCCAGGTTGAAGCGCCCCGTGGTGGCCGACAGGTAGCGGGTGGCCGGGTGCGCGGCGAGCTGCTGGCCGGCCCGCTCCAGCAGGCCGGGCTCGACCTCCAGCCAGAGCATGAACTCCACCGCGTACCCGAGCACCTCCGGCTCCGCCAGCGTGCGGAAGCGCAGGCAGCCGCGGCGCGCCAGCGACTCGACCCGCCGCTTGGCGGTCGACTCGCTGCTGCCCACGACCTTGGCCAGCGCCTTGTACGACATGCGCCCGTCCTCGCCGAGCGCCCGCACGATCAGGTGCTCCAGCTCGTCGAGCCGCTCCGGCGGGCTCTGCCGGAACCGGTCCTCGAACGGCAGCTCTGCCGCGTCCCGCAACTCGGCGGTGGCCCGCTCGTCCAGCACGCCCGGGTTCCAGTCGTGGTTGGAGACGAACGTCCGCATGACCGCGTGCGTCTCGCTCTCCGTGACCAGGTCGCCGCCGGGCACGTCGGCCACCATCACCCGGCCGATCTCGGCGTGGGTGGGCACCACGAACTCGGCCACGCAGTCCGCGCTGCCGGACACCACGGCCACGAACCTGGCCTCGGACCGCCCGGCGATGCGGGCCGCCACCTCGTACGTGCTGCCGGGGCGGCAGCGGAAGCGGCTGAGCACCGGCACGCCGAGCCCGCAGCGCAGCACGTCGACCACGCCGATCACGCGCAGCAGGCCGCGCTCGCCGAGCAGGGCGGCGCGGCGGACCACGGTGGACTCGCTCGCGCCCACCAGCCGGGCGACCAGGCTCCAGGGAGCACGGCCGTTCAACTGCAGGGCCGCGACGATCGCTCGGTCCAGCTCGTCGATCTGGGCGCCATCTTGCATGCACTCCATGCTTACTGACGGAATCCCCCGACCGCAAGTAAAAGATGACGTAATCCTCAGATTCTGGCCCTATCGGTGTTCCGCGGACTCGATCGCGACGATGGTGTCGGTCAGTGGATAGGAGACGCAGGTGAGGACGCCGCCCTCCTCGACGGTGCCCCTCACCTCGCCGCGAAGGAGCTTGATCCGGCATTCGCCGCAGCTGCCGACGGTGCACGAATAGGGCATCGGCACGCCCGCGGCCAGGCCCGCGTCGAGCATGGTCTGACCGGCGGCGACCACCACGTCACCGGTGTTCCCGACCGTCATCGTCCGCGCGCTCAGCTCGGGAGCCGCCGTGGGCACACTGGTGAAACGCTCCTCGTGCAGGCGGTCCGGGGCGACACCGAGGCCGGTGAGACAGTCGCGGACGCCGGCCGGCATGGCCGCCGGTCCGCAGATGTAGTAGTGGGCGCGCTCCGAGTGGTTCAGGTGACCTGGGCCGATCCGGCCGGTGCGGCCGCTCCAGCCCGGCCCGGGGCGGGACAGCACATGGTGGAGCGTGAAACGGCCGGGATGGGCGTCCCGCAGCGCCGCGAGGTCGCCGGCGAAGATGATGTCGGCCTCGGTGCGGTTGCCGTAGAGCAGGGTGATCGTGGCGTCGGGGGAGGCGGCGAGCACCGTACGGATGATGCTCATTAGCGGCGTGATGCCGCTGCCCGCGCCGATCAGGACGTACTCCGCGCCGGTCGCCGAGGGATCCGTCACGCGGAACGTGCCGGACGGCCCGAGGACGCGCATCTCGGCGCCGATGCGGGCGTGGTCGTTGAGATAGGTGGAGCAGAGCCCGTCCCGTTTGACGGTCAGCGCGAGCCGGTCCGTGCCGGGGACGGAGGTGGCCGAGTAGGCGCGCCGGACGAGACGCCCGTCGATCTCCACGAGGAGCGTGTAGAACTGGCCGGGCGCGAACCCAGTGTCGGCCCCGGAGAACACCAGGGTGACCGCGTCAGGCGTCTCCCGGATCACGTCGATCACCCGCACCGGCCGGCCGGGGAGAGAGCCGGTCGCGGCGCCGTAGCCTTCCTTCTCGAGCGCGCGGCGGTAGGTGGCGTCCATGATCCGCCGGGCCAGCCGGGAGAACACGGCCAGCGCCCTGGCCGGCCGGCGCAGCACCGGCGTCTTCGCACCGAGTTGCCCTATCGTCGACGCCATCAGCTCGGAGAGCGTGGCCGCGTCCGCGCGGTTGGCGCGGTCCCAGAGGTTCGCGGCGGCGACGGCCTGGTTGTGCCGCAGTTCGGCCCGCTCGACGGTGACGATGAGGGCGGTCTGCGGGACGGCGCCGCCCAGCGCCATGTCCGCCAGCAGGTTCGCGTCGTCCGTGAGCACGGCCGTACCGCTCACGTGCAGCACACCGGTACGGCCGGGAACCAGCATCGCCATGGAGATCCGGTCGTCGGCGAGCAGGTTGCGAGAGGTGTCCGCGCGCTTGTTGCCGCGCCGGTCCGGGATGGCCAGCCGGTGCCCGTCGATCACCCGGACGAAGCCGGGCGTGTCACCGCGCGGGCTCGTGTCGCTGCCGCCGTCACGGTCCCAGGAGGAGACGACGAGGAACGGCGTGGCCCCCAGGAAGCCGGCGACGCCCGCGCCGGACAGCGGCCCGTCGGCGACGGCGGAGACGGACGCCGCCGGAACGACCGGGTCCCACAGCCGGGACCGGAGAATCGCCCGTGCGCAGTGGATATAGGCCTGACTGACAGTGACGACGATCCGGCCAGGGGATCGCCCGGCGACCGAGCCGTTCACCCGGAGCGTCTCGCCGACGCCGGGCAGCAGGAAGACGAACGACACCGCGCCCGACGCGTCCGCGTCGGAGGCTAAAACGATCCGGGTCGGCGATTCGACCTCGGCGAAGCCCGGCTTGCCACCGACCAGCGTCGTCCGGGGCCGCCCGTCGTCGTCGCGGTAGCCGAAACCCGCGAGCGGCGCGAGGGAGAGCATGTGCCGGCAGGCGTCGTCCAGTTCCGCGAGCTCCTTCATCTTCACCATCGCCGGCGTGCGCCCGATGATCGCTTCGAGCTGCGCCACGGTGGCGATCCGGCTCTCTTCTATTCGTCGGCCGTGTTCGGTCGTGGAAGGTGTGGTTCGCATCGTTTGAGACCTCCGAAGGGTCGGATGGGGTGCGGCGCGGAACTCTCGCGCCATCTCCGCTGCTTCATGGCGATCGACCCGTCCGGCGGACGATGGGCTGGTCGACTCCGCCGCGCGGCGCCGGCATCGGCCGCGCGGCGCGACCACTCGCCGAGCACGGTGCTGGTCCTGTTCGCCGCGCGCGGGGGCGGCTCATTGCGCCCGTGGCTACTTCACGGTGTGACCGCCGTCATCGCGTCAGTCGCTGGTCACTACGGGCGACGGCGTTTTGTCCGGGGCCCGACTTTTGCCCGCGACCCGCTGGATGCGCTGCGCGCTCAGCGTGGTCGTGGCCTCACGTTTTGTCCCGATGGCACACGGCGAACCTCGGGCTTTTGTCCTGCCATCTCGCAGCCATCACCGATCCGGGGTTCACCCGTGCGGCACCTCCGGCGTACCAATCGGTATGCCCGGAGTGTCGAGGAGTGCCTTGAGCGCCTGGACGTGCCCGGCATAGGCGCGCCGGCCCTCGGCGGTGAGGCTCACCCAGGTCTTCACCCGGCCCCGCCCGGTCGGCTTGGACATCGCGACGTAACCGGCGTCCTGCAGCACCTTCAGATGTTTGCTCAGCACCGAGTCGGCCACGCCGAGAATGTCCCGGAGCACCGCGAACTCGGCGCTGGACGAGGCGACGAGCAGCGCGCAGATCCGCAACCGGTTCGGCGCGTGCACCACCTCGTCGAACCGCCCGGTCATGCGCCTGCCCTCAGGTGGGCCTGGAGGGCGGTGTCGAACCGCCGGCGCAAGACGATGGTGGCGGCGAACCCCACCATGGCCAGGCACCACACCGGCCACCGCAGATCGGTCAAGGCACCGAATCCGACGGAGGCGACGACGCCCAAGACCACCACCGCGCCCATCGCGCCGAGCCACCGGCCGGCGGGGCCGGCTTCCAAGCCGGACACCCAGACACCGATCAGCCGGCGGTAGGCGCGAGTGAGCACAACGCAGCCCGCGGCGAGCAGCGCGACGCCCCCGATCTTGACCGCGGCGCCGCCGAGCCCGAAGGCGAGGATGCAGCCGGCCATCAGCAGCCCGTAGATCGGGTGATACCACCACGGAGTGATCAGCCGGTCGGCGAGGGCTGCGCGGGCTTCGGCAATGACGGCCAGCCCCTCGACAGCATTGCTTTCCATGATGGAAAGTCAATCACATTCCAACATGGAAAGTCAACGCACGGTCGCAGTGTCAGCGCGGCAGCGGTGGCCTCCAGGGCAGGTCGTCGCCATCGACGGCGGTCAACAGGCGCACGGTCGCGAACGTCGCTTTCTCCTCAGTGGCCGGCAGGCGTGAGCATCCGCAATAACTGCCCTGCCCGCGACCGCCCTCGGTGTGCGGCTCGTGCGGCAGCACACGGGCGTGCGGCAGCGCGGCGCGCTTGCCCGCCGTGCCCGCCGTGCCCGCCGCCAGCAGCACCGCCACCGCGGAGGCCGCCTCGCCGATGCAGACCGTGTGGATCTCCAGCCGGATGTACCGCATCGTGTCGTAGATGGCTGAGGATGTCGCGAGGAAGGTTGCCGATCTGATGGCCGCGTATCCGCTCTACCCGGCGATCCACCTGAGATGACTTAGGCGGTTCGGGAGCGGTATCCCGATGGACAGATCGTTTCAGGGTTGCTTGGGTGAAGGCGGAACATCCTGCGAGAACGAAACCCGGAGCCGCGCGCTGGCGGCGGCTTGACATCCAGCCAAAGGAGACAGCATGTCCTCGCCCCCCGCTGGTGCGGAGTTCAAGAATCTGGTCCGCTCAATCCACGCGCACGGCAAGCTCCACATGGCCGAGGTCTCTGCGGGGCGCACGCCGCCGGCGAAGCACGTCCTCCCCAGCCACATCTCGACTGCCAAGGTGACCGATCTTCCCGCCGAGGTCCGGGAGGCCTTCGACGTCTTCGTGACCGGCACCCAGGAGCTGGTCGCCGAGAACATGGACGTCGCCGCTGCCGTGCAGCAGTTCCTCAAAGGCGATAGAACCAAGAGTGACGTCCAAGATCTAATCCGCAAACAGGCGGAGAAATACAGGCTCGGGGCCAATGACTTGTTCCATGTGCTAACAGAAAAGATCATCGAGAGCGGGGGAGCCCACCCCGACCAGGTAGACGAAATATTCGCGGCGTTCAACGAGGTCAATGACTTCTTCACTGACAGGTTTGACGATGTGGCCCGCTTCTACCGGAAGCTGATCGAGAACGTTTCCGAACAGGCGAACCAGGTGAGCAGCTTCTTTCAAAACCTGCAAAAGCAGATCCAGGACTGGCGGGCCGACAACCTCGGTTGATCAACACTGCTGGTCCGGCGCGCCCCTGGCCCCCGGTTAGCGCGTATGGCAGTGACGCCCGTAGTAGTAGGCGGCGATTAGCTCCTGAAGCACGAAAACGCCCGCTCCTCCGCAAAGGGACACTGTTGGCGAAGTAGACCAACAGTGTCCCCGCGATCACATCCGTGATCACGGGGACACTATCTGAGCGGACTCTCAGCAGGGGTTCTCGTTGAACACCGGATAGGACCCGCGCCTGCCCACCCACGTCTCATCCCCGACGCAGTTCTCGTACTTGACCCCCACCAGCGTGGTGCGGTCGGAGTCGGTGTAGTAGTACGTTTCGCAGTGATAGTCGATCTTGCAGGCGCGGGCGTGCGCGGGCGAGCTGATAACGGCGAGGGTGCCGAGAGCGAGCAGGACGGCCAGCGATGCGCGACGAATCATGAAGATCCTTCCTGGGGCGAGGAGCGCTGCTGCTCTCGATGATCGATCGCCGAAGCGAACAGATCAATAAGGTCAATATCGGTATTCAACTGGTTAAACCGCATGTCAGGCTAAACGATGTGCCGCCGAGCTCGTGGGTACGTCGGTGACGCGGCCCGAGGGCGCCAGCGGCGAGCCAGGGAAACCGGCCTCGGCCACTGCGCCAGGTTTGGTCATCAGGGAACTCCAGGTCAAGGGTCGGTTGAGGATGATCATTGTGCCGCGGTAGTACGTGGCGGGCAGGTCGTCGCCTCGCGTCACAGCGCACCCCCGAACAGGTCGAGCTGGTCGCCGCCGACCAGCGCCGCTTCAGCCGCCTTCCTCCTGGCCGCCAGCGTCCTCACCTTGTACGACCTGTTCGTCTCCGGGTCCACCTCGTAATGCCACTGGCAGATGTCCGCCAGCCGGCCACGGTAGAGCCCCTGACACCAGCCGCCGTGAAAGGCCCGCTCGTCGCCGGCCAGCTCCCGGCCGCGCTCGATCGTCGGCGCGTGCTCCTCCCCGTAGTCATTCGGGCGCCGCTGTCGTTCAGCCGGTCAACCAGCCGAGAGAAGTTCCGATCAACGATCCATCGCTCGTAGCATTCCGCGAACATGCCAGCTGATCCGCTTGCATAGTCCGGCTCATAGCGCTCGGGACCGTCCTCTGGCGCGGCGATAGTCCTCTCGGGGTGCAGGGGGTGACGGACCTGTCCCCGCCTGATGTACCCAAACTGGGCGTACCGAGCGGTGGAAGTCCACGAGCAAGCGGATTCTGAAACGCCTCACCCCACTGCTCACCGGCCCGGTCGGACTCGAACGCGGCCAGCTCGAACAGCATGCCGCGGGTGAGCTTGCCGACCACCGTACGAGCGTCGACCTCCTCGGTTGCGGACACCAACTCGCCGCCGGGCTTCTCGACGCGGGCAAGGTTAAGCTGGTTGCCGGTCCGGTTGCGTCCGAACCGGCTGTGCTTCCGGACGAGGATCGCCTTGGCCCTGCCACCTTCGATGTCAGCGATGACCTTCATGATCTTTCGCTGGAAGCACGTAACGGCCGCTCATGTCAGTTCATCCCCTCGGCGATGTGGTCGACGATCCCGTAGTCCAGAGCCTCCTGGGCCGTGAACCATCGGTCGCGGTCGGAGTCGGCCTGGATGCGCTCCAGCGGCTGCCCCGTGTGGAGGGCGATGATCTCGGCCATCCGCCGCTTGGTGTAGAGCATGTTCTCGGCCTGGATCTGGATGTCGCTGGCCGAGCCGCCGATGCCGCCGAGCGGCTGGTGCATGACGACGCGGGCGTTGGGCAGGGCGTAGCGCTTACCCTTCGCCCCGGCCGACAGCAGCACCTGGCCCATCGAGGCGGCGAACCCCATCGCGACCGTCGCCACGTCGCACGGAATGAACTGCATCATGTCGTAGAGCGCCAGCCCGGCCGGCACGGATCCACCCGGCGAATTGATGTAAAGCGTTATGTCGCGCTCGGGATCCTCGGCCGCCAGCAATAGCAGCTCGCCGCAGAGCCGATTGCAAATCTCGTCGTCGACCTCCTGGCCGAGAACGACGATGCGCTCCTTCAGCAGGCGCTGGCCGAGCTGGTCAGGCCAGGCGGCGCGCTGGGTCTCCGTCATGAAGGTCGCCTTTCTACGCAGGTATTTCCACGAAAACGCTAGCCCTGGTAGCGGAGAATTCCGGAACCGTTTCGCTGGCGGCGCATTTCTCTCAGGGCGCATTACTCCGACAGCGAATTTCCATCGACATACAATCGCCGTTGTGAGAAGGAACCTGCCCCGGCGCTGGGCGTGCCTCATCCTCGGCGGGGCGCTGCTGATGCCGTACATGATGGTCGGGGTGCTCGTCGCGGGCCTGTTGAGCGGTGAGTCGGCCAACCTGTTCCTGCCCGCCCAGGTCGGCGTGTTCGCCGCGGTGCTGCCCGTGGTGGCCCTGACCGGGCTGTTCCTGCCGGTGCGGGGGCTGGAGGTCAGCGCGGCACAGGGGCTGCTCGGGGCCCGCGTCGAGGTCCCGCCACGGCAGTCCGGGCGGTCGTGGCAGGAGCGGCGGCGTACCGCGGCCTGGTTCACGGTGCATCTGGCCGTCGGGGGTGTGGTCAGCGGGTTCACGCTGGCGATCGTGCCGTTCACGCTGTTCACGCTCGGGCTGCCGTTCGCCGGACGGGCGATGCCCGTGCTCGGGGCGCTGGTCACGCCCGGGTGGAACGCGATGTGGTGGGCGATGCTCGGGCTGGCGACCCTGGCCGCGCTGGTCGCCATCGCGGTGGCGGCCGGGGCGCTGCTGGCCCGGCTGGCCCCCGTCCTGCTCGGCCCCACCCCCGCCGAGCGCCTGGCCGCCGCCGAGGAGCACGCCCGTACGCTGGCCGAGCGCAACCGGCTGGCCCGCGAACTGCACGACTCGGTCGGGCACGCCCTCAGCGTCGTCACCCTGCAGGCCGCCGCGGCCGGCCGGGTACTCGACCGCGACCCCGCCACGGCCAGGACCGCCCTGGCCGCCATCGAGCAGTCGGCCCGCGCTGCCCTCGAAGACCTCGACCACGTCCTCGGAGTCCTCCGTGAGGACGACCGCGACCGGGACCACGATGGCTGGGCCGACACCGGCAGCGAACACGCCGGTGTCCGAGGGGGCGACCGCGAGGGCGGGAACGCCGGCATCCGAACGGGCGACGACCGCGGGGGCATCGCCCCCGGCCGCACGCGCCTGAGAGGCGACGGTAGGTGGGAGGGACGCCAAGGCGATCCGAGTGGGCCGGAGGGACGCCGGAGCGATCCGAGCGAATGGGAGGGACGCCAAGGCGATCCGAGTGGGCCGGAGGGACATCGGAGCGATCCGAGCGAATGGGAGGGACGCCAAGGCGATCCGAGTGGGCCGGAGGGACGCCGGAGCGATCCGGGCGGGCCTGCGAGGGCCGACGAGGCCGGGCGGGATCGTCGGCGGGCGCCGCAGGCGACGCTGGCCAACCTCGGCGAGCTCGTCGCCGCCTCGGGCGCCAAGGTGCGGCAGGAGGTGGGCGACCTGTCCGGGGTGCCCGCCGTGGTCTCCCGGGAGGCGTACCGGATCCTGCAGGAGGCCCTCACCAACGCCATCAAGCACGGTCACGGCCCCGTGCGCCTGTCAGCCGCCGTCGACGGCGACGACCTCCGCCTGGAGGTCACCAACGCGATCCTCCATCCCGGCGGCAGCGACCCGGGAGACGGCCACGATCGCGCCGGGGGTGGCGACCATGCCGGCGGCAGGCGCGGCGGCCGAAAAGGCGCTGAGAGCGGAGACCCTGGAAACGACAGCCCAGCCGGCTCCGCAGGCGACACCCCGACCGCCACGTCGGGTGACAGCCCCGCGAGCAATCCAGCGGACGCCTCGGGTGGCAACCCGGTCGGCGCCCCAGGTGACAGCCCAGCGGGCGCCTCGGGTGGCAGCCCGGTCGGCGTGTCGGGCGGTGGCG
Source organism: Nonomuraea insulae (assembly GCF_042656245.1). Lineage (NCBI taxonomy): Bacteria > Bacillati > Actinomycetota > Actinomycetes > Streptosporangiales > Streptosporangiaceae > Nonomuraea > Nonomuraea insulae. The sequence goes on from NZ_JBHSPA010000004.1 coordinate 22,920, forward strand.
GGTGGGGTGGTTCGAGGGGTGGTGGGGGGCGCGGGGTGGCGGGGATGCGGGAGCGGGTGCGGTTGTTGCGGGGTGAGGTGCAGGCCGGACCGGCCGAGGGCGGATGGCAGGTCAGGGTGCGGTTGCCGCTACGGTCGAGCGCATGACACTCAGAGTCGTGATCGCCGACGACGAGGACCTCATCCGTGCGGGCCTGCGCGTCATCCTCGACGCGGAACCGGACCTGAGCGTGGTCGGCGAGGCCGCCGACGGTGCCGCGGTCGTGCCGGTGGTGCGGCGCGAGCGGCCCGACGTCGTGCTCATGGACGTGCGGATGCCCGCTCTGGACGGCATCCGCGCCACCGAGCGGCTGCTCGCTCTGGACGAGCCGCCCAAGGTGCTGGTGGTGACCACGTTCGAGAACGACGACTACGTCTACGACGCGCTGCGGGCCGGCGCCAGCGGCTTCCTGCTCAAGCGGGCCCGCCCGGACGACCTCGTGCAGGCCGTCCGGATGGTCGCGGCGGGCGAGTCGTTGTTGTTCCCCGCCGCGATCCGGGCACTGGCCGGTCGCCGGCCCAGGAGCGCGGTGCCCGGCATCGAGCGGCTGACCGGGCGCGAGGGTGACGTGCTGCGGCTGATGGCCACGGGCCTGTCCAACCACGAGATCGCCGCCGAGCTGAGCGTCAGCCAGGAGACGGTCAAGACGCACGTGGGCAACGTGCTGGCCAAGCTGGGCGCGCGGGATCGCACACAGGCGGTGATCGCCGCGTACGAGTCGGGCTTCGTCTCCCCCCGCTGACCGCCGCGTACGAGTCGGGCTTCGTCTCCTCCGGTGACGGCTACGGGCGCAGGCCGCTCCCGCGATGACCGCTACAGGCGCAGGCCGCTCCCCCGGTGACCGCTACGGGCGGAGGCCGCCGCGCCGCATGAGGTCGGCGGCGGGCAGCAGGGTTGCCTGCGCCGCGCTCAGCCCGGTCTCGGCCAGGGCCCGGTCGACCAGGTGCAACCCCACTGCATATCCCGCCATGTCGGGAATGCCGCGGGGTTCCTGGCCGAACTTGCGCATGGCGCTGTCACCCAGCACATACGCCGACGTGTGCCGCATCCCGGCCAGGTCGAAGTCGGCCATGATCAGCTCGTACGCCCGCTCGAACGTCTCCCCCGCCACCATCGACGACCACGGCCCCATCGCCTCAGGCCCGGAGAGCTCCCGTACGAACGCCTCGGCCAGCCCCTCGGCCACCACGTGCTCCCCCACGGTCACCGTGGCCGGGTTCCACTCGACGTTGGTGAAGCGCACGTGGTGGTGGAACTCGTGCACCGCCAGGTGCGCGATCCGGCCGATCACCTCTTCCGACGGCCAGGCCAGGAGGTAGAGCCAGTCCGTCCCCCCGCCCATGCCGTAGTAGCCGCCGGCCGTCGTCATCAGGTACTCGTTGTCGGGGTCGCCCATCACGAACATGACCTGCAGCGAGTCGGCCTGCTTGGCCTCGCCGAGGCGTTCCGAGGCGCGTTCGAGTTCGCGCCGCACCTGGCCGAGCACGTCGGTCTCGATCATGCGGCGCACGGCGGGCAGGTAGCGCGGGTCGTCGGCGTCGACCCGGAACCCGCCGCCCTGGTGGTGGATGTCGACGAGGTCGCCGGGGATCGGGATCGCCGAGCGCGTGGGCGCCAGCATCTCCCGCAGCGCGTCGGGCCGCCGGTCGAGGGGCTCCTCAAGCAGGGCGGCCATCGCCGTGAGGGTGTCGTGAACGATGAATTCCATGCCTCAGGACGCTAAAGCCTGCCGTTACGTGAGGCTCAAGCTCACAGCGGCGACTCGTCCCCCGGGTCCTCACCCGGCGACCGGCCCGGCGTGCTCTGCCCGCTCTCCGTCGGCGAGGGCGACAACGACGGCGAGGGCTGCGGCATGGGCGTCTCCGGCGTCGGCGGCGGCGTCGGCACGAACACCGTCGGCGGCAACTGCCTGGGCTGCGGCTCGCTGTCCTGCCTGCCGAACACCATCAGCAGCAGGATCGCGGTCACCAGCAGGAGCAGCAGGATCAGGGCCAGCGCCGCCAGCAGCACCCGCCTGCGCGTCTCGGTCAGCGGCCGGCGCGGGCGCGCCGGCCCGGGCAGCGCGGGCGCGCGGTCGGTCAGCCAGTACGGTACGAAGTCCGGCCCGTGCGCCTCCCCGATGAACGTCCCGCCCACCATGACCGGCTCCAGGAACCACTCGGCCCCCGGCCGCCCCGGCGCGTACGGCACCGCCACCCACGGCGCCCGCCCCCCGTCGAAGGCCAGCACCTCGGGCGTGCCCTCCAGCACCGCGCCCCGCGGCCGGCCGGGACGCCCCAGCCAGCCCCGCACTCCGGACCGTTCCCGCCCGCCGGCCTCCTTGACCGCGGTGACGAATCGGTCGCGCGCGGCGGCGTCGAACGCGGCGCCTCTCGTGAGCACGCCCAGCGACACGGCGCGCCCGTCCGGCGACTGGCCCAGGTACACGAATCCGGCGGGAGCCGAGTGCAGGCGGGCCTGCACCACGTAGGGTCCGAGCCGGGGCGGATCACCGTACTGCAGGGGACTTGCCACGTTTGCCATGAAAGCACAGACGTGGCGTCGTGCACGTTTGCGGCGCGTTTGGTGGAATGGCGTCATGAGCGTCGCCGAAGAGTTGCCAGGCGGAACGGACGTGGGACTGCTGCGTCAGAGTCTCGACGAGGTCCGGCGTGTCATCGTCGGACAGGACCACATGGTCGAAAGGCTCATCGTGGCCCTGCTGGCACGCGGGCACTGCCTGCTGGAAGGAGTCCCAGGCGTCGCCAAGACCCTCGCCGCCTCCACCCTGGCCACCGTCGTGGGCGGCACGTTCGCCCGCATCCAGTTCACCCCCGACCTCGTGCCGAGCGACATCGTCGGCACCCGCGTCTTTCACCCCTCCAACGAGAAGTTCGACGTCGAGCTCGGCCCCGTGTTCGTCAACTTCCTGCTGGCCGACGAGATCAACCGCGCCCCCGCCAAAGTCCAGTCCGCGCTGCTGGAGGTGATGGCCGAGCGCCAGGTCACCCTCGCCGGCGTCACCCACCCGCTGCCCAGGCCGTTCATCGTGCTGGCCACCCAGAACCCCATCGAGTCCGAAGGCGTCTACCCCCTGCCCGAGGTGCAGCGCGACCGGTTCCTGTTCCGGGTCCGGGTGCCGCACCCCAGCGCCCACGAGGAGCTGGAGATCCTGCATCGCATGAGCGTCACGCCGCCCGTCCCCGACCGGGTGCTCGACCCGGACAAGCTGCTGGCGCTGCAGGAGGCGGCCCAGCAGGTGTCGGTGCACCAGCTCGTCGCCGACTACGTGGTACGCCTCGTCATGTCCACCAGGGCCCCCGCCGAATACGGCCTGACCGAGCTCACCGAGACCATCGAGATCGGCGTCAGCCCCCGCGCCACCCTGGGCCTGGTCGCGGCCGGCCGGGCGCTGGCCCTGCTGCGGGGCCGCGACTACCTGCTGCCCGACGACGTGCGCGACGTCGCGATCGATGTCATGTCCCACCGGCTCATGCTCACCTTCGACGCCCTGGCCGACGGCGTGGACCCCGAGCAGGTCGTCAAGCAGATCCTGCACGCCGTACCCCCGCCCCTCGTCGTCTGGAACCAGAACCGTTGACCACCACAGCTGAGCAGGCCCTGCGGCGGCTGGAACTGACCGTCACCCGCCGCCTCGACGGCCTGCTGCACGGCGCACACCAGGGCCTGCTGCCCGGCACCGGCAGCGAGGCCGGCGACAGCCGCGTCTACGTGCCCGGCGAGGACGACGTGCGCCGCATGGACTGGGCCGTCACGGCCCGCACGACCATCCCCCACGTCCGCGACCTCATCGCCGACCGCGAACTGGAGACCTGGGCGCTGGCGGACCTGTCGCCCAGCATGGACTTCGGCACCGCCGACACCGACAAACGCGACCTGGTGGTGGCCGCCGTCGGCGCCATCGGGTTCCTGTCCAGCCGCATGGGCGACCGGTTCGGCGCACTGGTCCTGCACGACGAGTTCGTGCACCGCATGCCCGCCCGCACCGGCCGCCCCGCCCTCTACGGCCTGCTGCACTCCCTCATGGACGCCCCGCGCGGCAGCGTCGTGGACGACCCGCCCGACCTGGCCGAGGGCATCGACGTGCTGTCGGCCACCCGCAGGCGGCGCGGCATGCGGCTGATCGTCTCCGACTTCCTCGACGCCCAGCCCGACCTCGACCCCGACGCCGAACTCCCCTGGGAACGCCCCATCCGGCGCCTGGCGGCCCGCCACCAGGTGCTGGCCGTCGAGGTCATCGACCCCCGCGAGCTCGAACTGCCCGACGTGGGCCGTGTCGCGTTCGCCGACCCCGAGACCGGGAACGTACGCGAAGTGCACCTTTCGCCCAAGATTCGGCATGCGTACGCGGAGGCGGCCGCCCTGCAGCGCGAGGGCACCCGCCTGGCCCTGCGCCGCGCCGGCATCGCCCACCTCGTCCTGCGCACCGACCGCGACTGGGTGTTCGACGTCGCGCAGTTCGTTCTGCGCCAGCGCCGGATGAGCCACCTCGCCCACAGGAGGCCCACCCCATGACATTCCTGGCCCCCGGCTGGTTGTGGCTGTTCGTGCTGGTGCTGTTGCTGGTGGCCGGCTACATCCTGGCCATGTTCGCCCGCCGCCGCTACACCGTGCGCTTCACCAACCTGGCCCTGCTCAACCTCGTCGCCCCCGCGGGGCCCGGCTGGCGCCGTCACGTCGCGCCCGCGCTGTTCCTCGTCATGATGTCGCTGCTGGTCATCGGCGCCGCCAAACCCGCCGACGAGGTACGCGTGCCGCGCGACCGCGCCACCATCATGATCGCCCTGGACGTGTCGCTGTCCATGGACGCCGACGACGTGCAGCCCGACCGGATCAGCGCCGCCAAGGCCGCCGCGCAGGCCTTCGCCCGCGAGCTGCCCGACCGCTTCAACGTGGGCGTGGTCTCCTTCGCCCGCTCGGCCAACGTGGTCATCTCCCCCACCACCGACCACCAGGCCGTGGTCACCGCCATCGGCAACCTCACCACCCGCCCCGGCACGGCGATCGGCGAGGCGGTCTTCAACTCGCTCGACTCGTTGCGCTCCTTCGACCAGCAGGCCGCCACCGACCCGCCGCCGGCCGCCGTCGTGCTCCTGTCCGACGGCGACAACACCTCGGGCCGGTCGGTCAACGAGGCCATCGAGGCCGCCCAGCAGGCCCGGGTGCCGGTCTCCACGATCGCGTACGGCACCCAGGAGGGCACCGTCTCCATCGACGGCAGGCCCGTGAACGTGCCGGTCAACAAGCAGACCCTGCAGTCGTTGTCCGACGGCACCAGCGGGCGCGCGTACGCCGCCGAGTCGGGCAGCGAGCTGCGCGAGGTCTACGAGCAGATCGGCACCTCGCTCGGCTACAAGCTGGTCAACCAGGAGATCACCCAGTGGTTCATCGTGGCCGCGATCCTGGCCGGCCTGCTGGTGTCGGGCGCCGCGGTCCTGTTGGGTTCCCGGATCCCGTAACGTTTGGCGACGTGACTGGTAACGGGGCGCACTACTTCTCCGAGCGGCCGGAGACCGCGAGCAGGCCGGGCTCTGTCGATCTCGTCCTGCCCGACCTGCACCTGCGGCTGGAGACCGACAGCGGCGTGTTCTCCCCCGAGCGGGTCGACCTGGGCACGCGCGTGTTGCTGGAGAGCGTCCCGCCGCCACCGCAGGAGGGCGACCTGCTCGACCTGGGCTGCGGGTACGGGCCGGTCGCGCTGACCCTGGCCTCGCGCGCGCCGGACGCGACCGTGTGGGCCGTCGATGTGAACCGGCGCAGCCTGGAGCTCACGGAGCGGAACGCGCAGGCCGCGCGCCTTTACAAAGTAAGGTCAGTGCATGTCGACGAAGTGCCAGATGAAGTGAGATTCCGGGCCATCTGGTCCAACCCTGCTATCCGGATCGGGAAGCAGGCCCTGCACGAAATGCTCACCAGGTGGCTCACTCGGCTGACGCCCGACGGCGTGGCCTACCTGGTCGTCCAGAAACACCTCGGCTCGGACTCCCTGCAGCGCTGGCTCGGCGAGCAGGGCTGGCAGGCCTCCCGTGAGGCCAGCCGGGCCGCCTACCGCATCCTGAAGGTGACCCGATGAGAAGGCAGCTGCGCCCCACCGACGTCAAACGGCTCAACCGCACCTGGCGCAGGAACACCCACCATCGCCTCGGCCTGGTCGTCGAGTCGGTCACCGGCCCGTTCAACATCGGCTCGATCTTCCGCAGCGCCGCCGCGTTCGGCGTGGACGAGATCTGGCTGGCCGGCAACGCCACCCCGCCCACCAACCCCAAGGCGGGCAAGACCGCGCTGGGCACCGAGCGGCTGGTCACCTGGCACGAGGCGGTGCCGGCGGTCGAGGCGGTCAAGGCCGCCAGGGAGGCCGGCTACGCGGTGCTGGCGATCGAGCTGACCGGCGAGGCGGTGCCGCTGCACAAGGCCGGCCTCGACCGCGACGTGTGCCTGGTGGTGGGCAGCGAGGACCACGGCTGCTCCCCCGCCCTGCTCGACGCCGTGGACGGCGCCTGCTACATCCCGCAGGTCGGCCGGGTGGGCTCGTTCAACGTGGCGGTGGCCGCGGCCATCGCGCTGGCCGAGGTGCGCCGCCAGGAGTGGGAGAATCTCCCTGATTCGTAACCACACCGTTCACCAGGGAAGGGCATACTTCAGGACGTGTTGAGCCGCCGATTCGCCTTCCTCGACCATCCGGGTCCGCTGGCCTTCGCGCACCGCGGAGGAGCGGCCGAGGGCGCGGAGAACTCCGCCGCCGCCTTCGAACGGGCGGTCGAGCTCGGCTACACCTACCTGGAGACCGACGCGCACGCCACCGCCGACGGCGTGCTGGTGGCCTTCCACGACCACACGCTCGACCGCGTGACCGACCAGCGTGGCCGCATCTCCGAGCTGCCCTACCGGGCGGTCAGCCGGGCCCGCATCGGCGGGGTGCACGCGATCCCGCTGCTGGAGGACCTGCTCGGCACCTGGCCGGAGGTCAAGTTCAACATCGACGTCAAGGAGGCGGCCGCCATCGCGCCGCTGGCCGAGGCGATCAGGCGGACCAACGCCTACGACCGCGTCTGCCTGACCTCCTTCTCCGACGAGCGCCTGGTGCTGGCCAGGGCGGCGCTGGGCAGGGAGGTGTGCTCGGCGCTCGGGCCGCGCGGCGTGGCCGCGCTGCGGGCCGCCGCGGCCACCTCGGGCTACGGGCGCCTGCTGGCCCGCCTGTCGCGCGCCGGAGTCCCGTGCGCGCAGGTGCCGGTGGGCTTCCGCGGGCTGCGCGTCGCCACCGGCCGCCTGGTCCGCACGGCGCACGCCATCGGCATGCAGGTGCACGTGTGGACCGTGAACGATCCCGTCCGCATGGAGCACCTGCTCGACCTGGGCGTGGACGGCATCATGACCGACAACGTCACCGGCCTGCGCGACGTGCTCCAACGGCGCGGGCTGTGGCATCCCGGCCGCATGGCCGCCTGAAAGGCGTACCAGCCGGCCGCAACCCCCCCTGCCGCTAGAGGAGCGACACCACATCATGCCCGTATCCGCACCCCCCGCGGCTCTCGACGACTCCCCCGGCGCGCGCCGGCGCGAACAGCGCGGCTGGTACTTCTACGACTGGGCCAACTCGGCCTTCTACACCACGATCATCTCGGTCTTCCTGGGCCCGTACCTCATCCCGGTCGCCAAGACCGCGGCCTGCGCCAAGGACTTCGCCGACGTGGCCGCCGCCACCTGCGTCGACACGTTCGACGAACTGGCCGCCGCCAGGCCGGGCCTGGGCTACGTGGACGTGCTCGGCGCCGACATCAGGCCGGCCGCGTTCTTCGGGCTGATCACCACCGTCGCGGTGTTCCTGCAGATCGTGTTCCTGCCGGTGGTGGGCGCGCTGGCCGACCACACCGGCCGCAAGCGGGAGTTGCTCGGCGGCTTCGCCTACGTCGGCGCGCTGGCCGCGATGGGCCTGTTCTTCGTCGAGGGCGACCGGTACATGCTGGGCGGCGTGCTGTTCGTCGTCGCGAACCTGGCCTACGGCTCCTCGATCGTGGTCTACGACTCGTTCCTGCCGCAGATCTCCTCCCCCGCCGAGCGCGACCGGGTGTCCTCGCGCGGCTGGGCCATCGGCTATCTGGGCGGCGGGCTGCTGCTGGCCATCAACCTGGTGCTCTACCTGCAGCACGAGAGCCTGGGCATGACCGAGGGCATGGCGGTGCGGGTCTGCATGGTGTCGGCCGGGCTGTGGTGGGCCACGTTCACGATCATCCCGCTGCTGCGGTTGCGCAACCGGCCGGTGCCCGCGCACGAGAGCACGGCGCTGAGCTCGGTCAGGGGCAGTTTCCGCCAGCTCGGCCGTACGCTGTCGGAGCTGCGGCGTTTTCCGCTGACGTTGTTGTTCCTGGTGGCCTACCTGGTCTACAACGACGGCGTGCAGACGGTCATCGGCAACAGCGCGGCCTTCGCCTCCGAGGCGCTCAAGCTGGACCAGACCGTGCAGATCACGGCGATCCTCATGGTGCAGTTCGTGGCGTTCTTCGGGGCGCTGCTGCTCGGGCGGTTCGCGCGCAGCTTCGGGACCAAGCGTACGGTGCTGGCCAGCCTGGTGTTGTGGACGGGGATCGTGGCGATGGCCATGTTCGTGGCCGAGGGGCAGGCGTTGCAGTTCTACCTGATGGCGTTCGCGATCGCGATCGTGCTGGGCGGCACGCAGGCGCTGTCGCGGTCGTTGTTCTCGCAGGTGATCCCGCAGGGGCGGGAGGCCGAATACTTCAGCCTGCTGCAGATCAGCGACAAGGGTTCGGCGTTCATCGGCTCGCTGACGATCACGATCACCCTGCAGCTCACCAACAGCTACCGGATCGCCATCATGTCCATGATCATCTTCTTTGTGATCGGGTTCGTGCTGCTGGCCATGACGAACCTGCCCAAGGCCATCCGCGCGGCCGGCAACGAGGTGCCCGAGCGCGTCTGACCCTGCCGTTTCAGCCCTGCCGTTTCAGCCCTGAGCTGCCGCCAGCACCATCGTGCCCGGCCCCTGGGCCGCGCCCGGGCCCGCCACGGCCGTCACCGTGTCCGCCGTGGCCTCTCCCCCGCAGTGGGGGCAGGTGACGGCCGGGGTGAAGCGCTCGCCGCAGGAGTGCACCAGCAGCGCGGGCGGCCCGCCGGGCGGCGTGGACCAGCGGTCGCCCCAGGCCATCAGCGTCATCAGGGCGGGCACGATGTCGCGGCCGGCCTCGGTCAGGACGTATTCGTGGCGGAGCGGCCGCTGCCGGTAGGGCCGCTTCTCCACCACCCCTGACGCGACCAGGTGCTCCAGGCGGCGGGTCAGCAGGTTGCGCGAGATCCCCAGGTCCTCCGCCAGGTCGTCGAACCTGCGCAGGCCCAGGAACAGGTCGCGCAGGATCAGGGGCGTCCACGGCTCGGCCACGATGCCGACGGCCTGAGCGATGGAGCAGTGCATTTCACCGAACCTGTTCACGCACCCAGGATAGTGGGTTGATAAAGTGAACTCATGATAGTTCACATTCAGGACTCACCCGCGCAGGCGTACCGGCTGGCGGGCGAGGCACATGACCTCGATGCCCTGATCGCCACCCTGGCCGACGACGTCGTCTTCCACTCCCCGCTCACCGACGGGACCGAGTTCCGGGGCAAGGAGCAGGTGCGGCAACTGTTCTCCGTCGTTCTGCGCGTCGTCTCCGGCATCCGGTACGTGAGCGACGTCGGCGACGAGCACACGCGGGCGCTGACGGCGACCGCCACGGTGGGCGGCCAGGAGGCCCACGAGGCGGCCATGGTCGAGGTGGGCGAGGACGGGCTGATCAAGGAGGTCACCATGTGGATCCGGCCGCTGCCGGCGCTCACCGCGATGATGGCCGCGCTCGGCCCCGGCCTGGCCGCCGCCACCGGCAGGCCCGGCCTGTCGCTGCTGGTCGGGGCGGCCGTCAAGCCCCTCGCCGCGATGACCAGACTGGGCGACAGGACGCTCGTCCCCCTCCTGTCCCGCCCCCGCTGAGAGCGGCCACCGATCCGAACAGAGAGCACTGCTCTTGACATGGGCACTCCCGAGCGAGAGCATTGCTCTCAGAATGGAGCAACGCACTCACCAAGGAGCGCTCATGTCCCCCCGGCTCACCTCCGCGGCCTTCGCCACCAGCGGAATCCTCTTCCTGCTCTATCCCGCGATCCGTCCCTCCGGCGACGACGCCGCGGCCATGGCCTCCACCTCCTGGGTGGCCGGGCACGCCGCCGCCATGGCCGGGTTCATCCTGATCGGCCTGGCCGTGCTCGGGCTGCACCAGGTGCTCGGCGACCGGCTGTCCCTGCGGGCCGCGGTGGTGACGTGGATCGGGGCGGGGCTGACGCTGCCGTACTACGGGGCCGAGGACTTCGGCCTGAACGTGATCGCCCGCCGCTCCCTGCGCGACGGGGCGCCGGCCCTGATGGAGCTGGCCGAGGAGTTCAGGTACGGGCCCGTCGCGGTCACCATGTTCGCCGCCGGGCTGGCACTGCTCGGCGTCGGCCTGGTCATGGCCGCCGTCTCCATCTGGCGCTCCGGCACCCTGCCGAAGTGGAGCGGGCTGGCGCTGGCGCTGGGGTTCGCGCTGTTCATCCCGCAGTTCTTCGGCCCGTACCCGCTGCGCGTCGCGCACGGCGCGCTCATCCTGGTCGGCGGCCTCTGGACCGCGGCCGCCCTGTGGCGGGCCGGCGAGCGCCAGAGCCGTTGAGTCGCGGCGAAGCGTCAGCCCGCCGGACCTGTGCGGTCCGCCGCGGCCGGTCAGCCGCGCAGGAAATAGAGGGCGGTCATGGTGACGGCGGTGGCCAGGACGACGCTTCGCAGCAGCCAGGCGGGCAGGCGGAGGGCGAGGCGGGCGCCGGCCAGGCCGCCGGCGATGGCGCCGGTCAGCATGGCGGCGACGAGGAGCGGAGCGCTCAGGGCGTCCGAGGCGACGGCGAACAGCACGGCGGCGCTGAGATAGATGGCCGCGAGCTGGGCGACCCTCATCGGGTTGCCGACCGCGGTGTCGAGGCCGAGACCGATGCTCCAGAGGGCCAGCATCATGATGCCTACGGCGCCGCCGAAGTATCCGCCGTACACGGCGAGGAGGAACTGGCCGATCAGGACGGCCCGGGAGGTCATGCCGACCGGACGGCCCAGCCCGGCGCTCAGCGCGTGGGAGACCTGGCGGCCGAAGGCGAGGACCAGCGTGGCGAAGGCGAGCAGCCAGGGCACGGCGGCGTCGAACGACGCCGCCGGCAGCGCCAGCAGCACGCCGGCGCCGAGTCCGCCACCGATCACGCTGGTCGTGGTCAGCGCCGTCGTGGACGTCGCGCCGACCGGGGTCAGCTCGCGCCGGTAGACCCACGCGGCGGCCACCGCCCCGGGTACGAGGGCGACGGTCGACGCCGCGTTGGCCGTCACGGAGGACAGGCCGACCGCGGACAGGGCGGGCAGCGCCACGAACGTCCCCCCGCCGCCGACGGCGTTCAGCGCCCCGGCGGCGACACCGGCCAGCAGGGCGATCAGAATCTCGGACATCTGCCGAGCATCGCCCCGTGACCGCCCGGCCCACAATGCGTAATCGGCGTAGCCAGCCTAAGGCTGCGACATAGGCTCGTACGTGTGCGTTATGACCTGGACGACCTGCGGCTCTTCCTTCACATCGTGGCGGAGGGGTCGATCACGGCCGGCGCCCGCCGGATGCACCTGAGCCTGCCCTCGGCCAGCGCCAGGGTGCGCTCGCTTGAGCACCACGCCGGCGTGACCCTGCTGATCCGGGGCCGGCGGGGAGCGCGGCCCACCCCCGCCGGGACGGCGCTGGCCCGGCACGCCCGCGACGTTCTCGCCCAGACGGCGCGGCTCGAAAGCGCCGTGGCCAGCTACGCCGGGTCCCCCGCCGCTCCGCTGACCCTGCTGGGCGGCGGCTCGGCGATGCATCGGATCGTGCCGCAGGCGCTGGTCTCGTTCCTGCGCGCGCATCCGGACGTGGACGTCGTCGTCCGCGAGAGCCGTACCCCGCGGACCGTGCGGATGCTCGCCGGCGGCGAGGCGGACCTCGGGGTCGTGCTCGACGACGAGGCCCGCGACTGCGGCCTGGAGATGGAACCCCTCGGCGACGACTCCCTCGTGGTGATCGGCCAGGCCGGCGGGGTCCTCGCCGGGCGGAGCGCGCTGGCCTACCGCGAGGTGGCCGAGCACCCTCTCGTCGGGCTCGACGCCGACTCCTCGCTGCGGCGCTGGATCGAGAAGAACCTCGGGCCGCACGCCCCCGTCGTGCGCTACCGCACCACCGTCGCCGACCTCAGCACCCTCGTCGCGCTCGCCGCCGCCGGAGTAGGGCTCGCCGTCGTGCCGTACCGCGCCATCGAGCCAGGCCGGCCGCTCGACGTGTGCCGGCTGAAGGATCCCTGGTCACGGCGGCACCACCTGCTGGCCTGGGGCGCGAAGGCCGGCCCCGGCGCGGCGGCGCTCGCCGAGCACCTGCGTCAAGCGGCGCTGTCCGAGCCGGTGACCCTCCCGGGCCAGCGGAAGCCGCTGTTTGAAGGGTGATCACCGGGGTCGGCCCGCAGCTCATCTGGACGGACCCGGCCGTCGCGCCGCACGTCGCCATCGGCACCTTCGTGCACGTGGCGCGCCTGCTGGAGCGCGGCCTCTTCGACGCCTTCCTCCTGGGCGAGGGGCTGCGCGTACGGGAGAACCGCGGCCGCGTCTACGACCTGGACGTGGCCGGGCGGCCCGACGCCATCACCCAGCTCTCCGCGCTCGCCGCGGTCACCGAGCGGATCGGGCTCGTCGCCACCCAGAACACGACCTACAACTTCCCCGCCGATCTCGCGCGCCGCCTGGCGAGCCTGGACCTGCTCTCGGGCGGGCGGGCCGGCTGGAACATCGTCACCACCGACAACGCGTGGACGGGCGCGAACTTCCGGCACGGCGGCTGGCTCCCCCACGAGCGGCGCTACGAGCGGGCCACGCAGTTCGTGGAGGCGGCCAAGAAGTTGTGGTCGTCCTGGGCGCCGGACGCGATCGCCGAATCGGGCCGGGCTGCGTCCTGGGCGCGGCCGGGAACGATCCGCGAGGTGGAACGCGACACCGACCTGGTACGGCTGCGCGCCCGCGCCACCGTGCCGCCCAGCCCGCAGGGACGGCCGGTGTTGTTCCAGGCACCCCGCACCTGGTGCCCTCCTCGCTGGCGGACATCGTGGACAAGCTGGTGCCGGAGCTGCAGGAGCGCGGCGCGTACCGGACCGAGTACACCGGGACGACGCTGCGCGAGCACCTCGACCTGCCCGAGGCGTGACGGTACGGGCGTCTGGCTACCAGGTGACCGGGAGGGCGGCCACGCCGTAGATGGTGGCCCGCGGCCGCATCGGAACCTCTCCGTCCGGTACGGCCAGCCGCAACCCGGGGAAGCGGCGCAGCAGCGCCGGATAGGCCAGCCGCATCTCCAGCCGGGCCAGCTGCTGGCCCAGGCACTGGTGAATGCCGTGACCGAAGCCGAGCTGCTGCCCGGCCTGGCGGGTGACGTCGAAGCGGCCGGGGTCCGGGAAGCGGGTCGTGTCCCGGTTGACGGCCGGGAGGGAGATCGTCACGGTCTGCCCGGCCTTGATCGTCTGCCCGGCGAGCGGCACGTCGGCCCTGGCGACCCGGATCGGGCCGATGTGGACGATGCTGAGGTAGCGCATCAGCTCCTCGACCGCGCTCTCCGCGACCCCGGGATCCGTGCGTACCAGCTTCGCCTGCTCGGGGCGGCACAGGAGCAGGAACGTGCCCAGGCCCAGCATGTTCGCGGTCGTCTCGTGCCCGGCGGTCAGCAGCAGCGTGGCCACGCCCGTGAGCTCCTCGTGGGTGAGCTCGCCACCGGAGACCAGCTCGCTGAGCAGGTCCTCGCCGGGTTCGGCCCGCTTTCTCCCGACCAGCTCGGAGAGGTAGCCCATCAACTCGGCGCCCGCGGCTCCCCGCTCCTCGATGGAGTTGTCGAAGTTCACCGCCTGCGCGGTGGCGTTCTGGAAGTGCGCGCGCTCGCCGTACGGCACGCCGAGCAGCTCGCAGATCACCAGCGACGGGATCGGCAGCGCGAACGCCGTGACCAGGTCCGCGGGAGCTCCCGCGCGGGCCATCTCGTCGAGCTGACCGTCGATGATCTCCTGGATCCTGGGCTCCAGCCGCCGCATCTTCCGCATGCTGAAGTGCCCGGTCAGCAGCCGGCGGTAGCGGGAGTGCTCGGGGTTGTCCATCGCGATGAAGAAGCCCGGCGGGATCACCAGATCCGCCAGCCCCTCGGGCGGCGTCAGCTCCTTGACCGGCGGCGCGGCCCCCTGCGAGGTGTTGCTGAAGCGCGGGTCGTCGAGCACCGCGCGTGCCTCGGCGTATCCGGTGACCAGCCAGCCGGGCCGTCCGTCGGCGTAGGTCATCGGGTGCAGCGGTCCGTGGATCTCTTTCAGCACGGCGGGCGGCTCGAACGGGTCCTCCCGCTCGAGCGGCAGCGTCTCGAGGTTTTCCATGCCTCCCAGAAAAGCGCATAGACTGCGAAATTGCAACGTATGCATAAACGCAGAGCATGCGGTAGGGTGGCGCCGTGGAAGGTCATCGCGAACGCAAGAAGGTCCGCACCCGCCGCGCGCTGCTGGAGGCCGCCGTACGGCTGTTCGGCGAGCAGGGCTACGAGCAGACCACCGTCGCCGAGATCGCCGCGGCGGCCGACGTGGCACCCCGGACCTTCTTCGCGTACTTCGCGAGCAAGGAGGATGTGCTCTTCCTGCATGCCGAGGATCGCGGGCAGGACATGCTCGACGTGATCGCCGGGCGGCGACCTGGGGAATCTCTGGGCGCTCTGCTGGGCCGGATGTTCGAGGGCCTGGTGCGCAGCATGGCCGAGGACGACGAACTGGACTTCGCGCTGTCTCCGGTGCGGGCGCGGCTGATGTTCACCGAGCCCGCACTGCGGGCCCGCGGGCTGACGCTCATGATGGAGGAGCAGCCCCGGGTGGCCATGGCCCTGTGCGAGGTCTACCCCGAGCTGGATCCCGTGTCGGCCGGGGCGGCCGTCGGGAGTTTCATGGGCGCGCTGGCCGTGGCGGGGCTGGTCGCCCAGCAGCAGGGCGGCTCGAACGAGGCCGTCCTGGCCGCCGGGCGGCGGGGGATCGAGATCGCGATCAACGGGCTGTCCAGTCTCGACGGTTCGTGACCCGCCACGGCAGGAGTCTCCGTGGCCGCGGGATAGATCCTGACTTGCCGGGGTAGCGGAACGTCTGCCGCAGCAGCAGACGGGAGTCGCGCATGAGCACCATGGTGGGCAACTGGAAGATGGCGATCAGCGACGGGTGCATGCCCGGCGACCGGCTCCACCTGCTCAACATCAGCCCCGCCGGCGCCCACGTCGAGCTGACGTTCTGCGCGGAGGGCGGTCAGCCGCTGGGGCCGTTCCGCCTGATCATTCCTCCGCGGCGCACACTGTCGCCGGCCTTGGAGGACCTGGTCGATTCCGGCCTCCCCTTCCCGAACCTGCCGTACTGCGCCGTGGTGGTGTCGGACGCGCCGGTGCTCGTGCAGCCCCACCCGGCGGACCAGGGCATGGCGAAGGTGCGGCGGTCCGCCGCCTGACGGCCTTGGGCTACACCTGGCGCAGCGCCCGCATGGCGTCCTTCTCGATACGCGAAAGATCGTGGAGGATGACGCCGGCCTGATCGAGGCACCCCGCGTCGCCGCTCTCTCCGGCCTTCGCGATCAAGGCGGACACGTCCGTCCACAGGACCGCGGCCTCGGCGTACAGCCTGTGACCCGCCCGGAGGTTGCCGTCGTCGATCAGCCGGGTGCACTCCTCGAGGAAGTCGCGGTAGAGGGCGCGGAACAGAGCCCCGCCGGTTCCGCCCTTCTCCATGAGGAGGGCGGCCTGCGGCAGGTCCTGCCGCGGGTCGCCGGCGCGTAGCAGCCATCGGGGCACCTGTTTGCCGGCTTTCTCGATGCCGCGGTGGCCCAGGTTCGCGATGGGGGCGGCGAGGAAGGCCTCGGCGCAGTCCTTGATGGCGGGGATGATCTGCTCCTGCCAGGAAAGCGGGTGAGCCGGCAGGGTGATGGTGAAGGATCGGTTCCTGGCGGTCATCGGGCCGCGTTCGGCGCGCGCCAGGGCGAGGGCGGCCCGGCTGGTGCGCACCGCTCCTCCCTGCTGGTCGGTGTCCACCAGGTGAACGTCGTGCTCGTCGTAGCCGTACATGGCGACGACATGACCGCCGAAGTGCACCTTGGAGCGGAAATAGTCCAGGTGGTAGCAGTCGAGCTGGAGGCCGACCGGCCGGCCGGCGTCGATGGGGGCGGCCACGTTCTCCCACGCCCTGCGCGTCGAGGTGGTCTCCTCGGTCGTCAACGTCAGCCCCAGCCTGGCGGCCAGGTTCCTGGTGAGGTCGAAAGGCTTGACGCGGCCTCCGAGAAAGGGGAACGCCATGCTCTTGCTGTCCCAATAGACGAAGGACAGGCCCGAGGCCAGCCCGAACAGCATGGACTCTGGCAGATCAAGTCCCTCATGCCGCAACAACACCCCCAGCGCGGTCGTCTCGCAGTGGTGCGTGCCACGGGCCTCGATGCCCTTCACGATGGTCATTGCGTCGCTCTCCTCAAAACTGACAACGGTCGACCGCTGGGAACAGCATGAAGTCTCCCCCAGCGGGAGAGTCCAGCCGCACGACGGTGAACACCATGTACATGGTGAACATGCTGTACGTCATGTGCACATTCTCGTAAGGTGGGACGCGACACCGCTTGGAGGATCGTCATGACCGCTGACCCCCTGGGCATCGCCGAAGCCCGGACCCAGCTCGGCACACTGGTGGCGCGAGCCGTCCACGGCCACCAGCCCACCACCATCCGCCGGTCCACGACCGAGCGCGCCGTGCTCATCTCCGAAGCCGACTACGAGGAGCTGCTGAGCGCCCGCCGCGAACTCGAGGCCAGCCGCGTGGCCGAGGCGATCGCCGCTCACGGGCGCGGCGAGCGCGAGATGATGACGTACGACAGCAAGGCCGCCCTGTATGCCGACCTTGACCTTCCGGCCCCCGGCAAGCGCTCTTGAAACGACTGCTCCACGTCGACCTGGCAGTACGCGACATCCTGCGCCAGGCCGCGCTCGGCCTCCGCGCCGCCATCGCCGACGCCCTGCTCGACCTAATCGAGGATCCGGAACCGCTCGGGGCCGTACCGTACGGCGGCATTCCCGAGGCGTTCGAGATCCGCACCGACACCTTCCGCATGGTCTACACGTGCGGCCCCGACCATGTCTCCGTCTGGGTCCTGGAGATCAACACCTAGCCCCGGCGTGCGATTCGCAGCCAGGCCCCGGTTGACTATGGACGTAGCCCGCGGAACAGGGCCAATCGCCGCTGGTGGTAGTCGATGTCCTCCTGAGTGTGGACCTCGCCGCGCGCCGCCTGGGTTTCAAAGGCAGCCGCTTCGCAGCGCAGCCGGTGGCGGATCAGCTGGGCCAGCGCCTCCTCATCCAGACGGGAGGCGGTGCCGCCTGCGGCGGCGTACTCGGTGAAGAACTCCTGTGCCGGCCCGAGATCGGTGGACCAGGGATCGCTGAATTCCCGCGCCGCGGCCGCGACCTCCAGTGCTGGTGGGCCCACCAGCGCCTCGTCCCAGTCCAGCACGGCGACGAGGCGATCGTCGCGCACGAGCAGGTTGGCGCGGTAGTAGTCGCCATGCAGCGGGTGCGCGAGAGGCTGGAGGCGGTGGAAGCCGGCCAGCCAGCGGTCCAGACCGGTGTCGACGAGGTTCGGGGGCCCGTTCCACGTCTCACCGTACGATCCCGTCTCCATCCCGCTGGGAACAGGCCGCGCCGGCATGGGTGAGGCGCAGGTGAGCAGCGCACGATGGAGCCGTCCCAGCAGACGGGCCGCCTGCGCACGCTGCGCGGGATCGTCGCGGTCGAGCCAGTCGCCCACGACATGTTTCCACACCGAGACGGGATGATCCCGGACACGTACGACGGTGCGGTCCCGGCGGGTGGACAACGGCCGCACCACCTCCTTCACCCCGCCGGCAGCGGCTCGCAGAGCGACCTCATGACACCATTCGGCCTCCTCCGTCGAACGCCACCGCGGCCCGATCCTCACCACCAGTTCGCCGCACCGGTAGGCGGCGGATTCCTCCCCGCCGGGCAGCCGGACCGCGCCACCCGCCTCTTCGCCGGCCCCAGGCCGGAAGACATCCGGTGGCCAGGAGATCTCCCACTCCCGTGCGACGGCATCCAGTACGGCCTGGGACAGGGCAGCGGAAGCAACAGGCATCGTGCTCACACACCCACGGCAGCGCGCAGAACGGGCATCGCCCGCTTCAACGCACGTTCCCAGTAGGGCCAGGTGTGCCTGCCGGGCCCGTAGAAGTCGGTCGTGATCTTCACGCCGGCTGCGCGGGCCTGTCGCGCGAAGGCTTTCGACTGGCTCAGCAGCGCGTCCTCGAAATCGCCTGTCGCGCCGGGCGGGTCCAGCGGACCGGCCTGCCCGTTGCCCGAGGAGACGTACAGCCGGACCCCGCGCAACTGCCCGGCCAGCTTGGTCGGGTTGTGCGCATCCCAGACATCCTTGTTCGTGCGCACGTCACCCCACAGCGCGGCCGGGTGAACACTGAGCTGCTCACCCCGATCCCCTGCCTTCTGGCCGTCGAGGACCCGCACCACGGACGGGGACGTGGTCGCCGGGGCTGCCATGAAGGGCCCGGTCGGTTGCGAACGGAACACCACGAAGGCGACCGCTACCAGCACGACGGCCGACCCGGTCAACCACACGCGCGGACGCCTCATAGCGCTCCTGATCTCCTCACCAGTCATACGCGCGCAGAGTCACGATCCGGACTCGCCGCCGGGGCCGTCCGAGGCGCCTGGGCCGGTGCCGGGGCAGGCGCGTGGCTGAGTTCAGTCGGGCTCGCTATCACTGCCGGTGATGAGGCTTGTTCTGATTGAAGGTTTCCGGTGGCTTTCCGGTCGCGTTGACTCAAGGCGGCCACCACCGAACTGCTGACCGCAGCTCATTCAGAGAAGACGTGAACCATACATGGAAATCGCACGCGACAAAGATGCCAGTGGCCCTGCCAAGCAGAAGATCTGCATCGTCGGGGCCTCCGGGAAGCTCGGGCAGTACATGGTGCGGCACGCTCTGGACCGGGGTTACGAGGTAGTCGGCGTGTGCCGAGAGGGGAGCGTGTCCAAGCTCGACGCGTTCAAGGGACGCATCACCCTCATTCCAGGAGCGACCGACGATCGCGACGTCATCAAACGGGCAGTCGACGGCTCTGACGCTGTGCTGACCGTGCTCGTCCCGCGCGGGGTCCACGGGTACGCGGCGGGAACGGCCCAGGCGGTGCTCGACCACGCGCGGCCTGGAGCACGCCTGCTGTTCTCCTGCGGCTGGCACATCACGCTCGACGGCCAGGATGTGTACTCGTGGAAGATCAAGGCGCTGGTCAAGGTCGCCGGTCCGCTCGCGCGGCTGGCTCGCTTCGCCGACCTCGACGACCAGGTGGAAGCATGCCGGCGGGTGTTCGCCAGCGACACCAGATGGACCGTCGTTCGCGGCAGCGACCTGGAGGAAGGCGACAGCCAGGGTCTGCCCGTATGGAGCCGGCACGTCGGCGACCCCATACTCAAGAGCAACCTCACCCGCCGCATCGACTTCGCCTTGTTCATGGTCGAGGCCGTCGGCAACGACGAACTCGTTCACCGGGCACCGGCGATAGTCGGCTGCCGGACACCCTCGGCACTCGCCCATGCCTCCGCGACCCCGGCGCCGTGACCCGGCCGGCCGCTGTCGATGAACCTGTCGCCGTGGCGCCGGTGGTTCAGGCCGGTGCCGAGGCGGTGGAAGCGCGGTAGACCATGGACACGGGGAGCACGGCGCCCTCCGGCGACGCGCCGCTGGACGCGATGCGATCGAGGAGGAGGCGGACGGCGGCCGCTCCGGCGTCGAAGAACGGCACGCGGACGGTCGTCAGCGGCGGGATGGTCCGGGCGGCGACCGGATGGTCGTCACAGCCGACGACCGAGCAGTCGTCAGGCACCCGGCGCCCTCGCTCGTGCAGCGCGTTGAGCACGCCGACCGCCATGAGGTCGTTCTGGACGTAGATCGCGGTGATGCCGGGGGCCCGGTCGAGCAGCCGGTGGGTGGCGGCGTATCCGCCCTCGACCTCCCATGCGCCGTCCTCGACGAGGAGGGGATCGTACGGCAGGCCGTTTTCGGTCAGCACCTGGCGGTAGACGGCGGTGCGCTGCTGCGCGCTGTGACGCTGCTGGAGGCCGGTCACCATGGCGATGCGGCGGTGGCCGAGCGCGAGCAGGTGGCGGATCGGGAGCGCCGCGGCGCCCTCGGACTCCGAGGTGACGGTCGCAACGCCGCCGCCGGCGATGTCGTGCAGGCTGACGGACGGAGGCCCGGAACGCAGCACTCGCCCGACCTCCTCGTCCTCCTCGGCCGCCGGGGCGTTCATGATGATCCCGTCGACCCGGCGCTCCATCAGCACGCGCAGATAACGCACGCAGTCCGAGCCGTCCGGCTCAAGGCTGCTGAGGATCACGCTGAGGCCGTGCCGGCGTGCTTCGCGCTCGATGCCGACGAGGGACAGCGCAGGCGTCGAGTTGCTGAAGTCGACGGTGATCACGCCGAGGGTCAGCGAACTGCGTGACTGCAGGCTGCGGGCCAGCGCGTTGGGCACGTAGCCGATCTCTTCGGCCGCCTCGATGATGCGCTGCCGGGTGGCGGGACTGACGGCGCCCTTGCCGTTGAGCACCTTGCTCACCGTCTGGAAGCTGACGTTGGCGCGTGCGGCGACGTCCCTGAGCGAGACACTGGCCACGGTTGTTACCTCCGGAAGGCGAACGTTCGCATAGCGGCGAGGCGTCACTGCCATACAGCGCCATCCTGCCACATTGCCAACGGGTAAACAGCTCTTCACCATCATCATGTGCAGGGGGTTGACGGATTCGCTTGGGGTAGCCCAGCATAGGCGAACGTTCGCCTTCGGATTCTTGTCCAGATTCGCGATCATCCCCCATCTTCAGTTCCTGCGCGCCAGTCCCGGCGGGAAGGAGAGGATCTCCATGACGACGTTCGGCCGTCGGCAATTCCTCGGGCTGTCCGGTGCCGCCCTCGCGGGCGCCCTCGGCGTCGCCGGGTGCTCCCGCACCTCGGAGCAGGAGGCCGCCACAGCGGCCGGCGGCGAGGTGATCCGCTGGTGGGATCACTTCCAGCCGCTGCAGCCGCTGTACGAGCGGATCTTCGCCGACTACCACAAGGCCAACCCGGGCATCCGGGTGGAGCACGAGGTGTACAACCCGAACGAGATGGGCCAGGCGCTGCAGCTCGCGTTCAAGAGCAAGCAGATCGCCGATGTGCACACGATCGCCGGCCTTGGGCTGTCCGAGGCGGCTCTGGTCGCGGGCGGCTGGTTCTCGCCGCTGGCGGGACAGGACGCGATCCGCGCGAAGCTCCCCGCCGACAGCCTGCTCGAGGGGCAGCACGTCTTCGACGGCCGGCTCTACACCTTCCCCATCTTCAGCGCCCGGCAGTACGCCACGCTCAACTGGTTCAACCGCGAACTGGTCGAGAAGGCCGGTGGCGATCCGGACACCGGCCCGACGACCTGGGACGAGTTCCGCGCTCTCGCCGCGCGGATCACCAAGGACGGCGGCGGGCGGGCGTACGGCTGGATCGAGGGCCTGCAGTTCCTGGAGCGGCTGCAGAGCCACGTGATCGAGCTGGCGATGGCCGCCGGCGCCCCGCTCGCCATGGTTCCCGGGGCGAACGAGATGGGTCTGGTCGACCCGCGGACCGGCGAATACGCCTACGCGAGCGACCCGTTCGTCCACACATTGGAGTTCCTGCTGTCCCTGGTCCGAGACAAGGTCGTGTTCCCCTCCTCGACCTCGCTGGACGCCAGGACCGCCCGGGCCAGGTGGGCGACCGGGGTGGCGGGCATGTTCTTCGACGGGTCGTGGAACATCGGCGTCATCAACGGGCAGTTCAAGCAGTTCATCGACAAGGTCGGGGTCGCTCCCGTTCCGTCACCGGCCGGCAAGCCGGTCCTCTACGGTGCTGCCGCCCCGGGCCAGCTGTTCGTGTCCAGCCAGTCCAAGCACGTGGAGGCGGCCTCCGAGTTGCTCGCCCGGTGCACCGGCCCTGAGTTCTACAAGGCGATCGCCGCGTACATGGACCAGGTGCCCCTCGATCTGGAGGCCGTGTCGACGGCGGACGTGCACCCGACGTACAAGCGCGCGGTCGAGCTGTTCGGCGAGACCGTACGGCTCGCGCCCAGCCCCGTCTCCCGCAACTCCGCCATCACGCAGGTGGTGAGCGAGATGAAGCAGCCGAGGCCCACGCTCGGTGAGATCACCCAGGGCGTCCTCAGCGGTGAGATCACCGACGTCGGGAAGACGTTGCGCGAATACACCGGAAAGCTCTCCGCCGAGCGGGAGCGCGCCACGCGGGTCGTGTCGGCGAAGGGCGTGAAGGTGAGCCTGGACGACTGGAAGTTCCCGAACTGGAAACCGGGCGAGGACTACACGGCGGAGATGTACCAGTAGTGATGAGCAGCGTGACGCGAGAGGGCCCGCCTGTCCCGGCCCGCCGCCGAGGGGCCGCCGCCAGGATCTGGTCGGAGCGGTGGGCGTACATCTTCCTGCTGCCCACCCTGGTGTTGTTCGGCGCGTACACGATCTGGCCGATCATCTCCAGCCTGTACTACTCGTTGCTCGACTGGAAGGGGCTGGGCAGCGAGCGGCCGTTCATCGGCCTGGCCAACTATCTTGAGGCGTTCGGTGACCCGCTTTTCTGGAAGTCGCTCGGGATCACGCTGGCGATGATCGTGGTGACCGTGCCTCTGCGGGTGGGGCTGAGCCTGCTGGTCGCGCTCGTCCTGAACAACCCGAGGTTGCCGCTCGCCAAGCTGTTCAGGACCGCGCTGTTCGTTCCCGTGGTGACGACGACGGCGATCATCGGTGTGGTCATGGGGTTCATCTTCGACCCCGCCGGCGGCCCGGTGAACCAGTTGCTGCTCGACCTCGGGATCGTCGACCAGCCGGCCGACTTCCTGGGGGACCCCGGATCCTCCCTGTGGACGGTGATGGGCGTCCACATGTGGAAGTGGTTCGGCATCACCCTCGTCTACTGGCTCGCCGCGCTCCAGACCATCCCGGTCACGGTCTACGAGGCCGCCAAGACGGACGGCGCGGGCGACTGGGCGTCGCTGCGCTACGTGACGATTCCGATGCTCAGGCCCTTCCTGATCATCATCGCCCTCCTCACGGCCATCGAGACGCTGCAGATCTTCGACCTGGTCCTGACGATGACCAACGGCGGCCCGTTCTTCTCCACCCTCACCACGGAGGTCTACATCTACCAGCAGGCCTTCGCCAACACCACGCCCAGGCTCGGATACGGCGCGGCGCTCGGCGTGCTGTTCGGGCTCTTCACGCTCGTTTTCGCCGGGATCCAGGCCATCGGCATCCGTTACGCCAACCGCGCCAGGAGCAGCTCATGAGGGCCGCCGCCCGTCGCCGCCGTCTCGGGATCTGGACGCAGGTGATCGTGCTCACCGTCATCTGCCTGGTGTGGATCTATCCGTTGTTGTGGATCGTCTCGGCTTCCCTGAAGGATTCGCTGGGGGTCTTCTCCGGAGGGCTCGATCTGATCCCCGAGTCGTGGCACTTCGAGAACTACGTGCGTGCCTGGCGCGACGCCGACTTCGGGTTGTACACCGTGAACAGCGTGGTCGTCACCCTGGGCACGGTGGTGCTGGTCATCCTGCGCTGCGCCCTGGCCGGCTACGTCATCGCCCGCCGGAACTTCATCGGCAAGCGCGCGGTGGTCGCCGTGCTGGTCGCGACGCTGTTCGCGCCGCACGGGCTCACCATCATCCCGGTGGTCGAACTCAGTGACCTCATGGGGCTGCTGAACTCGCGTACCGGCATCATCCTCGCCCTCGCGGGCGGCGGCCACGTCGCCGCCGTCCTGCTCTACGCCGGCTATTTCAGCCGCATCCCGCGTGAGCTCGAAGAAGCGGCGATCATGGACGGGGCGGGCTTCCTGCGCACGTTCCTCCGCATCATGCTGCCGCTGGCGGGACCGGTCACCGCGACGGTGGGCGTCATGACCTTCCTGGCGGCCTGGAACAACTTCCTCCTGCCGCTGGTGTTCACCTTCAGCCGCCCGGACCTGCGCACGCTCTCGGTGGGCATGCTCGCCTTCCGCGGCACCAACTCCACCGACTGGTCCGGCCTCGCCGCCGCGGGCACCATCTCCCTGGTCCCTCTGCTCATCGTCTTCCTCGTGCTCCAGCGCTACTTCGTCGAAGGCGTCGCCGGGGCCGTGAAGTCCTGACGCGCCCAACCTCGAATGAGAGAAATGAACCAACCGAACATCCTGCTCATCTGCACCGACCAGCAACGCTTCAACGCGATGGGCGCCTACGGCAACGACGAGATCGACACGCCCAACCTCGACCGGCTGGCGGAGCAGGGCGTGCTGTTCGACAACTGCTACGTGCAGGCGCCGGTCTGCGGCCCCTCCCGAGCCAGCCTGATGTCCGGCCGTTACGTTCACGCGCACGGCGCCTGGGCGAACGGCGTCGGGCTGCCCGCGCACGAGCAGTTGTTCTCGCGCACCCTGGCCGACCACGGCTACGACTGCGGCCTGGCCGGGAAGTTCCACGTCGGCGGGGCGTGCTTCGGCGGCCGTCTCGAACCGCGGCTGGACGACGGCTTCCGCGTGTTCCGGTGGGCGCACGACCCTTACCTCGGATCGTCGGAGAACGCCTACCACCGGTGGTTGCGGGCGGTACGGCCGGACCTGTACGAGGCCGCCGCCAAGCCCGGTTCCGGGATCGGCTTCGACTCGCTTCCGACGGATTTCCACTACAGCCGGTGGATCGGCAACGAGACCATCGACTACCTGCGGCACTCGCGCGACGCCGACAAGCCGTTCTTCTTCGTGGCCAACTTCTTCGACCCGCACCACGGGTTCGGCGCGCCGGAGGAGTACCTCGACCGTTACCGCGGCAAGGCTCTGCGGCCTCCGGTCACCCGGGACCAGGAGCTCGCCGGCAAGCCGCCCGTGCAGACCGAGGCCTCGCACCGCTCCTACGCCGGCCACGCCCGCGGCTACACGGAGTACACCGAGTCCGAGCTCCACGATGTCAGGGTCAGCTACTACGCGATGGTGAGTTTCGTCGACGACGAGGTCGGCCGGATTCTCGCCGCTCTCGACGAGGCGGGCCTGGCCGAGGACACGCTGGTCGTCTTCACCAGCGACCACGGCGAGATGCTCGGTGATCACCAGCTCATGCTGAAGGGCCCGATGATGTACGAGTGCGCCGTCCGGGTGCCGCTCGTCATGCGCTGGCCGGCCGGGTTGCCCGCCGGTGAGCGGCGGGTCGAGCTGGTCCAGTGGATCGACCTGGCGACGACGTTCCTCGCGGCCGCGGGCGCACCGCCGCTCCCCCACGGGCAGGGGCTGAGCCTCCTGCCGCTGGCCCGCGGCGAGCGGGACGCGCCGGTCAGGGGCTGGGCGCTGTGCGAATACCGCAACAGCGGTCACCCGTACGAGGAGCCCGTGCACACCACGATGCTCAGGCACGACCGCTGGAAGATCGTCGTCTACCATGGCGCGCCGTCCACGACTCGGGCCCGCTCCGGCGAGTTGTACGACCTGGAGGGCGACCCGGCGGAGCTGGACAACCTGTGGGACGACCCGGCTCATGCGGCGACCCGGGTCGAGCTGCAGGAACTGCTGCTCGATGTCCTGGTCGCCACCGAAGACCGTAGCCAGCCGCGGGAGGGGCACTGGTGATGGAAGCCCCGAGACCGGGTCGTTCGCGCCAACGTCACCTGCGATGAGGGCAGCAGCCGCTTCCGATCTTGTTCTCGTCACACAGACATGATCACGAGCGGCCCATTCGACGCATATGTCGAGACCAGCTGCCGCCTCACCATTTAGGTACTCAAGTACCTTATTAGGAGACTTGAGTACCATATAACACGATCATCTTGGTGGCAACAAGCGACGATGGCCCCCGCCGAGCACTGGAAAGTTCCAGCGAGCCCGCTACGCTGCGGCGTGACAGCAGGCCAGGCCCGCCCGCCCGAGAGGGTGCGAGGCGGACCGCAGATCAGGGAGGGCGCACGGATTGGAGCAAGAGGCGACAGGCAAGCGTTCCAGGCGGCGTGGAGCGCAGTTGGAAGACGCGATCCTGCGGGCGGCGATCGACGAGGTGGCCGAGCGCGGATACGCGCTTCTGACGATGGCCCAGGTCGCGCAGCGCGCCGGCACCAACAAGAACGCCATCTATCGCCGCTGGCCGACCCGTGCCGCGCTCGCCCTGGCGGCGTACCGCCGGTTCGTGGGGCCGCCGGCCGACCCGCCCGACACGGGCGACCTGCGCTCCGACGTGCTCGCGCTGCTGCGAGAGGTGGTCGGGCGCATGAACTCGCCGGTGAACGGGGAGATGCTGCGCGGCGCGATGACGGAGATCCACCAGCGGCCCGAGACGACCGACGAACTGCGCAAGGCCCTCGCCAACGAGCCCAGCGCCATGATGGCCATTCTGGCCAGGGCCATCTCCCGTGGCGAGGCCCGGGCGTCGGCGCTGACACCTCGGATGGCGGGCGTCCCGCTCATTCTGCTGCGCCACGAGTACCAGATCGCGGGCGGGGCGGTGGACATCCCCGACAAAACGATCGTGGAGATAGTCGACGACGTCTTCCTGCCCATGGTGCGCCCGTGAGCACACGGAATCACGGGTGACTCCCCCAAGCCCGGCGCTTCACGTGGCCTAGCCCGGGCATTGCCGCCGACCGCCCGTCGCACGACGAGCACCGGTAGCCGGACAAGGCGACGCCTGCCGGCTATCCGCGTGGCGCGGGCGGATGCGGCGGCCACGGGCCGAGTTCGGGCAGCCCGCCGGGGGCCGTCGGCGATGTGGCGGGGGCGCGCCCCGCCAGCCACGCCGCGAGGTCGCGCAGGCGGCCGGTGATCACCACTTCGGTCCCGTCGCCGTGGGGCCACTGCCGTCCGACGTCCACGGCGTGCAGCGACGCTCCCGCGGGCAGGCGGGAGGACAGGAAGTCGACGGCGTGGGCGGCGAGCCCCAGCGGCCACACCTCCGGGCCGACGCCGAGGCCGAGGTCGGCCAGGTGAATCCAGACCTCCCGCCAGCGCGCGAAGACGGTCGCGGTGAGGTCGGCGTCGCGGAAGCTCACGGGGCGGCCCCAGTCCGTTTCGCTCATCTTCGCCCACACGGATTCCAGGTGGATGATCTGCCCGGCCAGCGCCGCCCGATGTTCGCCGGCGCCGCGACCGGCGGCGGCTTCGATGATCGCGTCGCGCTCGTCCGCACCGCCGTCGTACGTCGGCACGAGTTCGCCGCGCAGCGCGTGCTCGGCCAGGCGGGCGAACATCCGGGCGTTGTCGGTCAGATGGGCCAGCACATGCCCGCGCAACCATCCCGGAAGGGCGGACGGCTCACGGACGTGCGCGTCGTCAAGATCGGCGATCAGATCCTGGAGTACGAGGTGCGCCCGCGCCACCTCGGCCGTGGGCGGATGCGTCATCGAAGGGGGTATGTCGTTCTCCATCACCAATATAAGGTACCAGAGTCCCTTAAAGTCGGCGCTCGCCTGTTGCGATCCACACCAAGGAGCAGTCATCGCTGGGAGTGAACGGCATCTCTGGATTCGTCAGAACGCACGGTCGGCTGTCCACGCGTTCATCCCCGCCTCGGTCAGGACCTGGTCCAGCGCGGTGAGCACCGCGCCGTGCAGCGCGCCGTCCTCGCCGAGCTCCGCCGCCAGCACCCGCGGCGGATCCGACCGGCGAAAGCGCATGAGCCCGCCGGTCAGCGCGGCCTCGAACTGGGGTGCGGCGGCCTCTCGGAGCGGCTGGGCGAGGCCGCCGAGCGTGACGACGTCGGGGTCGAGGGCGTTGATGAGTCCGGCCAGTCCACTGGCGAAGCTGGTGGCCGCGTGCTCGACCGCGGTCGCGACGCTCGCCTCCTGCGACGCCCGCGCGATGGCCGTCAGCGCGTACGTGCGGGGGTCGCCGGGCGGCGGGTCACCGCGACGGCGGGCGATGGCCCTGCCGTCGACGGCGAGGTCCCAGCAGCCCGTGGCCCCGCACGGGCAGCGCACTCCCGGCTCGCCGAGCGGGAGGTGGCCGAACTCGCCGCCCGCGCCCGTCGCGCCGCCTACCGGTTGCCCGTCGACCACCAGGGTGCCGCCGACACCCACCTCGATCGTGAGGTGCAGGGCCGTCGCGGCGCCGGCGGCCGCCCCGTTGCGGGCCTCGGCGATCCCGGCCAGCATGGCGTCGTTGCCGATCAGCAAGGGCAGGCCCGCCTCGGTGGCGAGCGCGGCGAGGTCGACCGCGTCCCATCCCAGGGTGGAGGACTGCACGACCCTGCCGTGCCGTACGGTGGCGGCGACGGCCACGCCCACGGCCCTGACGCGTTTGCCGTGGCGCTCGTGGAGCCGGCGCACCGCCTCGGCGATCACGCCGATCACGTGATCGGGGTCGCGGCTGGCATGCGCGCCCGCCTCGACGATCTTCGGCCTACCGTCCAGCGCCGCGACCGCGCACCGCCAGTCCTCCTGCCGCAGGTCCACCGCGATCACGATCGGCCCGTCGGGATGCGGGCCGAGAACGGTGGTCGGGCGGCCCCGCCCGGACGTCGCGGCCGGCGTCTCGGTGAGGAGCGCCAGGTCCCTCAGCCGCGCCGTGATCTCGGTGGCCGAGCCGCTGCTCAGCCGGAGCCGTTGTGCCACGACCGCTCTGGTCACGCCCGGCTCGCGGCGCATCTCCTCGAGAACGGCCAGCGCGCCGCGCCAGCGGGCGTCTCCGACCCGGGAAGGACTTGCCATCCGCACCTCTGTCTCCTTTATGCTCGATGGACGAGTTTATACGAAAGGGGCCGCGTGAGCAGGCGATCGGATCTCGGAAAGCTAGAGGCTGTACTTCTGGACATGGACGGAACCCTGGTGGATTCCGACGCGTCCGTCGAACGTGCCTGGTCAACCTGGGCAGGTGAGAACGGCGTGGCCGCGGAGGCGGTGCTCGCGGTGGCTCACGGCAACCCGTCCGAACGTACGGTGAGGCGGTTCTTCCCGCTGCTCGACGACGACGCGGTCGCCCTGGCGGTGCGGCGGCTGACCGCACTGCAGTGCGACGATCTGTCCGACGTCGTCGCCTCACCCGGCGCGGCCGACCTGCTCACCGCCCTGGACCGGCTCGGATTGCCCTGGGCGGTCGTGACGAGCGCCGGCACACGGCTGGCCAAGGCGCGGCTGGCCGCTGCCGGTGTCGAACCGCCGATGCTCGTCACGATCGACGACGTACGGCACGGCAAGCCCGACCCCGAGGGATACCTGCGGGCCGCGGCCGCATTAGGAGTGGACCCGGCCGCCTGCCTCGTCGTCGAGGACTCCGAGCCGGGGCTAGCCGCGGGCACGGCGGCCGGCATGACGACCGCGGCGCTCCGCGGCCTGTCCGGTGACCTGCGCCTGAACGACCTCGGGCACCTGGCCCACCTGCTGCGCCGCGCGCGGACCACGCCGTGGTGGCGGGACGCCGTCGGTTACCAGGTGTATCTGCCGTCCTTCGGCGACAGCACCGGAGACGGCTGGGGTGATCTGGCGGGCGTGGGCGAGCATCTGGACCACTTGACGAGCCTCGGCGTCGATGTGCTCTGGCTCACGCCGTTCTTCCGTTCCCCCATGCGCGACCACGGGTATGACATCGCCGACTACAGCGCGGTGGATCCGTTGTTCGGCGGCGAGGCGGCCCTCGCCGGGCTGCTGGCCGAAGCCCACCGCAGGGGGTTGCGGGTGATCGGTGATCTGGTCGTCAACCACACCAGCGACGACCATCCGTGGTTCCGTGCCGCCGCCTCTTCGGCCATCGATCCGTACCGTGACTTCTACATCTGGCGCGACCCCGCTCCCGACGGAGGCCCGCCCAACAACTGGCTGTCCCACTTCGGCGGGCCGGCGTGGACGTTCAGTGCGGCCACCGGCCAGTACTACCTGCACCTGTTCCGGCCGGAGCAGCCCGATCTCAACTGGCGCAACCCCGTGCTCGTCCAGCAGATCGACGAGGTCATCGAGCACTGGCTGGCGCGCGGCCTCGACGGGTTCCGCATCGACACCGCCGCCTACCTGGTCAAGGACGCCGACCTGCGGGACAACCCGCTGCTCCCCGCCGACCTGCTGGCCCCGATGGCCGGGGTGACGATGGACTGGCGTCGTCAGGACCACCGCTACGACATCCACCAGCCGGACGTGCACACCATCCATGAGAGGTGGCGGCGCGTCGCCGACCGTCATGACGCGTTCCTCGTCGGCGAGGTCTACGAGCTCGACCCCGCGGCGCTCGCCCGCTTCGTCGACGGTGAGCGGCTGCACTCGTCGTTCTGGTTCGGACTGGTGGAGACCAACTGGGATCCCGAGCAGATCGACACCATGCTCGCCGCGGCGGTGGCGGCCTCACCGCGTCTGTCGTGGGTGCAGGGCAACCACGACAGACGCAGGGCGGCGACCCGCTACGGCGGCGGTGAGACGGGGCGGCGCAGGTCGCTGGCGCTGCACGTCCTGATGGCGCTGCTGCCCGGCACGATGTGGTTCTACCAGGGCGAGGAGCTGGGCTTGGGCGACGGACACGTGCCCCCCGGCCACGGCGCCGATCCGCTCGGCGCGGCCCAGCCCGACCAGAGCAGGGACGTCGCCCGCACCCCGATGCCGTGGCGGCCCGGCCCCGGCCTCGGCTTCACCACGGGGCGGCCATGGCTGCCGGAGGGCGGGCGGAGCGCGGCCGACACCGTGGCGGCGCAGGAGGCCGACCCCGCCTCCCACCTCAACGCCCTGCGCGGGCTCATGATGACGCGGCGAGCCCTCGCCGACCTGCTGGCCGCCACGGACGAGGTGACGAAGGTCGATCTGGGCGCGGGCGTGACCGCCTATCGCCGGGGCGGGCTGTGGGCGGTGGCCAACCTGCGCGACACGCCCGTACCGGCCGTGGACCTGCCCGCCCCCGCCGTGTTCGACTCCGACGACGCCGCGGTCTCGCCGCAGCGGCCGAAGTCAGGGCCGGTACGTCTCGCTCCGCAGCAGGCACTGCTCCTGATGCGGCCACGACTCCGGTGGCCTGTCGTTCGTTCATGTGCGCGACGCGGAGGCGTGTGACGCGCTGATCGCCGGCCTGCCCTCGCCCGCCGTCGTCATCAACGCCACCGGCCTGGGGAAGACCGGCCCGGGAAGCCCGGTCACCGACCGGGCCCCGTTGACCGCCGGGACCCTGGCGTGGGACCTCAACTACCGGGGCCCTCTGACCTTCCTGCGGCAGGCGGCCGCCCGCGGCGCCCCGACGGCCGACGGCTGGGACTACTTCGCCGCGGGCTGGGCGGGCGCGCTGAGCGCCATCGCGGGCGTGCCGTTCACCGGTGATCTCCTGACCCGGTTCGAGCGAGCCGCCGCACCCTTCAGGCCGCATCCCATCACGACACGACAAACGAAGGAAAGCTGATATGTCCGACATAACCCCGTTCAAGATTGATATTTCCGACGACGCGCTGCGCGACCTCCGCGAGCGGCTCGAACGCACACGCTGGCCCGAGGCCGAGACAGTGACCGACTGGTCGCAGGGCGTGCCCCTCGCCTACCTGCGGGAGCTGTGCCGCTACTGGGGAGAGAGGTACGACTGGCGGGCCACGGAGGCGCGGTTGAACGCGTTGCCGCAGTTCCGTACCGAGATCGACGGGATCGGCGTCCACTTCGCGCACGTCCGTTCGCCGCACCCCCAGGCGCTGCCCCTGGTGATCACGAACGGCTGGCCCGGTTCGATGGCCGAATATCTGAAGGTCGTCGGCCCGCTGACCGACCCCACCGCGTACGGCGGCGACGCCTCCGACGCCTTCCACGTGGTCCTCCCCTCCATCCCGGGATACAACTTCAGCGACAAGCCGGCCCGGCCCGGCTGGAACGTGCAGCGCGTCGCCCGCGCGTGGGCGGAGCTGATGGCCAGGCTCGGCTACGACCGCTACGGCGCGCAGGGCAGCGACTGGGGCACGAGCATCAGCACGAGCCTCGGCCAGCAGGATCTCGACCATCTCGCCGGCATCCACCTCACCCCGCCCATCGCGGCCCCCGATCCCGCGACGTTCGACGACCTCACCCGAGCCGAGCAGGCCACGCTCGACGCGCTGCGCAACGCCCAGGAATGGGAATCGGGCTATTCGGCGCAGCAGTCCACCCGGCCCCAGACGCTCGGGTACGCCCTCCTCGACTCGCCGGCCGGCCTGTGCGGGTGGATCGTGGAGAAGTTCCGTGCCTGGACCGACTGTGACGGCGAGCCGGAGAACGCGCTGACCCGTGACGAGATCCTCGACACCGTCACGCTCTACTGGCTCACCGGCACCGCCACGTCCTCAGCCCGCCTGTACTGGGAGAGCTTCAAGCAGGTCTCGGAGTGGTTCAACCAGGTGACCACGGACACGGTCACGGTACCCACCGGCTGCTCCATCTTCCCGAAGGAGATCCCCCGCCCGTCGCGCCGCTGGGCGGCCAAGCGCTACACCGACATCCGCTACTGGAAGGAGGTCGCCCAGGGGGGCCACTTCGCCGCGCTGGAGCAGCCGGAGCTGTTCGTCGACGAGATCCGCTCGTTCTTCCGCCTCGTGCGCTGAGACATCAGAACGCGCTTATCCGGAGCGGCTCGTCACGGCAGTGGACGGTCGCTGAGGCGGCAGCCGGTCGGCCGCTCGGGGCGTTCGCCGGTCCAGCCGGCCTCAGGCGCCCATGCCTGGTAGCTCATGAACGTCCCCTTGGCGAGCCCCTCCGTGCTCTCGGCCGCGATCTCGGCGTTGTCCGTCAGGACGGTGCCGGTCCGCGGGTCGAGGATGGTGGCGAACC
Organism: Nonomuraea insulae; assembly: GCF_042656245.1. Lineage (NCBI taxonomy): Bacteria > Bacillati > Actinomycetota > Actinomycetes > Streptosporangiales > Streptosporangiaceae > Nonomuraea > Nonomuraea insulae. The sequence continues at coordinate 55,856 of NZ_JBHSPA010000004.1, forward strand.
GCTCCGCCACCTCGTCGTCGGCGCCGAACTCGGCGGAGAAACCCTCGCTCTTCACGAAGGTGACCTCGATTCCCGCACGTCCCAGAGGATCGGTGATCGGGCCGAGCACCTTGGTCGTCGGCAGTCCGGCGAGGAGACGCAGGGCGGCCGCCCTGACCGCGGGGCTGACCGGGAGCTCCAGAAGGGCGGAGGATGAGGAGAGGAACTCCTCGAACGTGGAGTGGCCGTCCTGATCGTTCTTCCAGTAGGTACGGAGTTTCTCCCGGAGTTGTCCGGCGTCGACGGGCAGCGCCGCGAGGTCGGCCAGTGTGAGTTCACCCAGCCGTGAATCACCGAGCACGCCTCCCGGCTCGGCCGCGCGCGTGTACACGCACTGTGAGGGCTTGGAGTGCAGCCGGACCTTCGCGCAGTCGCCCGCACGGGTGCCCGGCGTGCACACTCGCCGGACCGTGGCCGGAGAACCCGCGGCCCGCCACGCACGCTCGTCGGCCTTGGTGGCGGGGCGGACGTACTGCTGCCACTGCTCCACATGAACGGGGTCGCGGGGATCGCCCGGCTGCCAGAGGTCGATCCGCGAGGAGTACAGGACGTTGAACGTCTCGCCGCCCGCCCGGACCCTCAACAGCCCGTTGTTGAGCAACGGCCTGCGCCAGTAGTCGCCGCCCTCGTCCGGCAGCTTCGCGACCTGGTCCGCCAGCCGGAGCAGGTCATCGTTGCCGCCGGCGGGCGGCACGAGCACCGGTTCGGGAACAGTGGTCACGTTCGACACCAGCGTGACGACGGCCATGACGACGACGACCGTGGCCGCGGCCGCTCCCAGCGTCCATCCCCAGACGAGGCCACGCCGATTCGCTCCGCGTCGCCGTACCGGTTCGCGCCGGGCGGCGGACAACCGGGCGCGGGCCTTCTCGACCACTTCCGCCGAGGGTGGCGGAGCGTCAGGCAGTGCTTTCGCCAGCAGGCTCAGCTCATCCATGGCTCTCCTCCAGAGGGTTGACGTCGCCGAGTGCCTTGCGCAGCTGCTTGCGGGCCCGGTTGAGGCGGGAGGCGACCGTCCCCGCCGGGATGCCCAGGGCGGCGGCCACCTCGGCGTGGCTGAGGTCGCCCAGGACGCTCAGCAGCACGACGTCGCGGTCCCCGCGGTTGAGCCCGGCCAGCGCCCCCGCGAGCCTGCCGGTCAACCGCCCCGCGGCCACGCGGGCCAGAGCGGCGTCCTCGGGACTGTGCTCGGCGCGCTCGGCCGTCCGGCTCAGCGCCTTCCATCTGCGGATCTCGGTACGGCGATGCCGCGAGATGAGGTTGGTGGCGATGCCGTACAACCACGGGCGCACTCCGCCGCGCGAGGCGTCGTAGCCGCCCCGATAGGCCGCCAGGAACACCTCGGCGGCCAGGTCGTCGGCGACGTCGTCGGACAACCGCCTGACGATGTAGCGGTGGATCTCGCTGAAGTGCTCATTGAAGATCTGCTCGAAGTCCACCCGTAGATCGGGTGGTTCGGCCAGGTCAGGTGGAACTGCCATGCGGGCGTCTCCGCTGGGTCACGTGAATGATGGTCGCCTCTTCTTGCCCGAAGCGCCGTGTTGCTTTCACGGACCAGCGCGGCACGCCGCCGTACCGGGAGCCGAGCAGGTCAGCCGGCCGTGATCGCCACCTTGAGCCGCCCCTCGGCGGGGAAGGCGTAGCGCCGGTACGCCTCCTCGGCGCGCTCGACGGGGAACACGTCGGTGATGTACGCCCCGGGCAGGCCGGGATGGTCCAGAAGATACCGCTCCGCCTCGGCCAGGAAGCGGGCCCAGTCGAGCGTCGTCCCGCCCTGCATGGTCAGGTGCTTGCGGAAGAACGTCCGCATGGGAATCACGTAGTGGTCCTCGGGCAGCCCGAAGACGAACAGGTGGCCGTGCGGCGCGAGCGCCTCGATCGCGTCCGCCACCACGTCCTGGCGGTGCCCGATGGCCTCGACGCAGATCTCGGGCCTCCCCGCCTGTGCCGACCAGGCGCGGGTGTCCCCGACGAAGAGTTCGTCGATGCCGAACGCCTCCGCCACGCCGGACCGGTCCACCCGGTCCACCCCGACGACCGTGGCCGCCCCCATGCTCTTCAGCACGTGCGCGAACAGCAGCCCCAGCGGCCCGAGGCCGAGCACCGCCACCCGCTTCCCCTGGACGTCAGGCACCCGGTCAAGCGTGCTGAGCACCGTGGACAGCGGCTGTACCACGGTGGCGTGCACGTCGGACAGATCGCTGTCCAGCCGGTGGAGCATCCGGGCAGGGGTGACGAAGTACTCGGACAGGCCGCGGGAGTTCTCCACGATGCCGACCACCCGGGCGCCGACGGGGAGACCCTCGGCGCGGGACTCGATCACGTCGCCGACCGCCTCGTGCAGCGGCACGCCGACCATGCCGGTGTAGGGGTTGTCCGGGTCGTGCACGCCGAGGAACTTCGGCACGTCGCTGCCGCAGATGGCCCCCGCACGCAGCCTGAGCAGGACCTCACCGTCGGCCAGGCGGTCAGGCACGGGGACCTCGATCCGCTCGAACACGCCCGGGCCCGGCTGGCGCAGTGCCCACATCGTTCTATTCCTCCCAGAGGATGTCTGATCCCGCCGCGCCGAGCGAGGTGACCCCGCACAGCGCCATGGCCATTTCCAGCTCCGTACGGAGCACGTCGATCACGTGCCGGACACCGTCGGCGCCGCCGGCGGTCAGGCCCCACAGCGCCGGCCGCCCGACGAGCACGGCGCGGGCGCCGAGCGCGATCGCCTTCAGCACGTCGGTGCCTCGCCTGATCCCGCCGTCGAGCAGCACCGGGACCCTGCCGCCGACCGCGCGCACCACTCCTGGCAGGGCGTCGATCGTGGCGGGGACCGTGTCGAGGTTACGTCCGCCGTGGTTGGAGACTATGATCCCGGCCACTCCGAGATCCACCAGCGTCGCCGCGTCGTCGGCGCGCAACACTCCCTTGGCGACGACCGGCGCCCCGGCCTCGGCCACGATGCGGGCGAGGTCATGCGCGGTGAATCCGGCGTCCAGGGCGGGGCGGTAGATGGAACGGGCCGCCGGGTCGGGTCGCAACCCGCCGTACCCGCCGAGCATGGGGTAGCTCATGCCCCCCGGCAGGTCGAGGCCGTTCCAGGACTGGCGGTCGCGGGTGCCGGCGACCGGGGTGTCGAGGGTGACGACGATCGCGCGCGCCCCCGCGGTGACGGCGCCGCGCACGGTTTCGCGGACGAAATCGGCGTCGGGCACCGGGTTGAGCTGGAACCACAGCGGGCCCGCCGCCTGCGCGGCGAGGTCGGCGAAGGCGGTGGTGCTGTAGCTGCTGACCACGTAGACCGTGCCCGCCGCGCCGGCGGCGGTGGCATGCTCGCCGCCGGGGTGGAACAGCCGGTGCGCGCCGGTCGGCGCGAGCAGTATCGGGTGCTCCAGGCGCGTGCCGAGCAGGTCGGCCGAGGTGTCCAGGTCGCGTACATCGGTGAGGACCCGAGGCGCGAGCCTGATCCCGGCGAATCGATCGGCGTTCCACCGGGTGGAGTGCTCGTCGGCCGCGCCTCCCGCGAGATAGCCCGCGACGTCATCGCCGAGCAGCGCCATCGCGGCCCGCTCATAGTCGCGCAGCGTCCCGGGGAGAGGCGGATCCGCGGGACGCGGGTCAGACACAGGTGAGCCCGGCCTCTTGGAGGATGGCGCGGATGGCGGCGAGGTCACGCGGGTCGTCGACCGGCAGCTTGGGCCTGCGTGGATATCCGCCCGGCTGGCCGAGCAGGTTCATCGCGGCCTTCAGCGTGGGCTGCATGCCGCCGAAGGCCCAGTTGTAGCCGTCCACCCGGGCGCCGAGCAGGCTGGCCATGAGCCGTTCGAAGCGGTCGGCGATCTCCCCCGCTCCCTCGGTGTCACCGGCCCAGGCCCGCTCGAAGAACTCCGGCATCTGGCGGCCGAGCAGGAGCCCGCTGCCGAAGTGCCCGTCACCGCCGTAACCGGAGGTGATCAGGGCCAGGCCGAGCCTGCTCAGCAGGTGGCCGAAGACGATCAGCCGGTCGCCGACCGCCTCGATCGTGGCGAGCAGCTCCCTGGTGTCGGGCGTGCTCTGCTTGATGGCGACCACGTTGGGGATGTCGGCGAGGCGGGCGATCAGGTCCACCCGGATGTTGTGCGCATTGTCCTGCGGGAAGTTGTAGAGCCACATCGGCAGGCCGGTGGCCGCGGCGACCTCCTCGTAGTACGCCACGAGCTCCGCGTCCGTGGGCCTGGCCATCGGCGGCGGCGACGACATCACCGACGTCGCACCGGCTCCCGCCGCGTGTACGGCGAGCGCCGCGGCGTCGGCGGCGCGGGAGCATGACACCCCGACGGCGAAGCGCCCGCCGTAGCGTCAGCGAGACGGTCAGCGGGGAACGCGGCGTGATCCGCTTCGGCTACCTCGAACCGGCCGCCTACGGGCTGCTCCCCCTCGTGCTCCCCCGCTTCCGCGCCCGCTTCCCCAAGATCGACCTGGAGCTGCACGAGATGCACTCCTATGAGTCGGTACGGCAGCTTCGCCGGCGCACCATCGAGGTGGCCCTGCTGCGCCCCCCGGTCGACCAGGACGGCCTCCACCTGGACATCGTCTACGCCGACCGGCTCGTCGCGGCGCTCCCCGAGGACCATCCGCTCGCCGGGCGCACCATCGGGCTGCGCGACCTGGCCGGCGAGCGGTTCGTGAGCTACTCGACCAAGCAGGGCGCCGGAGTTCACGCCGCCGCGCTGCAGGCCTGCGCGGCCGGCGGGTTCTCCCCCACGATCGCTCACCTCGCCAGCAGCACCCCCATGCTCATGAGCCTGGTCGCCGCGGGCCAGGGCGTCGGCCTGGTGCCCCAGCCGTTCACGATGGCGCCACGCCCGGGAGTGGGCTTCGCCACCCTCACCGACCCGGAGGCCCGCAGCTACGTCGCCCTGGCCCGCCGCGGCGACGACGACAGAGCCACCTACCGGGAACTACGCGACCTCATCGAACACCACGCCCGCTGACGCCGTCGGGAGCACTTGACCTGGAGTCCCCTCCAGGTGGCAACGTCTCTCCCGGAACCGTTTCCGCGAAGTCAGGGAGAGCACGAGATGAACGACTCGTTCCGGATCTTGGGACGCAGCGGCCTGCGAGTGAGTGCGATCGGGTTCGGGGCATGGGCGATCGGCGGACCCTTCATGGCCCATGGCAAGCCGGCCGGATGGGGGGAAGTGGACGACGAGGAGTCGGTGGCGGCCGTGCATCGGGCGCTCGACCTGGGGATCACGTTCTTCGACACGGCCGACGTGTACGGCACGGGGCGCAGCGAGCGCGTGCTCGGGAGGGCGTTGTCGGGGCGGTGGGACGAGGTCGTGATCGCCTCCAAGTTCGGCAACACCTTCGACGCCGCGACGCGGACCCTCACCGGCCAGGACGTCTCGCCCGGATACATCCGCCAGGCGTGCCGGGCCTCGCTGGAGCGACTGGGCACCGACCACATCGACCTCTACCAGCTGCACCTCGGGGACGTGCCGCTGGAGCGGGTGGATGAGCTGATCGCCACGCTGGAGGAACTCGTCGACGAGGGCCTGATCCGGGCCTACGGCTGGAGCACCGACGATCCGGAACGGGTGGCCGCGTTCGCGAAGGGACCGCACTGCGCCGCCGTGCAGCACGACCTCAGCGTCCTGCACGACGCCCCGGCGGTGCTGGCGGTGTGCGACACCCACGATCTCGCCTCCGTCAACCGGGGGCCGCTGGCGATGGGGCTGCTCACCGGCAAGTACGGCCCGGACTCGCGGCTGCCGATGGACGACGTACGCGGCGACTCTCCCGCGTGGATGACCTTCTTCAAGGACGGCGGGCCCGCCCCCGAGTTCCTCGCCATGCTGGACGCGATCCGCGACATCCTGACCTCCGGCGGCCGTACCCTCGCCCAGGGCGCCCTCGGCTGGCTGCTGGCCCGCAGCGAGCGCACGGTGCCGATTCCCGGCATCAGGACGGTCGGCCAGGCCGAGCAGAACGCCGGCGCGCTGCGGCACGGGCCGCTGGACCGGGCGCAGCTGGAGCAGATCCATGATCTGCTGCATCCGCAGGCCGGCTGAGGCATGACGTCAGCCTGAAAGACCGGTGGACAGCGCGCTGTCCACCGGAGAATCGGGCATCGCGCTCAAGCTCCTCGGCCGGCTCCGTTTCGATGAGGCGGCTACGATCATCGCGTGGACAACGTCCCCGACGCGTGGCGTCCCGACCGGCTGGCCGCGCTCGTGCTCACAACCGTCGCGGCCCTGCTGACCGTCTACGCGACGAGCGTTCCAGGCTGGTACCTCCCCTGGGTGGCGTGGCTCGTCTTCGCCTGGACGTTCCTCGGGCTGATCTGGCTGGGCACGCTCGCCCGCATCCTGTTCAGAGCGAGTCCTCTGGCAAAGTTGCGTCTCGAGTGGCCCGTCTGGCTGTTGCCGCCTCTGATCGTCCTGCTGGCCGGCGGTCTGGTGTACATGGGTGCGCCCCTGGAGGCTCGCCTGGCCTTGTCCCGCCCCGCCTTCGACGCCTTCGCCCGGACCGTGTCGCAAGGCGCGCCGTTGCCGGGCGATGACGAGTGGATAGGACTGTTCCCGATCGAAGGGGCCACGAGGTTCCCTGGTGGCGCGCTCTTCACCGTCGATGGCGCAGGCTTCATCGGATCCACCGGATTCGCCTGGAGTCCCGGCGGCGAACCTCCTCAAGTCGGCGGGGAAGAATCGTACGACCACCTGCGCGGTCCCTGGTACACGTGGTCGAAAGACATCTAGGCGGGCCGGGCAGTAATCCCGCCACCTTGATAAAGACAGCTGCCGCGAGGCCATGCGGAATCCGAAGAAAGGGCTCCCCCATCGGCCGATAATTCAAGCGATCCGGAAATGCCCCTGCTTCGTGCCTGCGACTCATCCGGCGTCCGGTCCGTCGCGAGCTCTTGCCGGAATTTGTAGCGTTCCGTGAGCCCCGCGTCCCTGCCCGTGACGTGCCCGAATTGAGATCGGCGACCTGCTCTGAATCCTTTAAGGTTGTCCCTTTCTGTCGCGTTGCGACAGCACTCCGTGTCAAGCAGATCACACATTCAAAACCAGAATCCAGGGTTGCGGGGAATAACAAATCGAGGCTTGCCCGTGGCGGGCGCTTTCACATTTGTCACGAAGACACTTCCTCCATCTTCAGACAAGCTGTTGCTGCTCACAGTCACGTCGGTAAATCCAGGTGAAAAGACCGCCTGACCTGCCGACATAACCCGATGGAGGAGAATCTCATGCGCGGACGAATCAAGAGGAAGGTCGCCCTGCTGATCACGCTGGCGGCAGCCGCGGCGATCGCTGTCGGGCCGGCCGGGACCAGCCTGGCGGCCAGCTCCACCTCGGCTACGGCCGCCTCGCTGCGGGCCTACGGGATCACCGATGACGGCAGGCTGATGGCCACGTTCACGACCGACAAGCCCGAGGAGCTCAACTGGGTCAGGCGGATCACCGGGCTGGTCATCGACACCTACGTGATCGGGATCGACTTCCGCGTACAGGACGGCAAGTTCTATGCCGTCGGCAACCACGGCGGCATCTACACGATCTCGCTCCCGACGGGCAACCAGGACGTGATCGTCGCGAAGGTCTCGCAGCTCGGCGTGGGGCTCAAGGGCACGGCGTTCGGCGTCGACTTCAATCCCGCCGCCGACCGGCTGCGCGTGATCAGTGACGTCGGCCAGAACCTGCGCCACAACCTCAACGACGGCACGACGGTGGCGGACGTCTCCTTAAGCAACGGCCCAGGCTCGCCGGCCTCGGGGGTCACCGCCGCCGCCTACACCAACAACGACCTCAGCAGCGACACCGCGACCACGCTGTTCGACATCAACACCACGACCGCTCAGATCGTCGTGCAATCACCGGCCAACAACGGCCTGCTGGCCCCGACCGGCGCGCTCGGCACGCCTGTCGCCACGAACGCGGGCCTCGACGTCTACAGCGACCTGAGCGGCGGCAAGACCGTCTCGAACTCGGCTTTCGCCACCATCGTCATCTCGAGCGGCGACGCGACGCTCAACACGGTCGACCTGCTCACCGGCGTCGCCACCCCCGTCAGCACCCCGTTCCCCCTGACCATCACCGACATCGCCGTCTCTCTCGACACCGCCTGACACACCTCGTCCGGCCACCCATGAGCCCGCGCCGACCCCGGCGCGGGCTCATCGGCGCTGCCGGAAGACAGCCCATTGGCGATCAGGAGCACGCGGCTGACATCCCGCCGGGTGTCCTCGCCCTTGAACGGGCGGTCAGGAGGAGCGGGTGGGCGGGCGGTCCTGCTGCAGGGCGTCGTCCAGCGTGGGGTAGCTGTCGAACACCGCGGCCAGCCCGGTGATGGTGAGCTGGCGTGTCAGGTTGCCCGGCACCGCGGCCAGCATCAGCCGGACTTTCGCGGCCTCGGCCTGCCGGCGGGCGTCGATCAGCTCGGACAGGCCGGAGGAGTCGCACAATTGCACGCCGGACAACTCCAGGATCAGGTCGAGCGGGTTGTTGCGCAGGGCGGCGTCGATCTGAACGCGGAACAGCGGCGCGTGCAGATAGTCCAGGACGCCCGCCGCGTGGATGACCTGCGCCTGCGGATAGGTGGTGCGGGTGAGGGCCAGCTGCGGATCAAGGCCGTCCATCGCAGCGATCAGCTCCTCCCGGAGGGGGCACCGGATGGATTCCATGTCCAGGCGGAGTCGCCTCCATCCCTACCGCCATCGGCGGCGGATTAACCTCGCCCGCCAGGTCAATATTTCGCCGATCATGCACACCAGCGACATCGCGAAGAGACCGGTCGGCGATCCAGCGGGGACATCGCCATTACCGCCCGCTTGGGAGAGACTGGGGTGCTTGGCGTGAGGTGAACAGATGCAGGCCCTCGAAGACGCCGCCGAGCAGTCCGCGGAGCTGGCCCGCACCTTGCAGGACAGTCTGCTGCCGCCCGTGCTGGTCATCCCTCCCGGTCTGCAGGCCGCCGCCCGCTACCTGCCCGCGGGCCAGGGCACCAGGGTGCTGGGCGACTTCTACGACCTGTTCGCCGCCGGGCCCGTGCACTGGTGCGCGGTGCTGGGCGACGTCTCGGGCCACGGCGTGGAAGCGGCCAAGATCACCGCGCTGGCCCGTTACACCGTACGCGCCGACGCCCCCCGCCACATCTCCCCAGCCCAGGTGCTGAACCAGCTCAACAGCGCCCTGCTGGCCCAGCGGGCCGGCCCGCAGCGGTGCCTGACCGCCATCTGCGCGGTCTTCCGAGCAGCGGCTGCGCGACCTCCTCGCCGGCTGCCACGACCTGGACGCCACCGCCATCGTCGAACGCATCAGCGCCACCGTCATGACCTACTGCGAAGGTGACCCTGCCGACGACATCGCGCTGCTCTGCCTGCGCGTCCCGCCGTACCCCTGACCTCCTCCAGCCGAGGGACGCCGCCCGCCGCCTCAGGACCCGGGGCACCGAGCCGGGCAATCGCCGGACCTGATCGCCTCGTGCCTCTTGAAGGTGGCCGGTACGTGGTGCGCCAAAAGTCGCGCGCCTGTCGGCCGTACCGGGGGTAGGGGGTATCCGGCAACCCGAGCGCTGTCAACGGCGAAGGCACACGCAGATGACCAGCACACACCTTCCGTACCAGTGGCCCATCGATACGCCGCCTCGCGACCGCCGCCGGGCTGCCACCGGCCCGGGTCGTCGACCTGCTCATCCGCGACCGGCCGAGCATCTCCCACCTCCCACGCCGTGCGTCTGCCGGCCGATCAGGATCGGCTCAGGGTCGGTGCGCGCTTGTGGTGGTGGGGAGGGGAGACCGCTAGCCTTGCGGCGATCCTCCCCAAATCATCCCCTGTCTGTGGGAGTGCGTTGTGACTGTTCATGGTGAGACCGATCGGCTCCATATCGATGCGCTCTTGCGGAAGCAGGAGGAGCGGATCGTCAAGCGCTGGATCGACGTCGCGGTGGCGACCGCGGGCGGCCACACCGACCGCGGGATGCTGACCACCCGGTTGCGCGAGATCTACCAGGCGCTGCAGCGCTCCGTTGCCCAGGACGGCGACACCAGCGATCTGCGCGGTCTGCTGGCGGAGCTGTCGCGTACGCAGGCCCGGGAGGGCTTCACCCCGTCGGAAACCGCTGTCGTGGTGTTCGGCGTCAAGGAAGCCGTTTACGAGGCGATCGAGGCCGAGGACGATTCGGCGACCCTGCGGGGCTACGTCTGGTTCTCCAAGTTCATCGATGATCTGGGCCTGTTCACGTTCGAGAGCTACGTGACGGCCCGCGAGAAGATCATCATCAATCAGGCCGAGCAGCTCCTGGAGTTGTCCACGCCGGTGGTGAAGCTGTGGGACGGCATTCTGGCGGTGCCCCTGGTGGGCACGCTGGACTCGGCCCGCACGCAGGTGGTCATGGAGAAGCTGCTGCAGTCTTTGGTGGACACCGGCTCGGAACACGCGGTGATCGATATCACCGGGGTGCCCGCGGTGGACACCGAGGTGGCGCAGCATCTGCTCAAGACGGTGGTGGCCGCGCGGCTCATGGGAGCCGAGTGCGTGATCTCCGGTATCAGCCCGCAGACCGCTCAGACCATCGTCACCCTGGGCATCGAGTTCGGTGACATCGTGACCAAGGCCTCGCTGGCCGAGGCGCTGGCGTACGCGTTGCGCCGCAGCGGCACACAGGTCACGCACACCGCGGGCAGGCGCGTCGTGGTGGGCATGGAGCGGACCTGATGGAGCGTGTGCCCATCCTCAAACTCGGCGACGTCCTCATCGTCTCCATTCAGGTCGACCTGCAGGACCAGGGCGTCCTGGCGCTGCAGGAGGATCTGGCCGACACGATCGTCGAGACCGGCGTCCGTGGCGTGATCATCGATATCACCGCCGTGGAGATCGTCGACTCCTTCATCGGCCGCATGTTGTCCACGATCGCGTCGATCTCGCGGGTACTGGACGCGGAGACGATCGTGGTGGGCATGCGGCCCGCGGTCGCGATCACCCTGGTCGAGCTCGGCCTGTCCCTCGGTGGCGTACGCACCGCGCTCAATCTGGAGAAAGGCGTCGCGCTGCTGCAAGACCGCGACGTCGCGGTGCCCTGGTGATGGAAGTCATCGAGGTACCCATCGCGGGCAACAGTGACGTGGTCGCGGTACGCCGGCACGTGCGCGCCCATGCTCAAGAGACCGGCCTGTCCCTGGTCGATCTGACCAAGGTGGTGACCGCCGCCAGCGAACTGGCCCGCAACACCCTGGTGTACGGCGGCGGCGGCCGGTTGCGGATCGAGGCGGTCAGCAACGGCCATCGCCGTGGACTGCGGCTCGCCTTCATCGACGAGGGCCCGGGCATCGGCGACGTGGAACAGGCGCTGACCGATGGGTGGAGCACGGGCGGCGGCCTCGGGCTGGGGCTGAGCGGTTCGCGCCGCCTGGTGGACGAGTTCGATCTGGAGTCCGCGCCCGGAGTGGGGACCCGGGTGACGGTGGTCAAGTGGGCCAGATGATCCGCTCCACCGGCGAGACCTGGATCCGGGTCGAGGACGCCAGCGCCGTGGGGGCGGCCCGCCGCGTCGCGGAGACGCTGGCGGCGTCGTTGGGCTTCGGCGTGCACGAGTGCGGCCGGGTGGCGCTGGCGGTCAGTGAGGCGGCCTCCAACCTGGTCAAGCACGCGGTAGAGGGCAGGATCCTGATCCGGCCGCACGCGAGGCCGGCCCCGGAGGCGCCTGCGGTGGTCGAGGTCATCGCGGTGGACAAGGGGCCGGGCATGCCGGACTTCGCCCGGGCCCTGCGCGACGGCTACTCCACCGCGGGCACGCTCGGTGTCGGGCTCGGCGGCATCGCCAGGATGGCCTCGAAGCACGAGGTCTACACGCTGCCCGGGCGCGGCACCGTGATCGCCATGTGGTTCACCTCCGGGACGCCGCCGGCCTTTCAGATGAGCGGTCTGACCCGCCCCATCGGGGAGGAGATCGTCTGCGGCGACGCCTTCGCCTGCGTGGACGGCCCCGGCACGGCGGTCGCGATGTTGTGCGACGGGCTCGGCCACGGCGAGCTGGCAGCGCAGGCCTCACGCCAGGCGGTGCGGACCTTCCAGGAGCACGCCGACCTGCCACCGGCCGCGCTCGTGGAGCGCATCCATCGCGCCCTCTCCGGAACCAGAGGCGGCGCCGTGGCCGTGGCCAGGCTCGATCGCGACAGCGGGATGATCCGCTACGCCGGGCTGGGCAACGTGGCGGGCTGGATCGTCCGCGCCGACGGACGGCAAGGCATGATCTCCGTGCCGGGCATCGCCGGCCATCAGATCCGCACGCTGCGGGACTACGAGTACGCCGCTCCGCCGCACAGCATGATCATCATGCACTCCGACGGGCTGACCGACCGGTGGAACATCGCCACCTTCCCCGGGCTGACGGCACACTCTCCCGCTGTCGTGGCCGCCACGCTGCTGCGCGATGCCGGCACCCGCAGGGACGACGCCAGCATCGTCACCATGAAGGTCACCCCGTGAGCGCGGCGGAACCGGACCGGAAGGCGGTCAATGGTGTTCCTGGCGAGGCAGGACGACCTCGCTGACGATCAGCTGGATCGCGGCGGCGACGGGGATGGACAGCAGGGCGCCCACGATGCCGAGCAGGGCGCCGCCGATGAGGGCGGCGACGATGGTGGTGGCGGCGGGCACGTCGACGGAGGACTTCATCACCTTCGGCGCGATCAGGTAGTTCTCGATCTGCTGGTAGATGACGACAGGAAGAGGAACGTGGTCACGCCCGCGATGAGGGAGATGATCAGGTTACCGGCGACGTAGCCGCCGACCCGGTTGAGGATCTCGTCGCCGAGCAACTGCACGCGGGCCCGGCGGCTCCTGGGGACCAGGCGGTAACTGGTGCGGGTGATGGAGCGCAGCGCGGCCAGGAAGTACAGCGTGAGGATGAGCACGGTCAGGGCGGAGAAGACCGCGCTGACCACGATCCCGGCGACGCCGAGCAGCCCGCCGAACACCTGCCGTCCGAGATCGCCGCCCAGCGGGGCAGCCCCTGGTGTTGCGACCAGCGCACGGCGGGATCCAGGCCGACCGCGAGGAACAACGACACGACGATCAGGAGGAGCATCGAGGCGGTCACGGTCAGCGCCTGGACCAGCAGCCAGGCGGTCAGGACGCCGAGTGCGGCGGTGAATCCGAAGGCGAAGGGTGTGGTGCCGAACGGTCGCCCTGGCTTGCCGAAGGGCAGCGCCTTCGCCGCCTGTGTCGCCTCGGCCCACTGGCCAGGGTTGTCCTGGCGGGCGTCCCGGCCGGCCTCGGGCGGCGCGTCATGCTCGCCATGGCCTGGCCCGGGGCCGCCAGGAGGGGAGGAGGGGGTGTCACGGGACATGGGGCGCGCTCCTGAACCGTAAGGGACCACGCAGGTCGGTGCCTGCCCGCCCACCGTCGTCCGGCGGCTGGCCGGGGGTTGTGCCGGTACGGTTGAGTGCCGGCCGGCGGGGGCGATCGTCCCTCGGTCGAGGTGCGCCTCAGACGTTGAAGATGCTCACACCGCCCGGGCCGATCAGCAGTCCCACCACGATGAGGACGATGCCCCACAGGATGTCGCGGCGGGCCAGGAGCACGTAGATGCCGGCGATGACGAGGATGACGGCGATGATCCACAGTAGGGTAGCCATGCACCCCCGACTGCCCGGAGCCCCAGGCTGGAAACAAACGAGTGCGGCCGTACCCATAACGCTTTGATCACAGCAGCCCCAGCGACCGCCGGGGGCGGGCGCGCCTCATCTGTCAGGCGCGGGCACACCGATGAGCAGCCTGCGCACGACGTCCCAGGTCAGGTGCAGCGCGGCCGTGACATCGAGGGAGCGGTCGCCGAGGATCCTGGCCCACGCCCCCCGCTCCCCCGGCAGCACGCCGGCGCCCGCCCGCAGTCCTGTCGTGGCGAGCGTGTCGTGCATGGCGTCGGCGAGCTCCCGCGCGGGCCTGACGCAGGTGACGACGTAGAAGGAGGCCACGACGCCGAAACCGGCCAGCACGGCCGGTCCGGTCACCGCGCGCTCGGGCGGTGCCAGGCGCATCGGGTCGTAGAAGACCAGTTGCCCGTTGGGACCGCGTACCTCCAGGTCGCCGCAGTAGGCGGCGTAGGCGTGCCGCTCACCGCGGGCCAGCCGGCCTCCCATCACCGTCTCCCCCAGGACGACGGTCGCCTCCGGATCCGCGGTGACGGCGATCCGCTGGTAGTAGCGCGAGTCCACGTACGGGATCGTGTGCCCGGGCAGGTACTCCAGGTAGGCTCCCGGGCCCACGCTGAAGTTCACGAGCTGGGAGGCGTAGTCCTGGTCCATCCGGTAGATCCGGGTGGCGGCCGCAGTCGACAGGTGTACCGACGAGCCCGCGCCGCAGGTCACGTCGATGCGGTAGCGATCGCCCTGGATGACGCCGCCGCTGGAGGACAGGAACATGACGGACGGCATGTCCGGCCGCTCAGGGTCGTCGTACAGCGGGCGCGCGATGTGCAGCGGCGCCTTCTGGTAGTGGGCGGTCAGCTCGGTCCGGTCGCCGATCCGCTCGAAGGCCAGGTCGAGTACGCCGACCTTGCCGGGGCTGCCGACGGGCAACATGTCCACGACGGAGGCGTACCGGGCGATCTGGCGGGGCAGCCACCCCGCGGTGTACCTGGCCGGGGCCAGCCGATCGGGCGGGCCATCCGACCGGTCTCCTAGCTCCGCGAGATCCACTCCGCCCCCTGCCGGGCCTCGATGAAGTCCGCCACCTCGGCGACCCCGGTCCCTGTCAGGCAGTCGGTGAGGATGACGGGCCCGTCCCCGCGCACCTTGTGCGCGTCGCGTTCCATGACGGACAGGTCGGTCCGCACATAGGGCGCGATGTCGATCTTGTTGATGATCAGCAGGTCCGAGTCCGTCGTGCCGGGGCCGCGTTTGCGCGGCATCTTCTCGCCCTCGGCGGTGTCCAGGACGAACACGTACACGTCTGCCAGCACCGGGCTGAACGTCAGCGTCAGATTGTCCCCACCGCTCTCGAAGAGCAGCAGGTCGATGTCGGGAAAACGATCGAGCAGTTCGGCCGCCGCCGCGAGGTTCATGGTCGGGTCGTCGCGCACCGCGGTGTGCGGGCACGCCCCGGTCTCGACACCGACCACCTTGTCCGGGTCCAGGACGCCGGCCGTCGCGCGACGGACATGGTCGGCGTCCTCCTGGGTGTAGATGTCGTTGGTGATGACGCCGGGCCGGCGCCCGCGCCCGACGAGGATGGGGATGAGCGCTTCGATGAGCGCCGTCTTGCCGGACCCGACGGGCCCGCCGATGCCGACCTTGAACACCTTCTCCAGCTCCATGGCGATCCCTTCAGGTGGTGAACAGACGGGCCGGTGCCCGCTCGTGACCGGCGGAGACGATGTCCGCGGCGGGCACACAGCCGTGCACGTCGCGCGGGTCGCCGGCGTCGAGGGCCGCCCGGGCGACCCGCGCCAGGACCGGTCTGGCCGCACGCAGGATCGCCTGTGCCCTGCGGAAGTCGGTACGGCCCAGCCGCACCGCCGCGGCCACGAAGCTCGCGGCGAACGCGTACAGGTCACCGGCCACCGCGTTCGTCACCGGCACCCCGCCACCCGCGTGGACCACCCCGATGACGACCGCGTGGTTGCCGGGTGTGACCTTCCGCGCGACCAGGTCGGCCAGCCGGGCGGCGGCGGCAGAGCCGAGAGCCGGGACGGCCGTGGCCAGCACCTGTCCTCCCGTCCGGACCGAGGCCGCGCGCTGCTCGCGGACGAGCTTGATGGCGTGCAGGCGGCGGTCCACCTCCACCACCCGATCCCAGTCGCCGGCCAGAGCCGCGCGGTGCGCGAGCACCAGGGCCGTCGCGTCTCCAGGACCCACCGAGTTCTCCAGCAGATCCGCGAGCAGGACGTCCAGCTCGCCGGAGCCGATCCGCTGCTCCTGGACGTAGCCCTCCAGCCCGTGCGACAGCGTGTACAGCCCGCTGGGAAAGCCCGAGTCCGTCAGCTGGAACTGGGCGAACAGCGGCTCCAAGCCACCCCGCGGCGGGCTCATGCGATGAAGTACAGCCGGTTGAGCGGGAGTTTGCGGGCCGGTTCGATGGTCATCAGCTCACCGTCAAGGGTGACCTTGTAGGTCTCCGGATCGACCCGGATGTCGCCAAGCGTGGAGTTGTACTGCATGTGCCGCTTGTCGACCGTACGGCACTGCCGCACCGGCTCGATGATCCGCTCCAGCCCAAGCCGCTCAGGCACGTTGTGCTGGATTCCCGCGTCCGACATGAAGGTGACGCAGGTCCTCTGCAGCGCCCTGCCGAAAGCGCCGTACATGGGCCGGTAGTAGACCGGCTGCGGGGTGGGCAGGGACGCGTTCGGGTCGCCCATCTCCGCCCAGCTGATCAGCCCGCCCTTGACGACCATGAACGGCTTGGCGGCGAACGAGTGCACGGGCCACAACACGATGTCCGCCAGCTTGCCGTCCTCCAGCGAGCCGATCGTGTCCGCCATCCCGCTGGCCCGTGCCGGGTTGATGGTGACCTTGGAGATGAAGCGCAGCACCCGGAAGTTGTCGTTGCGGGCGGAGTCCTCCGGCAGCGGCCCCCGCTTGTCCTTGCAGTGGTGGGCGATCTGGAAGGCCCGGGTGACGGACTCGCCGACCCGGCCCATGGCCTGGGAGTCGGAGCCGATGATACTGATCACGCCCAGGTCGTGCAGCACCGTCTCCGCCGCGATGGTCTCGGCGCGGACCCGGCTCTCGGCGAAGGCGATGTCCTCGGGGACGTCGTAACTGAGATGGTGGCAGACCATCGTCATGTCCAGCAGTTCGTCCACCGAGTTGGCCGTGTAGGGCAGCGTCGGGTTGGTGGAGGCGGGCAGCACGTTGGGCTCGCCGGTCACCCGCAGGATGTCCGGCGCGTGGCCGCCGCCGGCCCCTTCGGAGTGGTAGGTGTGGATCGCGCGTCCGTTGATCGCGCTGATGGTGTCCTCGACGAACCCCGCCTCGTTGAGCGTGTCGGTGTGGATGGTGATCTGGATGTCGTGGCGGTCGGCCACGGTCAACGCGCAGTCGATGACCGCGGGCGTCGAACCCCAGTCCTCGTGCACCTTCAGGCCGCAGGCGCCCGCCTGGATCTGCTCCTCCAGGGACAGCGGCAGGCTGTTGTTGCCCTTGCCGTAGACCCCGATGTTGATCGGGATGCCCTCGTAGGACTGCAGGATGCGGCCGATGTTCCACGGGCCGGGCGAGCAGGTCGTGCCGCGGGTGCCGTCGGCGGGCCCGGTGCCGCCGCCGACCAGCGTGGTCACCCCGTTGCTGAGCGCGTGCTGCGCCTGTTGCGGGGAGATGAAGTGGACGTGGGTGTCGATCGCCCCCGCCGTGGCGATGAGGTTCTCGCCGGAGATCACCTCGGTTCCCGCGCCGACGATCAGCCGCCGGTCCACGCCGTTCTGCGTGTGCGGGTTGCCGGCCTTGCCGACGCCCGCGATCCTGCCGTCCTTGATGCCGATGTCGGCCTTGACGATGCCGAGCACCGGATCGATGATCACGGCGTTGGTGATCACCGTGTCGAGGGCGACCGTGGCGTTCTGCGAGGCCGGATCGGCCGCCATGCCGTCCCGGGCGGTCTTGCCGCCGCCGTACTGGACCTCGTCGCCGTAGTGCCCCTCGGTGTAGTCCTTCTCCACCTCGACGACCAGATTGGTGTCACCCAGGTGGATCCGGTCGCCCACCGTGGGGCCGTACATGCTCGCGTACCGCTTGCGGTCGATGCTGGTCATCGAGGTCAGCCCTTCTTGCCCGTACGGGGTGAGCGCTTCGTCTTGGCAGCGCCCTTCTCCGGCTTCTCCGGCTTCTCCGGGGTGCTCGGCTCGTCGCGATAACCGCGAGCGCGCATTCTCGCGACGGCTTCCCGCCGCGCCTCCCCCGAGCGGACGCTGCCGTCGAGCAATCCGCCGAAACCGACGATTCTCAGGCCACCGCCATATTCCACGAGCTGCACTTCCCTGGTGTCGCCTGGCTCGAATCTCACGGCGGTTCCCGCCGGAATGTCGAGACGCATTCCGAATGCCTTTTCCCGGTCGAAGCCCAGCGCCCGGTTCGTCTCGAAGAAATGGAAATGAGAGCCCACCTGAATCGCCCGGTCCCCGGTGTTCCGCACGGTGAGCGTCACTCTTCGCTGTCCCGCGTTGAGCTCGATCTTTCCTTCTCCGTAGATGTAGACATCGTCATCCGACATGAAACGCCGCCCCTTCCAGGGAATCGTGGTGATGGTGATGGTGCGCGGCCACGTGACCGGTGAGGCCGTCGTCGCCGTCGAGGCGCCATCGACGCTCCGCCGTGGCCACCCGGTCCGTGATCAGTGCTCGGAGCGCGGCCTGGCCGAGCAGCGGCCCGGCGGTTCGCGCGCCGTCGAGCACCGGCGCCGGATGGAACGAGGCGGGAACGATCAGCACGTCCGTGGCACCGAGCAGGCGGCAGCGGCCCAGGCCGCCGGGCACGTCCGGCCGGCCGCCGGTCAGCGCCACCTCCACCCAGGGGACCGGCAGGTCCTGCCAGACCAGGCGCGCCACCTTGAACAGTTCCGCGTCCTCCTCCGGCCTGGCGGCCGGGGCCACCAGCAGCACGGCCTGCGGCGGCGTCCCGGCGCGCAGGACCGTGCCGATCACCGCCTTGATCCAGCCGACCAGGTGTTCCACCGAGCCCAGCGGTTGAGTGAGCAGCAGGTCTCCCGGCGTTCTGTCGTGTGCCGCCCAGGTCAGGGTCTGCGCGGCCGTGGCGATCAGGTCCGGGTCGCGGCCCAGCGTCATCGGCACGACCACGGCCCGGTCGTGGTCGCGGACGGCCGAGGCCAGATCGCGTCCGGCGACGTAGGCCTCGGTTCCCGGCACGAGCACGTCACGCCGCGAGATCGGCCCGCCGCTGCTCTCGTGCCCGGTGGCCAGCAGGACGTCGCGAGGCCGCATCGTCACTTCCCACCTATGGGATCATGGCAGGAAACCAGCTTGGTGCCGTCGTCGAAGGACGCCTCGACCTGCATCAGCTTGAGCATTCCGCGCACGCCGGGCAGCACGTCGTCCGGGCCGATGACCTTCTTGCCCAGTTCCATGCACTCGGCCACGGTCTTGCCGTCACGGGCCGCCTCCATGATGGCGAAGCTGATCAGCGCCACCGACTCGCCGTAGTTGAGCTTCAGCCCCCGCTTCCTGCGCTTGTCCGCCAGCTCCGCGACGACGAAGATGAGCAGCTTGTCGATCTCTCGGGGTGTGAGATTCATTCAGGTCCCCTCTTTCTCTTCCCTGCGCCTCAGGTGGCGGCTCGGTGGATCTTGGCGAACATCGGGGCGGCGGCCAGGAAGACCCAGGTGACCAGCACGAACGGCCAGGTGAGGGTGTGGCCGCCGACCACCGAGAACAGGTTGCCGATCCCGGCGGTCAGGGCGGCGGCGCAGGCCGCGCCGATCGCCGCGTAGACGCCGCTGATCGAGGTCAGCACCACGAACGTGCCGGCCAGCGCGATCCCGGTCAGCACCGAGTTGTAGCCGTACAGGCCGGCTCCGAGGTCGGCCGCCTGCGCGCCGAACGACCAGCCCACCAGCAGCCCGAGCAGGCTGGCCAGGAACGCCACCAGCGCGATCCGCCGGCCGGCGACCAGCAGCCCCACCAGGAAGATCACGCCGACGTACCACTTGTCCTGGAAGAACACCTGGCCGACGCCGTTGAAGGTGCCCTGCCAGACATCGGTCCAGCTGACCGTGGTGCCGGGATCGGTCACGGACGGCGCGCTGGTGTTGACGTGCCCGGCCCAGACCCGCTCGAACGACGGCCCCCCGATCACCATGACCGTGGTGATCACGCAGAACGGCGCGGTGAACGTCGGCAGGCCGTACGGCGTGAGCACCGTGTTCGTGGCCGAGGTGAGCACGCTTCCGGCGATGGCGCCCCCGATGACCAGGAAGAAGGTCATCCAGCTGACGCCGAGGTAGAGCACGAGGCTGACCCCGATCAGCGTCCCGCAGAAGCCTTCGAGGCCCATGGACACCCGATCCCACGTGACGCCCAGCAGGTGGGCGGTGGCGGTGGCGACCACCGTTCCCAGCAGTCCGAAGACGCCGTACTGCCAGCCGCCGACGAAAAGCGCGATGACGAACACCAGGCCGACCCAGTGGCTCGGCTGGAAGTCGACCTGCGCGACACCCCGGAGAACCGGCAGCAGGGCGTCGAGCGGACGCTCGCCCTGGGCCGAGCCGGTCCTGCCCCGTTTGCCGTCCGGCTGCGACGACGAGGTGGCCATAAGGCAGCAGGCCTCCGTTCCTCCGGGATTCACATGGGCTGCGCGGGTCGCCCCGTAATTTCCCCGCCGCGGGTCCCCGAAAAATAGAGACACGTCAATGGTGAGCAAAAACCCGGACCTTCGCGTTTGCGTCCAGAGCGTCGAGGTGAGGACAGCGGGCAGGGCTTCGTCATATGTCTGGGATGAAAACCCGGGGGCACAGCTCATACCGAGGGGAAGACAATGCCGAGCGGCCTGAACACCGGCGATTCCGCCTGGATGCTGGTCAGCACCGCGATGGTGCTTCTCATGACTCCCGGGCTGGCCTTTTTCTACGGCGGAATGGTCCGCTCCAAGAATCTATTGACGATGCTCTACATGAGCTATATCTGCATCAGCCTGGTGACCGTCGTGTGGTTCGCCTACGGCTACGGCCTCAGCTTCGGCAAGGACGTCGGCGGTGCGGGGCTCATCGGCTGGGCCGATTTCCCCGGCATGGCTCCCACGGACGTGATCGGGCGGATCCCCACCTACGTCTACGCCGCCTTCCAGGCGACCTTCGCCATCATCACGGTCGCGCTCATCAGCGGCTCGATCGCGGGACGCGCCCGTTTCGGCCCGTGGCTGGCCTTCGCCGTGGTCTGGATCACCCTGGTCTACGCGCCGATCGCCCACTGGGTCTTCGCGCCGTCAGGATGGCTCAGCAAATGGGGCGTGATGGACTTCGCCGGCGGCCTGGTCGTCGAGTTGAACTCGGGCATCGCCGGACTGGCCATGGCTCTCGTGCTGGGCCGCGGTGTCGGCTTCCGGCGCCAGGCGGGGCCCAAGCCGGGCAACATCTCCTATGTCATGCTCGGCTTGGGCCTGCTGTGGTTCGGCTGGTTCGGGTTCAACGCCGGTTCGGCGCTGACAGACGGAGGGCTGGCCGCCAGGGCCTTCGTTAGCACCATGATCGCCGGCTGCTCCGCGATGCTGACGTGGCGGCTGCTGGAATGGATCCGCTTCCGGCACATGACCAAGATGGGCTCCGCCAGCGGCGCGCTCTCCGGACTGGTGGCCATCACTCCCGCGTGCGCCTTCGTGGACTCCACCGGAGCCTTCGTCATCGGGATCCTCGCCGCCATCGCGTGCACATACGCGGTGGAGATGAAGTTCGTCGTCGGCTACGACGACACCTTGGACGTCACCGGCATCCACGGCGTGGGCGGGATCGTCGGGCTCCTGGCGCTCGGTTTCTTCGCCACGGGCCAGTTGCGCGGGGTGCCCGGGCTGTTCCACGGCGGCTCGATCGCGGTGCTCGGCAAGCAGGCGGCCGCCATCGTGGTCGTCGGGCTCTTCACCTTCGTCCTCACGTACCTCATCGGGTTCGTCATCGACAAGCTCTTCCGCATGCGCATGACGGCCGAGGAGCAGGAGCGGGGATCGGACCAGGCCTTTGCGGACAGCTGATCCGGACCGCCACCGGGACAGGCCCGGCCTCCGGGCGGACCGGGCGGTCGCCACGGCCCCCAGCCTTCTGTCCGGGCAGCGGGGGCCGAGGATCCCGCTTCGTCACGGCGAGGGCGCCAAGCACCACCTGACCAGCCTGCAAGGACTGGTGGCGCTGTCCCTCGACGCGCTCAGCTCCGTCGCCTACGGCCCCGAGGCGATCGCCCTGGTCCTCGTCGCCGCGGGGAGCGCCGCGGTCGGCTACACCCTGCCGGTCACGCTCGCCATCGCCGGGCTGCTCATCCTGCTGGTGACCTCCTACTGCCAGGTGATCGCCGCCTATCCGGACGGCGGCGGCTCCTACGCCGTGGCCAAACAGAACCTCGGCCCGAAGGTCAGCCTGCTGGCCGCCGCCGCGCTCATCGTGGACTACGTGCTCACCGTGGCGGTCAGCCTCGCGGCGGGCGCCGCGAGCCTGGCCTCCGCCTTTCCCGCCCTCGGCTCCCACCTCCTGGGGACCTGCCTGGTGGGACTGGCCGTGCTCACCGCACTGAACCTGTACGGCATCGCCGACAGCGCGCGGGTGCTGGCCTTGCCGACCCTGCTGTTCATCGTGAGCATCTTCGGGGTCATCGTCGTCGGGCTGGCTCGGGCCCACCCGGCGGCGGTGGTCGGAACGGCCATGCCCCTGCCCGGCTACGAGGCGCTCAGCGTGCTGCTGATCCTCAAGGCGTTCTCCTCCGGCTGTTCGGCGCTGACCGGGGTGGAGGCCATCGCCAACGGCGTGCCGATGTTCCGCGAGCCGAGAGTCCGCCGGGCCCAGCGGACCGAGTTGATGCTGGGCGGGCTGCTGGGAACGATGCTGGTGGGGATGGCCCTGCTCATCCGTCGCGACGACGTGACCCCGCGGGCGGACGTCACCATCCTCGCTCAGCTCACCGCCGGCGCCTACGGCACGGGCTGGCTCTACTACGCGGCCAACATCATCGTCACCCTCGCGCTCGGGTTGGCCGCGAACACCAGTTTCGGCGGTCTGCCGGTCCTGATGAGCCTGCTGGCCAAGGACCACCGGCTGCCCCACCTGTTCTCACTGCGCTCCGAACGGCCCGTCCACCGCTACGGCGTCGTCGCGGTGGCCGTCCTGGCCGCCGTCCTCCTGATCGCGGTCGACGCGCAGACCCATCGGCTGATCCCCCTGTTCGCCATCGGGGTGTTCACCGGGTTCACCATCAGCCAGACAGGGCTCGTCCGCCACTGGATGCGGCTGCGTCCGGAGAAGTGGGCGGGCAAGGCGCTGCTGAACGGCGTCGGCGCCGTGGCCACGACGGTGGCCGCGCTGGTGCTGCTCACCACGAAGTTCACCGAGGGCGCCTGGGTGGTCCTCGTGGCGGTTCCCCTGCTGATGCTGCTGTTCACCTGGGTGGAGGGGTATTACACCAAGGTCGGCATCGCGCTCGGGTTCGGGCAACCCCAGCCCGCGCCGCACCGCCCCGATCCGGCCTCGCGGCTCGTCATCGTCCCGCTCAGCCCGGCCTCCGCGATCAGCACCATATCCGAACGGGCGATCAGCACGGCGCTGGCCTTCGGCGGCGAGATCGTCGCCGTCGTCGTGTCCGACGCCCCCGGGGAACTCGACGGCCTGCGCGCCGGCTGGGACCGGTGGAACCCGGGGGCCCGCCTCCAGGTGCTGGACAGTCCCAGCCACACGGTGGTCGGCCCGATCGTCGAGTACGTGCGGCGCCAGGAGGCGGACGGCAGGTGGATCGCCGTGGTCATCCCCCGCATCGAGCCGCCCCATCCCCGCTACCGCCTCCTGCACACCCAGCGGGACCTGCTCCTGGCCGCCGCCCTGCGTGACCACACGGACGCGGTGGTGTGTTTCCTGCCGTTCCGGATCCCGGACTGACGGCCGGCAGGGGCCCGGTCAGCGTTTTCTGCGCCAACGATGGCGAGCACGACGTCACCGCGTCGCGTGGTCGTCGGCGAGCGGCAGCAGCTTGTGCAAGACGTTGCGGTAGGCGCGCAGGGCCATCCTCAGCCGCTCGGTTTCCGAATCGTCCTGTTCGGTGCCCTTCCAGGGCTCCCGGAGCTCGCCCAGACGGCGTTCCAGCGTCTCGCGGATGGAGGTCATCACTTCGTCCATGAGCGAGTCGGCTCGCTGGAGGGCTTCGCGCGGGTCGTCCACGAAGGACGCTTGAAGGTCGTGCCATCGGTCCAGGACACCGCTCGGGTCGCTGCCGAGCAACGAACCGTCTTGCGGTGGTGCGGGTTCGGCCGCCGGGTCGAAGACGAGCTGGTCAGAAGGGGGGCCAGGCGGCGTGTGGTCGAGATCCGGAGCGGGGGTCCGCTCATGGCGCTCTTCGTCGTCGCGGCTGTCCATGCGATCAGCCCTCTCGGGGTCGCCGTTCAGGGTCGGGTGGTGATCCGGGGCCTCGGCGGCTGGTTACGGGCGGTCCTTGTCGCCGGTGTGTCGCTGTACGACGTCAGATCAGGCGATCATCTGCAGGTCCCGGTCCAGTCCGGTGACGCGCAGGACGTGGGAGGTGTATGGACGCGGATTGGCCAGGGCAAGGGTGATGCCTTGGGCTCGGGCGCGGTGCTGGATGCCGACCAGCACGGCCAGGCCCGAGGAGTCGCAGAACGACACCTCGGACAGGTCGAGGATGAGCAGGTTCGTACTCCGGCGCAGGGTCCTCAGCAACCGCCGGCGAAGCGCCTCGCTGGTGAAGATGTCGATCTCGCCGGACAGGTGGACGGTGGTGGCGGCCGATGCGCCCGGCTCGGCGGGCCTGGCCATGCCGAAGACGGTCATGAGGTTCTCCGATCGGAGAAGCCGGGAGTGGTGGATGGCCGGCCACGGACTGCCGGTGCGCGCGCCGTGGCGGGAAGGTGGGCGGTGGTGAGGATGCCGGCGGGGTCGAAGCCGGTGGTGTCCTGGGCGGTGAGCCTGAGCGCGGCCTCGGCGGCGGTGACGGCGGTGCCCGGCTCGATGACCAGCAGCGTGATGGGCTCGGCCCCGGCCGGCCGCAAGGTGATCACGCGGGGATCGGTGTGGTGGAACCAGCCGACCCTGATCCGGCGGCCGCGCGCCTGGAGACGGCGTGGAATGTGGTCCCACGAGTCCCGGTACACGCCGACGCTCAGCGTGATCCGATCGAGCCGCTGGTCGACGGCGGCGATGAGGCCCGGGAGTTCGGCGGCGGCGTCGCGGGAGTACGGCCACCATGCCCCGTCCACGGTGGCGCGCCGGTCGAGCGCGGGACTCAGGCTGAGACGGACGGTCGAGTCGCTGGCCGGAACCGCGGAAGCGATGGCGCTGAGCGGCTTGAGATGAGAAAGAAGTGTCGGCGTCATACTCGCCTGACCTGTTCCGGGCCCGCAGAGGCTCCGCAGATGATCTATCGCCGTGGGCGACGCCAACCCGAATGCCAACGCTCGAAATGTCCTCGGTATTTTTATTATACCTCACTCGGGACGACCTCCGAGATATCCCCGATTCCAACATAGAGGCCGGCGGGCGCGCCAGGAAGCAATTTTTCGGCAGGCCGGGGATATCGTCTGTCAGGAATTTGCGAAAACCATAAGGTCAGCTTTGCCCCTCGGCAATTGCCACACGTGGACGGCACGCAGCGTGCTCGCGCGGAGCATCGCCTGCTCGAAAGCGTAGGCGAGAGCGGGCTCGCAGGCGCCATAGTCGTCGAGCCCGCATGGACGATGTCAGGGGTTGGAGCGGACCCCGCGCGCGGGTTCGTCGGCCGCCCACTCGACGGCCGCGGTCGCGGCTGCGGAGCCGTCGGCACCCACAATGACATTCATGATCTCTTCAGGTTTGTGCCGGGCTATTTCCTGATGGCACGAAGCGGGAATAGCCGGGCCCGATCACCACAATCGATAACAGCATCGATTTCGTAAATGGCGGCCCGATGTGACCTCGGATCTGATGCCCACCGATGAGGGCCCGAGTTCGAGTTGTGGCGTCAGGTCCACGCCGACATGCGCGTCATCCCCCAGGGGAATCACCGGATCGGAAACCATTCGCCCGCGCACTGGCCGTTGAACGCGCGACTCGATCGGTCATGGACGCCCACCCTCTCCCTCATCCGGCCGTCCACTGCTCACGCTGGTGTCGAGGAGGTAGGCCCCGGCGTCGTGCAGGGTGATGCCGTAGCCCGGCGCCTGGTCAGTAGGCGACCACTCGTTCGTCGCGCTGGTCGCCTTGAAGCGGGTGTCGCGGGTCGGGCCGCCGCTGACGACATCGCCGCGCAGATGGCCGTCGCGATCGTACACGGCCCACCTCCCGGCACCCACCTGCGGCATGGCGACCGGGTTGTCCTTGAGCCACTGCGCGTTGGCCGCGTGATCGGGCGACTCGTCGGCCCCATTCGGCTGGGAGCGGCCTCCAGCGGCATGAGCTTCGGTCTTGCGAGCACCATTCATGTCGTGTCTCGCTCTCAGATTGTGGCTGATGCTCCCGAGACATCGGCATAGCACTCTCAGCCTGGGAACATTGGGTAAGGCGCAGATCGCGCTCAGCCCGACATCGTCGGGCTTCGCCTCCAGAAGCTTGATCCGACTCGACCTGCCCCATTGAGGGCATCAGATACGAGGTCAGAGCCGGACGGCCGCCTTCGGGTGGATCAGTCGGCAGGATCGTTGTCGGGCAGCGGCTCGGGCAGCGCCGGTGTCGCGTCAAGCTGGACCACCGGACCGAAAACGAGCTTGTCGGACGGGGGCGGCAGCCTGCGCTTGCCGGCGTTGTCGCGCCTCGGCGTGGACTCGGGCGAGGGCGGCGGCAGGTCGGCGGTTTCGTCGAGACGTTCGTCGTGTTGCGTGGTCATGTCACTTCACCTTGTCGCGAGCCGTTTCGGGAGTCTCCCGGGGATGTCGGTTGGCCATGGCGGGTGTGGTCGGCGGGCCGAGAGTGGTGGTGTTCGTCAGTGTTGTCGGGGAGTTCCGGAAAAGGAGGTGGTGGTGCGACATGGCCTGTCGTAAGTCCTCGGTGGACGCTTCGCCTTGGGCGACGCAGGCGCTGATCTCGTGGGCCTTCCGGTAGCGATGCAGTGTCGCGTTTGCTGGAGGCAGCGTGCTTCCTGCGGCCGACGAGCCGGCGGATGCGTTGCCAGCGTTGCTGCACGATGACGAAGCCGATGGCCGCGACGAGGATCGCCACCACAGCGACGGCGACGATTGTGGTCATCTCTGCCTCCAGGATCAACGCCGTTCTCACCTCCTGCCGAGCGCTCGACGGTGAAAGCAGCGAATTGAGTTCAGCGCAGGTCAGGGCCCGCGGTTGCCGGCAGGCCCGCGGCCACGGGGTCTCGTGGCGTCGTGGCCGGAGGGAGCATCCGGACTGGGCGGTGGTCGTTCATCGATGGTGTCCTGCCGGCTGCGGGCGGTCGACTGGCTCCAGCGTGACCTGGTGCGGAGCAGCAGCGGCAGCAGGAGGAGCCCGCCGAGCATCAGGAGAACGCCCGCGATGCGCACGTCGAACCCGCCCACTGACCCGTCGGCCACGACGAAGGTGAGAATGGCGCCGAAGGCGATGGCCGCGATGGCTCCGGCGATGGGCATCACGCAACCCTTCCGCCGCCTCCGGAGCGCGAACTCCGGAGGACCTCGAGAGGATTCATCGGCGACCGGAGCGGTTGTCCGAGCGCCGACCGGTGATCAGGTTGTGGCCGAGCAGCAGGACTACCGCGCCGATGATCGCGCACAGCCAGCATTCTGGCCACCACCCCGGCGACCAGTCCGAGGATGATCCAGGCGATGATGCCCATGGCCGTGCTCCTCTGGCGGTGCATCGATGGCTGCATGGGATCGGTCTTCCGGACCGGTCGAAGCAGGGGCGGCCGCCGTCTGATTGCCGGTGCCGATGGTCGAACGTGTTCATTTCCAGCCGACATCTACGCGTGCCGTACGGAAACAGGCGATCAGGAAAGGACCCATCTCCAGAACCGATCACCAGGGCGCGGAGCGCGTCAGACCGCCTCATCTGTGTGGCCGGTGGTACTCGGGGCACCTTCGCTGACCGGGGCGGCGGAATCCAGCCAGCCGAGTCGTTCGGCGAGTTGCCGGGCGCTGTCGATGACGGTGGCGATGTGG
>NZ_JBHSPA010000005.1:0-150459 GCF_042656245.1 Nonomuraea insulae
GGCGGGCAGCCCCCGCGCGGCGGGCCGCGGCACCCCGAGCGCGGGCCAGGGCACCAGCCGCGCGGTGGCCGGGGCCGCGCCGGTGGGCGGCGGATCGCCCAGGTAGCCGGTCTGGAAGAGCTGAGGGGTACGCTGCTCCCCGCCCACCCGCATGATCATGCCCCGCCCGCGCAGCCGCGACGGGATCGTGGCCGCGTCGGGCACGCCGAGCACCTCGGTGCTGTCGGAGGGCTCGTTCTGCCGCAGCGTGATGCGCAGGGAGATGTTGTTCTTCAGCTCGGGGGAGAGCTTGCCCTGCAACGACTGGGTGGCCAGCACCAGGTGCATGCCCAGCGAGCGTCCCTTGGCCGCCACGTTGACCAGTTCGCGCAGGAAGTCGGGCGAGGTCTCCAGCACCCTGGCGAACTCGTCGAACACCATGACCAGCCGGGGCAGCCGGCCTCCGGCGTGCCAGTAGACGTCGATCTCGCCCCCGTACCTGGCCAGGATCGCCTCCCTGCGCCGCACCTCGGCCCGTACGGAGGCCAGGACCCGCCGCGCCGCGCTCTCGTCGAACACGTCCGCCGCCGTGTCACCGGTCGAGCGGATCAGTCCCACCACGTGTGGGCAGTGCTCGAACGGCAGGAACGCGCTGCCGCCCTTGAAGTCGACGAGCACCAGGTTCAGCTCGTCGGGCCGGTTGGCCAGTAACAACGAGGTCACCAGGGTCTGCAGCAGGATGCTCTTGCCCGCTCCCGTCGCCCCGCCGAGCATCGTGTGCGGCCCGTCCGCCGCGAGGTCCACGGCGACCGGGCCCGTGCCGTCGGCCCCGACGCACACCTTGGTGGTCGGCCCGGGATCGGCGGCCCAGCGCGTCAGCACGGCCTCCGCGGTGGGCGCGGTCAGGTCCAGGACGTCCAGCAGGCGTACGGCGGAGGGGATCACGCTCTCGGCCCTGGCCAGCGTGAGCCGATCGCGCATCGGCGCCAGCGCGCGGGCGATGCGCTCGGCGGCCTGCGCCCCGAGGCTCTCCGGCTGCACGGCCACCGGCAGTCCCTGGCGGCCCCGGGTGAGCTGCATGCCGGCGCCGTCGAGTTCGCAGACGCCGCGGCACTCGTTCAGGCTGCGCTGGTCGGCGCAGATGACGTACACGCCGACCGAGGGCCCCTCTCTGAGCACCTCCTTCATGCCCGGGATGTCGCGTAACGCCCGCGCCCCGTCCAGGATCACGACCACGTCCTCGCCGAAGCGGCGGTCCCTGACCTTGAGCCGCTCGGTGACCAGGTCCTTGAGCTCCTCGATCCGCTCCGTCCTGGTCTGCGGCGTGTTCCCGACCAGGCACGGTACGGGCGCCTCCACGTTCAGGTGCGGCAACCAGCGCGTCCAGGCCAGGTGCTCGCCCGTGGACGCGGTGATCACGATCAGCCGCAGCTCGTCGGGCGCCCGCAACGTGCCGAGCTGGACCAGCAGCCAGCGCAGCAGCCCGTCCACCGGGTCAGGCGGCCCGATCACGCCCAGCACGCCGATCTCGCGCAGGTCCACCGTGACCGGCACCCCGCGCAGCAGCGGCGGGACGAAGTCCGGCCACGGCTCACCGTCGAACGTGATCGTGGCGGGTTCGTCGGCCACCCCGACCCGCAACGTCAGCCCGTCGGGGGAGTCGGCGTTGCGCGGCCACAACCCGGGCCCCTCGTGGGTGGCGGCGAAGGTCAGGTCCACCTCGTCGGGGGCGACGACGTGCCGGAGCCACTGCTCGTGGACGACGTGCTGCCGTATTCGCTCGGACGTCTCCCCCTTACGCTGGTCGAACTCCCGTTCTTTCTTCTTGCGCTGCCGTCCTTCCACCCATTGAGTGCCGAAGAACGTGATCGGCGTCAAAATTCCGAAAAGCAGAAAATACGGACTTTTCAACAAGATCGCCATAGCGATGGAAATAGGCAGCGGCAGCAGCGACGAAAGCAGCGCCACCGCGATATTGCGCTGCGGCACCTCGTTCCTGGGCATGGTGATCCGCGCGGCCGGGGCGGCGGGCGCGGGGGAGAAGGCCCGGTCGAAGTCCACGCGCCCGTCCCTGCTGCGCGTGGTCCTCAGCCTGGCGGACGGCAGCGGCGCCCACCGCAGCCGGTCGTCGCCCACCTGCAGCACGCCGTCGGGCCGCAGCACGGCGGGACCGCGCACCGCCATCTCGTCCACGAGCGTGCCGTTGCGCGAGCCGAGATCGACGACGGTGGCCTCACCGGTCCACGACACGTCCACCCGGGCGTGCTGACGGGAGACCTTCTGGTCGCGCAGCAGGCTGATGTCGGTCCATTCGCGGCCGATCACGTGGCTGCCGGGGCTCAGCCAGACCACCCGGCCCGCGTCGGGGCCCGCGAACACGCGGATCGCTCCGGCCGCCGCCATCGGCCGCCAGGACTGCGTACGCTCGGGCTCGCCCACGTTGATCGTCGTCCCCGGCACCAGGGGGCTGTCGGCGACGGCGGCCTCGGGGTCGAGCTTGCCGCTCCCGACGTAACACGGCCGGCCCTTGACGGGGAAGGGCAGGGCTCGCAGCAGCGAGCCGATCGAGGTCTCCGGCTCCGCCGTCACCTCGACGTCGACGGCGTGGGAGGCTGCCGGGTCGCGGATCGTCAACCGAATGATCATCCAGTCTCCAGGGGACTGAAGCACGATTTAACGGATAAATCTAGTCATGCGGCTAGACGGGCAAACTACCTGCCTCCGGGCCGCGCCTCTGGCTAGAGTGATAAATCAATATCAGAGCATCGAGCGCGATATTTCATGATATCCGCAGCGCGAGGAGCCCGCCCGCTAGTGAATCACCGTGTAACGGACGAGGCCATGGTCCGAGCCCTCTACCGCGAATATGGCGGTCAACTCATGGCCTTCGCCGTCCGGCTGACGGGCGGCGATCGCCGCTGGGCCGAGGACGTCGTGCAGGAGACCCTCGTACGAGCCTGGCGCAACATCCACGATCTCCGTACGGAGTCCGGCTCCCTGATGCCCTGGCTGGCCACCGTCGCGCGCCGCGTCGTCATCGACAACCGGCGCGGCACGGGCTCGCGCCCCCTCGACACCGTCGAGAACATCCACGACCGTGTCCAGCCCGTGGCGGCCGAAGACGAGCGATTACTCAGGGAGATCGTCGTGACCGACGCGATGTTGTCGTTGTCTCCGGCACACCGCCAGGTCCTCACAGAGACGTTCCTGCTCGACCGGACGGTCCAGCAGGCGGCGGAGACGATCGGCGTGCCGGTGGGCACGGTGAAGTCCCGCGTGTACTACGCCATGCGCGCGCTGCGCATAGCGCTCGAAGAAAGGGGGGTGACGCTGCCGTGAGCATGGTGCGTCACGATGACAGGGGGGTGACGCCATGACCGAGATACAGCACGAGGACGTGGCCGCGTACGCGCTGGGCCTGCTCAACCAGGAGGAGCGGGCCGATTTCGAGCGCCATCTGGACGGCTGCGGCATCTGCGCGAGCGAGGTGGGGGCCTTCGCCGCGATGGGTGAGCTGATCAAGGGAGTGCACCCCGACGATCTCCTGCCCAGCCCGCCGGACCCGCAGGTCGAGTCCCTTCTGGTACGCCGGGCCGCCACCGAGCGCCGCCGCCGCACCTTCCACAGGGGGTTCATGTCCGCCGCCGCGTGCCTCGTGGTCGCGGCCGGGATCTTCCTCGGCGTCAGCTCCATGACCAGCACCCCCAACCCCGACAGCATCCACAGCCCGGCCCGCGACCTGCTCATGACCGGCCGCACCTACCCCGTCAGCGACGCCACCACCGGCGTGTCCGGAGTCGTCGGCCTGGAGGACAAGGGCTGGGGCACCCATGTCGCGCTGGAGCTCAAGGGCGTCAAGGGCCCGCTGCAGTGCCAGCTCATGGCCGTGGGGGACGACGGGCGTTCCGAGGTCGTGGCGAGCTGGGGCGTGCCCGAGAAGGGGTACGGCGTGCCCGGTTCACCCGACCCCCTGGTGCTGCACGGCGGTACCAGTCTTCCCCAGTCCGACCTCAACCACTTCACGATCCAGACCCTCGACGGCAAGACTTTGGCCACAGTGGCGGTGTAATAGGACTCGATGCGTATAGACCTGCACAGCCACAGCAGTGCCTCCGACGGCACGCAACCCCCGGCCGACGTGGTCCGCCGGGCCCGTGAGCGGGGGCTCGACGTGCTCGCGCTGACCGACCACGACACCGTCGCCGGACACCCCGCCGCCGTCGAGGCCCTCCCCGACGGACTGACCCTCGTGCCCGGCATGGAGCTGTCCTGCCGGCGCGGCGGCCAGAGCATTCACCTGCTGGCCTACCTCTTCGACCCGCACGAGCCCCGGCTGCTGGCCGAATGCGCCCGCATCAAACAGGCCCGCGAGGAACGCGCCCGGGTGACCGTCGAACGGCTGACGGAGCTGGGCGTGCCGGTCACCTGGGAACAGGTGTCGTCGCTGGCCGCCGGCGGCGCCGTCGGGCGGCCGCACATCGCCCGCGCCATGGTCGCCGCGGGCGCCATCGCCGAGCCGGCGCTGGCCTTCACCCCGCAGTGGATCGGCACGGGCGGCCGCGCGTACGTCACCCGCTACGCCCTGGCCCCCGACCGAGCCGTACGCCTGGTCCGCGCGGCCGGCGGCGTGCCCGTCCTGGCCCACCCGAAGGCGGCCAAGCGCGGCTACGTCGTCCCTGACGAGTGGATCGCCGAGCTCGCGGCGGTCGGGCTCTTCGGCGTGGAGGCCGACCACCTCGACCACGACGCCTACGCCCGCCAGCACATCCGCGCCCTGGCCCGCGACCTCGACCTGGCCGTGACGGGCTCCAGCGACGACCACGGCGAGCTGACGGGACACCGGCTCGGCTGCGAGACGACGGCACCCGAGGTCTACGACCGCATGACGGCCGAGGCCACAGGCGCCAAGCCCATAACCTCACAGCGCTAGCGACAACGCGCCAAGCCCGTCACCTCACAACGTGCGCCAAGCCCGTCATCTCACAGCGCCAGCAACAACGCGCGCAGCTCGCTGACCTGTTTGGGCTCGGCGATCCCGTCCCAGGGCGACAGCGCCGCCAGCCCCGCCTCCTGGTGTTCCGCGGCCAGCTCCCGCCGCAGCCTCCCCAGGTGCAGGTGGGCCAGCGCGGTGCTCACCCCGGCGGGCGGCAGCCGCGGCTCGGCCTCCTCCAGCAGCGCCACCACCTCCTCCTGCGGGTGCCCCGACCCCTCCAGCATGACCCCGGCCCGCTGCACCAGGCACCGCGCCCGCCCGATCTCGTCCGACGCCCCGGCGTACAGCCGCTCGGCCTGCGCCAGGTTGGCGCGAGCGTCGGCGTCCAGGCCCAGGAAATGGCAGGCCAGCGCCAGCAGCTCCCGGGCGTGCGCCTCCGCGCCCAGGTCATCGGCCCGGTCAGCCAGGTGGATGGCCTGGATGAGCACGGCGCGCGCGTTGGCGTACAGGCTGCGCGCCTCGGGACCGCGTCCGTCGTGATCGAGCGTCTGCCCCTTGCGCATGAGCAGCGCCGCCACGTTGGTCAGCCGCGACGCGTGCCCGGCGGCGTCGCCACCGGGCAACGCCTGCCCGTACCTGACGAGCGCGGACTCCACGGCGGTGAACTCATCGCCGCTGGCCAGCAGGATCGCCGCGTGCTCCAGGTGCAGCTCCGCGGGCCACGACTCCACCCTGACCCGCAGCTCGGCCGCCCGGTTGAAGTGCCGGCGCGCCGTGCGCGGATCTCCCGAGGTGAGCAGGATCGCGCACTGGCGCTGCTCGGCCGCGGCCTGCACGCGCTCGTCCCGGAGCGTCCTGGCGGCGCCGGCCAGCGCGGCGGCCGTACGCAGCCGGTCCTCGTGCCGCTGTTCGAGCCGGAACCAGGTCTCCAGCGCGTCCGCGATCAGCCCGAGCGCGCGCCCGGTCTTGGGCGCCGGCTCCTTGCTGGCCAGCACCTGCAGCAACACCCGGTCCTCCATCGCGAACCAGGTCCTGGCCTCCTCGGCGGGCAGCCGCTCCGCGTGGGCGCCGGCCTGCTCGGCGAAGTGCTCGACCAGCCGCCGCCAGGCCGCGACCTCCTGTGGCGTGCCGCTGTCACGGAAGGCGCTGGTGATCCGCACACGCGTCATCCGCACGTTCTCCACCAGGCCCAGCTCGGCCAGCTCCCCGATCGCGTCGGCGGCGGAGGGCACGCCGAGCAGCGCGGCGGCGGCCTGGTGGTCCACCTCGGCGATCGGCAGCCCGGCCAGCAGGATGAGCAGTTGTTTGGCGGTCGGCCGGAGCTGCTTGACGCTCAGGTTGAGCACGAAGTCGAGCGTCTGGTCGATGGGCAGGTTGCGCAGGTCGTCGACCAGGGACTGCAGACGCACGTTCGGGTTGCGGGCCAGCCAGCGGCCGACCCTGACGATCTCCAGGGGGCTGCCGAGGCAGACGTCCACCAGCAGCTCCAGCGCCTTCGGGTCGCGGGTGACGCGGTCGTCGCCGATGTGCCGGGCCAGCAGCGCCTGCCCGGCCTCCGGCCCGAGCGGGCCGAGCTGGATCGGGTCCGCGTGTTGCGGCAGCTCGTCCGAGAGTGTCCCGGCCACCACGATGTGCGCGCCGGGCACCCTGGGCGGCAGCCACTCGACCTGGCTCCACGTGCTGACGTTGTCCAGCAGGAGCACGCAGCCCGTGCCGGTGAGGGTCTCGATCACCTGCGCGGTCGCGTCCTGGGGCTCCTTGATGCCGCCGGGCGGGAGGTTGAGCGTGCGCAACACCCGCTGGGCCACGCTCAGCGGCGTCTCCGGGTGCTCGCGGTCGGGGCCGCGCAGGTCGGCGTACCGCTGCCTTCTGGCCTCGCCCGCCAGGTCCCACATGGCCCTGATCGCCACGGCGGAGGTGCCCATGCCCATCGCGCCCTGCACCACGACCACCCCGCGCTCCAGCGCACGGTCCTTGACCCGCTGGAGCTCGGCGTCCCGGCCGGCCAGCCCGTCGATCCTGTCGGGGAAGGGCACCGTGGCCAGCAGGGGCCTGGGAGCGGGGTCGCGGCGGCGGCGTACGCGGTGGGTGAGCCAGACGGCCGCGACCGGCACCGGGATGGCGAAGACGGCAAGCAGCCAGGTCGGGAGGCCGCCGGCGAGCTGCTTGATCAGCTCCTCCTGCACCAGCAGGACCGTTCCGCCCGCCGTGACCAGCCCGCCGAGCCCCAGCTCCGGCAGGTGCGCCGCGGCCCGGCGGTACCACCGCGACAACCCGAACCGCAGCCGGTCCCTGCGCGAGATGTCCGTCATCGCCGCACCCCCCGCGTCAGCCCCCGGTACAACCAGCGTCCCGTGACGGCCAGCACGAGCACGGGCACCGCGGTCGCGATCACCGCCTGCGCCGCCAGAGGGCTCGCGGCGCTCATGAAGTGCCGGGCCTGCTCCAGCAGGATCAGCGGCAGATGGTCGCCGGACGGCCAGTTGAGCAGCAGGCCGACGACCGCGTCGTTCCACACCAGGACGAACGCCAGCACCCCGGCCAGCACCACGGCGGGCCGCGCCTCGCGTACGACGTGGACCAGCTCCCAGCGGTCCCGCGCCAGCATGGGAGCCGGCACCCGCACGAACGCGTTGTGCAGCACCAGCACCGCCAGCGGGATCACCAGCGCCGCGTGCACGATGGCCAGCCCGGGGGCGGTGCCGATCGGGCTCAGCCAGCGTTGCAGCGGCACGGCGAACGCCTGCGGCGGCAGCGCGGCCAGGGCCACCGAGACCAGCAGGACCGGCCGCCAGGCGCGGCGCGGCAGCAGGTGCTCGTGGGCCAGCACGTACGCGGCGGGCACGGCGGCCAGCAACACCACGCAGACCACCGCGAACGCCCGCAGGAACGTGGTGCCCAGCGCGCCGGTGAAAGCGGGGTCGGCCAGCGCGTCCGCGTACGAGCCGAGCGTCCACGGCCCGCCGCTCCACCACCCCGACCTGGCCGCCTCGACCGGCTCCCGCAGAGAGGTGAGCACCAACGCCACGAACGGCAGCAACCACACCACCGACACCACCAGGCACAGCGGCCACAGACGCCGCACTTCACGGGGCCGCGGCACCGGCTCCGACCAGCCCATCCGGCCCCGCACCCCGAGCAGTGCCAGCGAGGCCAGCCCCGCCACCAGCAGCGACATCAGCACCGCGAGCGCGGCGGCCCCCGCGTCGCCCAGGTCGTCGTTGTGCCGCCACCAGTACAGCCCGCCGCCCTCGACCAGCGCCTGCGTCGACCCGGGCACGCCCATCAGCACCAGGTCGAACACGCGGGCCGCGGCCACCAGCGCGAACAGGTACGCCAGCGCCGCCGGCCCGGCCAGCGCGGGCAGCACCACGGACCAGAGCCGCCGCCACCGCCCCACGCCGAACGCCCTGGCCATCCGCAGCAGACCGCCCGGCAGCCGGGCCAGCGCCTCGTGGAAGACCAGGAACGCGATCCCGGCCCACTGCCAGACGAACGCCAGCCCGAGCACCATCCAGATCCAGCCGGGACCGAGGAAGGCCGTGTCCGCGCCCAGCAGGGCGGCGGCCAGGCCGCGATGGTGGCTGGTGTCGAACAGCAGCCGGAAGATCGCGCCCGTGGTGAGCGGGGAGACCACGGCCGGCAACACCAGGACGACGCGCAGGGCCCGGCCGACCAGCGGCCCGGCGTTCCTGGCCAGCCAGGCCAGGCCCAGCCCCACGGCGCACACGACCACGACCAGCACCCACCACAGGAGCGTGTTGCCGACCGCCTGCCAGGCCTGGGCGTCGCGCAGCACGTCGTACCAGGCGCCCGGCGTGGAGAAGCTGATCACCACGGTCACCAGGAGCGGGAACAGGATGACGCCCGCCGACAACAACACCGCGAGCAGCAGGTAGAGGGAGGCGCGCCAGCGGCTGAGCCCGTGGCCGGCGGCCGGCCCGCCGGCGTCGTGGTGCGGCGCGACCTCGAACAGGAAGGCGTTCTGCTCGCTCACCGGCCGCTCTCCCCGGCGTCGGCCACGATCTTGTCGCGGGCTGCCTGCGCCGCCGTGGCCGGGGCGGTCGTGCCCGCGGTGACGTCGGTGAACAACTCGGTCAGCACCCGCCAGAGCCCGCGCCCGTCGCCGCCCTCCAGCCGGCCGATGAGCCGGTCGGACAGGTCGTAGTGGCGGTTCGCGGCGCCGGTCAGGTCCGCCGAGGGGCCGCGCAGCAGCGGATGGGAGGGCACGCTGTACGGCGTCAGGAAGCCGCCCTCGCCGACCCATTCGGTCAGCGCGTCGTGCTCGCCCAGGGCGCGCGGCCTGGTCAGCCAGTTCACGAAGGTGAGGGCGTCCTGGCCGCCGCGCTTCATCGCCACGGCCACGTCGCCGCCGACCACCAGCGGGGCCGGATTGTCCCCGTGGGCGGGGAAGCGGAAGTGGGCGGCGATGCCCCTGCCGCCGTACAGCTCGATGACCGGCAGCGCGAAGTCCGGCGCGGCGAGCAGGTCGGCGGTGCGGTAGGTGAAGACGTCGAGCACGGAGTCGTGGAACTGCATGGTCAGCGCGCGCCTGCCCTGGTCGCGGGTGAACGCCTCACGCCAGAGGGTGGCCAGCAGGGTGAGCGCCTCGGTCACCTTGGCCACGCCCCACCAGGCCGGGTTGCCCTGCTCGGCGGGCGGGAAGAGCCCGCCGTAGACCTCGGGGGCGTAGGCGAGCAGCACGTTCTCGAACCAGTCGCTGAGCACCCACCCGTCGGCCGCGCCGATCGCGAGACCGCCGCGCGGGGGCTGCCAGGCGGCCAGGTCAGCGGGTGGTTCCTGCTCTCCCGCACGGTGCCACACGAGCGACTTGTGCGCGATCTTGAACCAGGCGCCGAGCTCCTCCCGGCTCCCGTACGGCGTCACGAGCCGCCGCCAGAACTCCGGCTGCGCGTGGCCGCCCGTCATGGGACGGACGCGGGGCCGTACCACCGGGTCGAAGAGCAGCCCCAGCCTGGGGATGACGGCCACGTCGGGGATGACGTCCTGGGCGGGGCCGCGCAGCAGGGCGCTGATGTTGTCGCCGGCCGAGTAGACGCTGACGGGCCGCTGGTAGCGCGCCATGTACGCGTCCACCACCCGCAGGAACCGCCGCAACTCCGCCCCGCTCCAGACCACCGCCACCCGCAGCGGCGACTGCGCGGCACAACCCGCCACCGCCACGGCCGGCACGGCGGCCAGCAACGCCCTACGACTCAGGGACATCGGCGATCTCCCAGAAGTGAGCGGGCGAGGCGAGACTGGCCACCCGGGTCCTGTCGTCGGTGACGACGAGCACGCCCAGGCCGGGATCGGCGCCCAGCGCCCCGCTCACGGCCGCGTGGCAGGGCCCGCAGCCCGTACGGTCCTCGATCACCATCACCTTCACCGGCTGCAACCGGCACAGGGCACGGGCCAGCGCGACGTTCAGCCGCTCGTCGTGGGCCAGTTCGTGCGGCCTTGAGCGAAGAAAGCCCTGGATGTTCATCCGCCTGGCCATGAACGTGATCCGGCCGCGCGCGAACGACGGCGCCAGGTCGTCACGCGTCGCGGCGAGCGCGAGGTTCCGCTCGACGGTCAGGTGCGGCAGCAGGCCCGCGTCGGCGGGGACCAGCCCGATCTCGCGCTCCGCGGGCCCCCACATGATGATCTGCCGGCCGTCGATGCTGATCCGGCCGTCGACAGGGGCCTCCAGGCCGAGCAGGAGGTCGGTGAACGCGTCGGCCTCCGCGGCGTCCCCCGCCACCACCACGGCGCTCTGCCCGGGGTCGAGGGTCAGCGGGTCGGGTGATAATCGGCGTGCGGTGCCATGTGTGTCCCAGGTGAGCCCGTTGATCTCCAGAAGAGGCACGTCCGCAACCGCCGTCATTTCGGAAGGTGATCCGCAGTTGACGTTCGCACAAACGGAGAATTACGGCAACGTGATTGAGCGATTCCGCTACGTGCTCACCCCGGGTCCGGCGAAGCAGGTCGTGAACCAGTCCCTGGCATGTCCGGCCACGGCCTCCAGCGCGCCGGGCTCCTCGAACAGGTGGGTGGCGCCGGGCACGACCGTGATCCGGCTCTCCGCGCGCAGGCGCCGCTGCGCCTCCTCGTTCAGCTCGATCACCAGGGGGTCGCGGCCGCCCACGATGAGCAGGGTCGGCGCCCTCACCGCCGCCAGCCGATCCCCCGCCAGGTCGGGCCGGCCGCCGCGCGAGACGATCGCGGCGATCGTGTTGTCCGGCTCGGCCGCCGCCCACAGGGCCGCCGCGGCGCCGGTGCTGGCGCCGAAGTAGCCGACCGGCAGTCCCGCCGCGTCCGGCTGCTCACGGACCCACGCGGTACGCTCCAGCAGCCGCTCGGCCAGCAGCCCGATGTCGAAGACGTTCGCCCTGTCGGCCTCCTCCTCCGGCGTGAGCAGGTCGAACAGCAGCGTGCCCAGCCCCGCCTCGTTGAGCGCGGCGGCCACGTAACGGTTGCGCGGGCTGTGCCGTCCGCTGCCGCTGCCGTGCACGAACACCACCAAGCCCCGCGCGGCATCAGGAACGATCAGATCGCCGGACATTCGCCACACTCCCCTCGCTGCAGCCTGCAGCTACCCGATTACGGACGGCTCTATCAGGGGCTCATCTGGGCAGATGGTGGGAAGTGGAGACCGAAAAGGGGCGCAGGCAGACGCTCACCGGCTCCCCGCTCGGACGCATCGTGTCGCGCGGGGCGTCGGCGCTCGCGCTGGTGCGGAGCATGGGGTTCGGGCGCTGGCTGCGCATGGAGCGGGAGGCGCTGGCCCAGACGGTCAAGGTGACGGCGGCGTGCGCGCTGGGGTGGTGGCTGGCCGCGTACGTGCTCAAGGTGGACCTGCCGGTGCTCGTGCCCGTCGGGGTGCTGCTGACGGTGTCGGCGACCGCGTACAGCACGCTGGTGCGGGGCGGGCAGCAGATCATGGCCGTGGTGGTGGGCGTGGGGGCGGCCACGGCGCTGGTCTGGCTGATCGGCGCCAACGCGGTGACGCTGGCCGTGCTGGTGGTGGCCGGCCTGGTCCTGACCCGGCTGCTCAACCTGCCCGCCCAGAACGTGCAGATCCCGATCACGGCGCTGCTGGTGTTCGCGCTCGGCAGCACGTACGGCTTCGCGCGCCTCGCGGACGTGCTCCTGGGCGCCGCCATCGGCATCGCCGCGAACCTCCTCGTCATGCCGCCCCGCTTCGTGGACAAGGCCCGCAAGGAGCTGAGCGGCCTGTCCGGCGAACTGGCCTCCCTGGCCGACGACATGTCCCGCGGCCTGCGTGAGGGCTGGGACGCCGACATGGCCCGCGACTGGCTCGACGAGGCCCGCAGCCTGTCGCAGCGCCTGGAGGACACGGAGGCGGCGGCGGACCAGGCGGCCGAGTCCGTACGCCTGTCGCCGCGCCGCCGCCGCTACGACCGCCGCCTGCGCCAGGTGGCCGAGGCCGCCACCTGCCTCGACCACGCCTGCCACCAGCTCAGGAGCGTCGCGAGGGGCCTGGCCGACCTCATCGAAGGCGTACGCGGCCTGCCCGGCGAGCGCGGCGCCGACCTGCCGGAGGCCCTGGCGGACGAGCTGGCCGCCCTGTCCCGCGTCTTCCGCGACTTCGGCATGCTCCAGGTCGGCCGGAGCCACCAGGAGGACATGGACGACCTGTGCGACGCCCTCGACGACGCCGAACGCCACCACCACCGCCTCGCCACGGAGTTCCACCAGACCCGCCACGCGGCGCTCCGGTCCCTCCAGGGGGCGCTGCTCGACGACTGCGCCAGGATCCGCCACGAGTTCGACCCCGACACCGGCCCTCACCGGGCCGCCTTCCCGAGGCACGATTGACCCCGTGCGAGAAACCCCTTTGGAAGCCCTGGAGCCGGACTGCTGGTTGCACCCACGTCTGGAGGTGCGCCCTTCGCCGGTCTCCGGCGTGGGCCTGTTCGCCACGGCCGCCATCCCGGCGGGCACCGTCGTCTCCCGCCTGGGCGGACGCCTGGTGACCTGGGACCAGCTGCGACCGCTGCTCACCGGCCCCTACGTCGACACCATCACCGTCTCAGAAGACCTGAACCTGGTCCTGCCCTCGGACACCCCCAACGGCAAGGGCAACCACAGTTGCGATCCGAACCTGTGGTGGACCGGCCCGTACACCCTGGCCACCCGACGGGACCTGACCCCCGGCGAGGAGGCCACGAACGACTACGCCACCAGCACTGCCGCACCCGACTTCACCATGGACTGCCGGTGCGGCGCCGCGCTCTGCCGGGGCCGGGTCACGGGCGCGGACTGGCGCCGCCCCGACCTTCAGGAGCATTACGGCGAGCACTGGGTGCCGGCGCTGCTCGCCCTCATCCGAGGTCAGGCGGTAGGGGCCTGACCACTCGTCCCCATGGCATACTTCGGCGGATGTCCGATTTCGCCGAGTTCCGCGCCGATGGCCGCGCGGCCCTGCTGTCCGGCCGGGCCACCCATGACGTTCCCATGGTGGAGGGCGCCAGCCGGTGGGGAGCCGCGGCCGTGCTGCGTCCTGAGGGCGAGGTGGTGGCCCGCATGACGGCGCTGGCCACCACCGCCCCCGCCCCCGGCCACTGGGTGCACGGCGGTCCGAACCTGCACCTCACCCTCAGGTCCCTGGAGCCGTACCGGGAGAGGATCCCCGAGGACGACCCGCTCCGCCGCGCGTACGGCGACGCGCTGGCCGAGGCCGCCGAGGGACTGCCGCCCGCCAGGGTGTACCTGGCGGGCGTGAGCCCGCACCCGGGCGGCGTCCTCGTGGGCGCGCATCCGCTGGACGAGAACCTCGACATCCTGCGGAAGCGCTTCGCCCACGCCCTGGAGTCGCGCGGCGTACGGGACCTGGAGCACGGCCGCGTCCGCGACCGCTGGTACGTCAGCCTCGTCCACTTCGTCGCCCCGCTCCAGAACCCGGAGGAGATCGTGCAGTGGTGCGACACCCACGCGGACACCGACTTCGGCACGGCCGAACTGCCCACGGCGGAGATCGTCCAGTTCACGCTCACCGGCACGGGCATCCGCGTCGACTGCCTGGAACGAGCGGCGATCAGCCCAGCAGCAGGGCTGTGACGAACTGCAGCAGGTGCCAGGCCACATAGGCGCTCAGCGAGCAGAACGCCCACTCCTTCCCCCGCCCGATCCGCGAGATCCACCGCAGTTCCTCGACCGGCTCCCGCCGCACCCGCAGACTCCTGGTCACGAAGTACGCCGACAGCACCCAGGCGGCCCCCGACCCCATGACCAGGGCGATCGAGATGGCCACC
This sequence comes from Nonomuraea insulae, assembly GCF_042656245.1. Taxonomy (NCBI): domain Bacteria; kingdom Bacillati; phylum Actinomycetota; class Actinomycetes; order Streptosporangiales; family Streptosporangiaceae; genus Nonomuraea; species Nonomuraea insulae. The sequence continues at coordinate 14,173 of NZ_JBHSPA010000005.1, forward strand.
AGAACGGGGGACATGACAGGCCCGTCGCCGGGCAGGAGCTGCCGCCCCCAAGCCCCCACCACGGCGGCGAGCAGCGCGACGGCGATCCGCCTGTCCCTGCGCGCCTGTCGCTTGAGCCATTGAAGGTCTCGACGCAGATGGTTTCTGAGCATCCGGATCACCTCCGATTGGAGTGGCTGGTGAGACCAGCTAACGAAAAGATCCGGAAAAGATCTGCGACCTCAAAACCGAGATTTCACGACTTTTGTCGGTGTTTCACGCAAAATTCCGCAATTCCTCCGACACAAGGTGCGCCTCGAATACGTCACCCACTTCTTCGAGCGTCCGCGCCGCCTCCCGGAGATACGAAACCGCCGCGCTCCGCCGCCCCAGCCGCACCGAGATCAGCCCGAGCGCCCGCAACGCGCACCCGAGGTCGCGCCGTGTCCCGCACTCCAGGTGCACCTGCCTGGCCTGCCGCGCGTACACCAGCGCCTCCTCCGCCCGATCCAGCTCCAGCAGCACCATGGCCAGCGTGGTCAGCGCGGCGGCCCACCGGTCGCGCGTGCCGGTCTCGTTCTGCAGCTCGACCGTCTCCCTGGCCGGGTCCAGCGCCTGACCCGGCCGCCCCGCCGTGTGCAGCGCCTGCGCCACCGACAACAACGCGCTGGCCCGGTTGTCGCGCAGCTCCTCCCTGAGCGCCAGCGACGCCTTGGCCGCCCGCAGCGCGTGCCCGTGCCGCCCCAGCGACAGGTACGTGTACGCCAGCGTCTCCTGCACGTCGGCCTCCGCCCGCCGGTTCCCCATGCCCTGCACGATGTCGAGGGCTTCGAGCGCGTACACGAAGGCCACCTGCGGCTGGCCCTGCCGCCGCCGCACCCGCGCCAGCCGGTTGAGCATGCGGGCCTCCACCGGCTCGTCGCGGATCACCCGGCTGATCGCCAGCGCCTGGTTGAGGTAGTCGTCGGCCCGCAGGTAGTCCGACAGCCGCCAGTGCACCAGCCCGATGTCCCCGAGCGTCTCGGCCTTGCCCTGCTCGTGGTGGAGCTCGACCTGTACGGCGAGGGCCTGCTCGTAGTGGGCCAGCGCCTCGTCGTACCGGGAGCCGTTGCGCGCGATGCGGCCGAGCGCGCACAGGGCCCGCCCGCAGCCGTACTGGTCGCCGGTCGCCGTGTACCCGGCCAGCGCCCGCTCCGCGTCCCGCCGCGCGTCGTGGTGTAGCCGCAGCAGATCGTAGATCTCGGCCAGGCACAGCAGCGTCTCGGCCTCGGCGTGCTCGTCGCCCAGCTCGTGGCAGATCGACAGCGCCTCCAGGCCCTCCGACAGGGCGGCGTTCGGCTCGCCCAGGTTGCGTTGCACGGTGGCCAGGATGATCAGGCTCTGGGCGGTGCCGCGCCGGTCGCCGAGCTCCTCGCGTACGTCGAGGGCCTGGCCGGCGTGCCGTAGCGCCGGCTCGTACCGCTCCTGGGAGAGGTGCAGCCGCGACAGCGTGTGCAGGCAGTTCGCCACCCCGGCCAGGTCGCCGATCTCCTGGTAGAGGTCGAGGGCCTCGCCGGCGTGGCGCAGCGCGTCCTCGCTGTTGCCCGCGATGCCGTGCACCTCGGCGAGGTCGTTGAGCGCCCGCGCCCGCCCGACGTTGTCGCCGAGCGAGGCGAAGTCGGCCAGCGCCTCCCCGATGAACCTGGCCGCCAGCGTCGAGGGCCCGATGTCGCGGTGGATCGAGCCGAGGTTGCTGCGCATGAGGGCGATGGCCCGCCGGTTGCTCACCTGCATCGCCGAGGTCAGCCCGCCCTGCTGGATCTCCAGGTTGTTCTCGTAGTACCGCAGCCGCCTGAACGGCTCGAACACCGCCTCCGCCAGCCGCCACGCCATCCCCTGCGCGCCGCTCTCCTCCGCCAGCCGCGCGATCGAGACCAGCGAACGCCGCTCCGCCTCGAACCACTCGCGCGGCGTGCCGGGATCGGTGGCCATCGCCAGGTAGTGGTCGAGCAGCCGTGTCCTGGCCTCCCGCACCCCCGCCTCGGCATGCCTGCCCAGCTCCCTGGCCAGCCGTTTGACCAGGTCGTGCACCCGGTAGCGAGGCCCGGGCAGCGGCTCCACCAGGTACGCCCGGTGCAGCCCCTCCACCGCGACCACCGCCTCGCCGACCGGCACGCCGAGCGCCGCCGCCAGTACCTGCGGCGTGAAGTCCCGCCCGGGCAGCAGCCCGACGTGCCGGAACGCCCGCCGCTGCGCCGGACTCAGCGACTCGTACGCCAGATCCAGCGCCGACCTGAACGCCTCCTCCGGATCGCCCACCAGCAGCCGATCGGGCCGCCGCAACTCCTGCACCCGCGACCGCACGCTCAGCCCCGGGTTCTCGGCCAGCTTGGCCGCCGAGATCCGCAGGGCGAACGGATGGTAGGAGCACACCCGCGCCAGCTCGGCCAGCGTGTCCCGGTCGGCGGCCCGCGCCGATCCCGCGCCGAGCACCGCGACCAGCAGCGCCACCGCGTTGCCCGGGTCGAGCACCGGCACGTCCATGAGGTCGGCGTGCCCGGTGGCGCGCAGCGGCGCCATCCGCGTCCTGCTGGTCACCAGCACCACGCAGTCCTTGCTGCCCGGCAGCAGCGCCCGCACCTGCGCGGGGTCGGCGGCGTTGTCGAGGATGAGCAGCAGCCGGCGCCCGGCGATCCTGCTGCGGTAGAGCAACATCAGCTCGGCCTCGTCGGCGGCCGGCATGTGCTCGCCGACGCCGAGTGAGCGCAGGATCTGCCCGAGCGCCTCGGCGGGGTTCATCGGCGGCTGGGTGGGCGACTGGCCGCGCAGGTCGATCACGATCTGACCGTCGGGGAACCGGTCGGCGTGCTGGTGCGCCCAGCGCGTCACCAGCGCGGTCTTGCCCACGCCCGGCAGGCCCTGCACGACCATGGTGTTCGTCCGCTGAGGGCGTTCCAGCCAGGCGGTGAGCAGGTCCAGGCTGTGCTGCCGCCCGGTGAAGTCGGGCACGTCGGCGGGGAGCTGGCGCGGCTTGGGCACCTCGCCCACGGGCAGCGGCTCGGCGGGCCCGCCCGGCCGGGTCAGGAACGGCGTCACCCGCCCCGCCCACGGCGCCGACAGGTGCTCCCAGCTTCCGGCCGCGCCACGCAGGGCGGACGGGTCGGCGATCCGCAGCCGCCGGTACCCGGGCCTGACCAGCCAGCCCCGCTGCGTCCACTGCGTGAGCTGGCGCTGCACCACGTCGGGCGAGCTGCCCACCAGGTCGGCCAGCGTCTCCATGGACAGCGGCGGCGCCGACTCCGAGGCCAGCCCGTAGCGCTCGTCCAGGTGCAGCAGCCACACGGCCAGCCGGGTGGCGACGGGGGCGCGGGCCAGCACCTCGTGCCTGCGCGCGGCCACGTTCCTGGCGAACAGCTCCTGGATCAGCGCGGTCGCCACGGCGGGGCTGGTCGAAGCGTGCTCGCGCAGCCGCCGCAGCCCGATGGGCCAGGCCTGCACCTCGGTCAGCGCGTCCACCTTGACGCGGTCGGCGGGGCTCCAGAAGGCCAGCTCGCCGACGAGGTCGCCGTCACTCCGAAGATCGTGTACGGCTTCGCGCTCCCCGGCCGGGCCGTACTCCCGCGCGTAGCCGTAATCGATCAGGTAAACGTTGCCGGCCGGCCGTAATGGCGAGCAGATCGTCTCGTTACGTCGGAAGACGCGCGGGCGGGCGCCCTCCTCCACCAGCGGTCTGAAGAGCCCCACCCCGACATCACCCCGCCAGGCTCGATTCCGCACGTGCGGCCAGCGGTGACGTGCGCGATTTGGGTCCAGGACGGCGGTGTCCTCGACATGACAGTCGCGAAACAGCCTGTGCGACGACCTGTCACATCAGTGGACTCCAGCGGGAACCCGCTGTCAATCAGACGTTGGCCGTGTCGGTCCGGTCGGGGACGAAGCGGTAGCCGACGTTGCGGACCGTTCCGATCAGCGATTCGTACTCGGTGCCCAGTTTGGCCCGCAGCCGTCGCACGTGGACGTCGACCGTCCTGGTGCCCCCGAAGTAGTCGTAACCCCAGACCTCCTGCAGCAACTGGGCGCGGGTGAAGACCCGGCCGGGGTGCTGGGCGAGGTACTTGAGCAGCTCGAACTCCTTGAAGGTCAGGTCGAGCACCCGCCCGCGCAGCCGGGCGGTGTAGGTGGCCTCGTCGATCGACAGGTCACCGCTGCGGATCTCGTCGGGCACGTCCTCGGACGCGGCCTGCGTGATGCGGCCCGTGGCCATGCGCAGCCGCGCCTCCACCTCGGCCGGCCCCGCGCTGTCGAGCAGTACGTCGTCCACGCCCCACTCGGCGGTCATCGCGGCCAGCCCGCCCTCGGTCACGATCACGAGCAGCGGGCAGTCGATGCCGGTGGTGCGGATCAGCCGGCACAGGCTCTTGGCCTGCACGAGCTCCTTTCGCGCGTCGACGACGACCGCGTCGGCGGGTGGGGCGTCGATGAGCGCGGACGCCTCCGCTGGAGCGACGCGGACCGAGTGGAGCAGCAAGCCCAGCGCCGGGAGCACCTCGGCGGACGGCTCGAGGGCGTTGGTCAGCAGGAGCAGGTTGCTCATTACGGCCTCCTCAAACACGCAAGGACCCGGGGGCTTCATCGCCCAGGTCCTGTAGGTGAGGATAGCCCACGTGTTAGTCGCGTCCATTGCGCGTCCAGCAGGTGAACAGCGCGTCTCCTGAAACAACCTTGTTAAGGGCGCCGCACAATAGAGCGGAAACAGATTGTGAGGCACGCATGGCCACGGGAAAGGTACGTTATTGGGCGGCTGCCAAGGAAGCCGCCGGTGTCGCCGAAGAGTCGTTCGACGCGGTCACTCTTGGTGAACTCATGACCAAAATCACACAAAATCGTGCAGATCTGGCACAAGTTGTACGTCGTTGCTCGTTCCTCGTGGACGGTTCGCCGGTCGGCAAACGGCCCCATGACGAGGTGCTTCTCGGTGACGGCGCGACCGTGGAGGTGCTGCCCCCCTTCGCAGGCGGGTGATGAGGCGGTTTGTCGGGGAATGAGGGAGGCCAGTCGGTAGGCTTGACCCCCGCCCCAGACAGGGAGCCTCATGCGGAAGCTGATCCTTTTCCTGATCGTGCTCGTCATTCTCCTCGTCGCCGTCGATCGCGTCGCCGTGGCGGGAGTCGAGCGCGACCTCGCCAACAGGATCGCCGCCGCCTCCGACCTCTCGGCACCACCCACAGTGACAATTGAGGGCATCCCATTTCTCACTCAGGCCATCTCGGGACGCTATCCAGAGGTACGGTTCAATCTCGGCACGTTCTCCTACGGTGGCGTGCCGATCAAGAACCTTCGGGGAGCCGCGTACAACGTGACGGCGCCCCTCGCCGACGTCCTCCAGAACAGAGCCAACATCCAGGCCGAACGCGTGGCCATCAGCGGCACCCTCACCAGGGCGACGATCGACAAGTACGCCCCCCAGGGCGTCAAGATCGGCGGCAACGGATCGCGGTTCACGGCGTCGGGCGAGGTGACGGTAGGGGTGAACAAGGTGAAGTTCAACGCCGAGATGCGGGTCGTCGTCGCCGACGGGGGCATCAGGCTGCAGGCCGAGAAGATCCAGGGCGTGCCCGACCAGTTCGCCCGGCTGGTCTCCTACCCCATCCCGTTCAAGGGGAAGCTGCCCTTCGACGTGCGGGTGACCCGGGTCAGGAATGTGGCAGAAGGGCTGGAGATCTCCGCCGAAGCGTCTGACGTGCCGATCCGTGGATGAGGCTGAACCGCTTCGCCCCTCCCTACGTGATGAGGGTGTGACAGCAGCGGACACCGCCGACGAGGAACTCGTGAGGACCCTCTTCGACGAGCACGCTGGCCCCCTTTACGGCTACGTACTGCGACTTACCGGTGACACCGGGCGAGCCGAGGACGTCGTCCAGGAGACCCTGTTGCGGGCCTGGCGACATCCCGAGGCATTGTCCGACCGGCCCATTCGCGCGTGGTTGTTCACGGTGGCCCGTAATCTCGTCGTGGACCAGCATCGCGCCAAGAAGGCCAGGCCGCCGGAGATCGGCGACGAGGCACTGGCGGTGTTGCCGGCCGACGACCAGCTGGAGCGGGCGGTCGAGTCGTGGGCGGTGGCCGAGGCGCTGGCCGCGCTGCGGCCCGAGCACCGCGACGTGCTGCTGGAGGTCTACTACCGGGGGCGATCGGTGAAGGAGGCGTCGGCGACGCTGGGCATTCCGCCGGGCACGGTCAAGTCCCGTACGTACTACGCGTTGCGCGCGCTGAAACTGGCGCTCGAAGAACGGGGGCTGGCACCGTGATGACGTGTGAGGAGGTTCGCATCTCGCTGGGAGTGCACGCCCTGGGCGCGCTCGAACCCGATGAGGCGCTGGAGATCGACCACCACCTGGCGACCTGTGACGACTGCGGCGCGGAGCTGGCCGAGCTCGCGGGCGTGACCTCGTTCCTGGGCAAGGTGTCGGAGCGTGACGTCGAGCTGGTGGCCAGCCCCCCGCGCCAGGTGCTCGACCGGCTGCTGAACGACCGCGTCAAGCGGGCCAGGCGGGGCCGCGTCCTGATGGCGGTGGCCGCGTCGGCGGCGGTGGTGGCGGTGGGCGGCACGGTGTGGACGTCCGTCCAGAGCAGACCGGCCTCCGAGTCGGCCGCCGCCGGGGCTCCCGCCTCGGCCCAGTCGCAGGAGCCCGCGCCCCGCGCGTTGAGTGAGGACAGCTTCGCGCAGCGGGACGAACCCCAGACCAAGGCACGCTCAGAGAGCGCCGCGCCCCGAGCCACGCTGAAGCCGAGCGAGGCGCGCTCCGGAAGTGCCTCACCCCTGGCCACGCCGAGGCCGAGCAAGGCGGCCCAGGGGCGCGAGTTCACCGGCGAGAACGAGGCCGCCGAGTACTACGCCACGGTGGTCGCCCTCCCCGCCGACAGCGGCACGGACCTGGGCGTACGGGTCAACGGCGTGCCCGTCGACACGGCCTGCGGCCTGATCGTCGTGGGCAGGGGCGGCAACCGCGAGATCGCGCAGAGCTGGGTCGTGACCCGCGAGGACTACCAGGCCGAGGCGCTCTTCCGCAGTGAGACGACGATGAGCATGCGGGAGATCGACCACTTCGAGGTCGTCGACCAGAAGACGGGGAAGCTGCTCGTCAAGGTGCCGATTCGGAAGTAATCGCGGCCTCGGGTGGTTACAACGGCGATGACGGGTTTGTGGGTGGCGCTGGCGACGCTGGCGCTCGGGACACTGATCGGGGTGGTTCGCCTGCGCCGCGACGGACGCGTACGCGACGACGCCGGCGGCGAGCGGCTGTCGGCGGCCGACCTCGGCTCGGGGCTGGGCGAGCGGGCCACGCTGGTGCAGTTCTCGACCGCCTTCTGCCAGCCGTGCCGGGCCACCCGGCGCGTCCTGGCCGACGTGAGCGCGCTCGTGCCGGGGGTGAGCCACGTGGAGATCGACGCCGAGTCGCGGCTCGACCTCGTGCGGCGGCTGGACATCACCCGCACGCCCACCGTGCTCGTGCTCGACCGGGCGGGTTCGGTGGTCAAGAAGGCCGCAGGACAGCCGCGCAAAGCCGACGTCCTGGCGGCGCTGGCGTCGGCCGTACAGGAGACTTGACTGTGAGGCGTCTCACAAGTTGTCTCAGCAACCGGACGAGATGTGACAGATGACGAGACGCCGAGTAGTGTCGTGCGCATGAACCCGACGACAGAGCTGCTCACGAAGCGGCGCGCGGTTGATTTCTGCCGCGTCGCCACTGCACTCTGTCGCGCTGCCTGAGGACGATCTCGCGCGGACTTCTGAGCCGCCCCAAATCGACCCTGCAGGAGCATCCCATCGATGCGTGCCGATCCTAGAGCGCTGCGCTTCGGCGCGGCCATCACCACCCTGGTCCTCGCCTCCGTCCTGGTGACGGAGAGTATGTGGCTGCTCGCCGTCCAGGCGGTGGTCTTCGCGCTCGGAGCGGCATGGCGCTCACCGTACGCGATGCTCTTCAAGGCGTTCGTCCGCAGCGCCCCGAAGGAGACCGAGGACGCTCGCCCGCCCCGCTTCGCCCAGGGGGTCGGTCTGGTGTTCGCGGTCGTGGGCCTGGCCGGATACCTCGCCGGGATCACGCCGCTGGCCCTCGTGGCCACGGCGGCGGCTCTCCTTGCCGCCTTCCTCAACGCAGCCTTCGGATTCTGCCTTGGCTGCGAAACGTACCTGCTCATTCGCCGTCTACAGCCCGCCGCCAAAATGGAGGTATCCAAATGAGCCGCTCCGCCGCCCTGGTGGACGCCGACTGGGTCGAGGCCAACCTCGACACGCCCGGAGTCGTTCTCGTCGAGGTCGACGAGGACGTCAGCGCCTACGACAAGGGCCACATCCGTGGCGCCGTGAAGGTGGACTGGCGCCAGGACCTGCAGGACCCGGTGCGCCGCGACTTCGTGGACAAGACCGGTTTCGAGGCCCTGCTGTCCGACCGCGGCATTTCCAACGATGACACCGTCGTGCTCTACGGCGGCAACAACAACTGGTTCGCGGCCTATGCCTACTGGTACTTCAAGCTTTACGGCCACCAGAACGTGAAGCTGCTCGACGGCGGGCGCAAGAAGTGGGAGCTCGACTCGCGCGAGCTGGTCCGTGACGTGCCGCAGCGCGCCAAGACGCAGTACTCCGCCCAGGACCAGGACTCCGCGATCCGCGCCTTCCGCGACGACGTGGTCACCGCGATCGGCAAGCTCAACCTGGTCGACGTGCGCTCGCCCGACGAGTTCACCGGCAAGCTGCTGGCCCCCGCGCACCTCCCGCAGGAGCAGGCGCAGCGCGGCGGCCACGTGCCCACCGCCCGCAACATCCCGTGGTCCAAGGCGGCCAACGACGACGGCACGTTCAAGACCGACGACGACCTGCGCACCCTCTACCAGGACGCCGGCGTCAACTTCGGCAAGGACACCATCGCCTACTGCCGCATCGGCGAGCGTTCCGCGCACACCTGGTTCGTGCTGCACGAGCTGCTCGAGCAGTCCAACGTGAAGAACTACGACGGTTCATGGACCGAGTACGGCTCGCTCGTGGGCGTGCCGATCGAGCTTGGGGAGGCCCGCTGATGTCGAACACAGCACCCGGGTGCGGAGCACCCGAACAGACCATCGCCCTGCCCCCGGGGATCGACCTGGCCAACCAGGCCGTGATCCAGGGCGTGGTGACCGGAGCCGGCACCGCGTACGCGCGGCTGCTCGACGGCTCCGGTGAGTTCACCGGCGAGGTCGTGGTGTCCGACGAGGGCGTCTTCCGCTTCTTCGCCGCTCCCGGCGACTGGACGGTGCGCATCATCGCGGGCGGCGGCGTCACCAGGGACATCCAGGTCGAGGCCAAGCTGGGCGAGGTCGCTTCGCTCGCGGTCGCCGTCTGACCCGATCCGCCACGGCAGCGGCTCTCCTTGCCGCCTTCCTCAACGCACGTGACATCCGGCCCGCGTCCATCGGACGCGGGCCGGCTTTTTCATCATCCTTTACGCGCTGCCGTGGCCTGCCACCCGCCGCACTCCGGCCGACGGCCCTCCAGGAAACGGCCTCTGACCCATCAGCGGTCGCCCGCCGTTACGCGAGCCCACGTTGCCCGAGTTCGTGGTTCATCGTCCACTCCCGTGTTCGGCCCGGAGTAAAGGAACGCGACAGGCGCCTCCCGGGTGCAACGGGTTCGGGCCCGACGGTGTTGTAGTGAGCGTGAGTGGATTCGACTGTCTCGACCCGGTGCGCAAGGCGCTGCTCGACGACCTCGACGAGGGGTTCGCCGAGCTGTACGGCACCTACCGCGGCCTGGTCTTCTCGACCGCGCTGCGGCTGAGCGGGCGCTGGGCCGACGCCGAGGATCTCACCGCGGAGGCGTTCCTGCGGGCGTACAGGGCCCTGGCCGGTTACGACCGCGACCGGATCGCCGCGCTCCAGCCGCGCGCCTGGCTGATGACGATCCTCATGAACATCTGGCGCAACTGCGCCCGTACCAAGTCCCGCAAACCGCCGCCCGACCTGAGCGACGAACCGGTGGACGTCGTCGATCCCCATGAGGACGTCGAGGAGGCGGCCGTGCGCAGGGAGACCGGCGACGAACTGGCTGAGATGCTGGGCCTGCTGCCCGACGAGCAGCGGGCCGCGGTCGTGCTCCGGCACGTCGTGGACCTGCCGGTCAGCGAGATCGCCACCGTGCTGAAGATCCCCCAGGGCACGGTGAAATCACACGTGTCACGGGGGCTGAGGCGGCTACGAGCACTAGGAGGTGCCCGATGACCAAGGACCCCCTGCTCACCGGACTCGCGGCACTGGCCGCCGAGCCGCCCGAGGGGCTGCTCGACCGGATCGCGGCCCGCTGGGTACGCGTGCCGGGGCCGATCGGGGAGCTCGCGGTGGCGTTCACCGATCATGGTGTCGCCTACGTACACGCCGGGGAGGGTTTCACCGAGACGTTCAGGAAACGTTTCGGCCGCCCGCTCCTGCCCGCCGCCCGCCCGCCCGCGGGGCTGCTGCCCGCGCTCCGCACGGGCCGCGCTCCCGGCCTCCGGCTGGATCTGCGCGGGATGAGCGACTTCCAGCGCGAGGTGCTGGAGGCGGCGCGCGGCATCCCCAGGGGTGAGGTGCGGCCCTACTCGTGGATCGCGGCCCGCATCGGGCGTCCCAAGGCCGTACGCGCGGTGGGAACGGCTCTCGGTCACAACCCGGTCCCGCTTCTCATCCCCTGCCACCGGGTCACCCGGTCGGACGGCGTCCCCGGCGACTACGTCTTCGGCTCCGCGGCCAAGGAACGGCTGCTGCTGGCCGAAGGGGTGGATCTGGAGCGGCTGCGGGCACTGGCAGGGGACCGGGTGTACTACCTGGCCAGCGACACGACCGGCGTGGTCTGCTTCCCGACGTGCCACAACGCCCGGCGCATCACCCCGGCCCACCGGCACGGCTTCCGCGATCTCGCCCAGGCCCGTGCAGCGGGTTACCGCCCCTGCCGGACCTGCCGCCCCGCCCACGACGCGACCGTCTAGCCTCCGCCTCGCGCAGGGGCGGAGATCAGATGGGTTTGGTGGGGTAGCGCATCAGGAGGGTCGCGCGGACGACGTCGGGGCCGTGGGCGCGGTAGCCGTGGGGGACGTCGGAGACCCAGGAGATGTGGTCGCCGGGCCCGGCCGTGAGAGGTTCGTGGATGGGGCCCGCGCTGAGGGTGCCGGTGAAGACCGTGAGGTGCTCGCTGACGCCCTCGTGGTGGGCCGGGGAGGTCTGGGTGAGGCCGGGCGGGACACGGAGGCGGTAGAGCTCGTAGGTGACGCGATCGTCCTCGAACACCTCCAGCAGTTCGGCCTCGATCGCGGTCCCGCGCATGATCTGCGGCTCGGGCGGCGAGTCGAGTATCGCCCCGATCGGCACCCCGAGTTGCGCCGTGATCGCCCAGAGCGTCTCCAGCGTCGGGTTGCGGGTGCCGGTCTCGACACCCGACAGGGTGGCCTTGCCGATCCCGGCGCGCTTGGCGAGCTCGGAGAGCGAGACGCCGCGCGCCTGCCGCAGCCGCCGCAGTCGATCTCCCACCACGCGAGGGTCGATGTCGGTTGCGGGCTGCGGCTCCATACAGTCATATTGCCGCAGATTCAACGTGACTGGGGCTCAACGGGCCCATGACACGTCGCCGCGCGTTCATGATCGATAGGCGGAGAGTAGCGCTTCTTCAGGGTTGCGGCTGCGGCATAAGGGGCAGACCGCTACGATTCCACAGATGTCCGGTTCGACTGGTGCAACGGCACCCCCGCGATCTGGGCCTACGCCGGCTCAGGAAATGCCGTCGCCGTATTCGCTGCCTCTGCACGCACTACGACTGGCGGGTAAGTGCGCCCTGCCGCTGATCCTGTGGTTCTCGGTCGGCGAGCTGGCGCGCTTCGTGCTGCTGTACGCCGCCACCGAGGTGGCCTACGGCGACTTCAGGCAGGTCCGCCTCGTGGCCGTCATGACGCTGCTCACGATCATCATCCTGACGGCGATGACCATCACGACCGGCATGTTGCACACCCTGCGCGGCGCCCTGTGGGAGATGCGGGCCAGGGCCGAGGACGGCGTGGCGGGCGAGCGCTTCTTCAGGACGCTCGACCGGGTCGCCCCGGCCTTCGCCGTGCTCTACCTGTCGTGGGGGTTCCAGACGGAGGACGCCAGGGACATCTACCAGATGGACATCTTCCACCACTTCTACGACCAGACGGAGGCTGGCTGGTTCGGTGAGGACTCCGACGTCGGCCGCGGGCTCGTCGACCTCGACTGGCGGGTGTCGCTCGGCGCGATGGTGGTCACGTTCGGGCTGAAGACGCTGTTCGGGAAGTTCGTGGAGAAGGGCAAGGGCGGGTTCTTCGGCTTCGGCGCCGCCTTCTCCGAGTTCGCGTTCGTCTTCTACGGTCTGAACGCCACCGTCGCCTTCGCCGACGCCCGCTCCGAATGGGTGCAGCACCGCAACGTGGTCGCCGGCACCGAGGAGATCTGGGCGGAGACGCAGCAGAGCCTGCCGGTCTGGGAGAGCGTCACCGGCTGGTTCGGCGACGTCTGGCCGGTGTTCCTCGACGCCGTCGCGGTCCCGCTGGCCTGGCTCACCGTGGCGATGCTCGTCTTCGGCGCCTACTCCGACGAGACGCGCAGCCTGTTCAAGGGCACCAAGCTGGAGCAGGGCGTGGATCGCCTCGAAGGCGCCCACGACCTCACGCAGAAGTCGTTCGACCAGGTCACCGGCGGGTTCCGGGACCGCTGGCTGCCGCTGGCCAACTCGTTCCGTATGGTGTTCAACGCGGGCGCGCCGCTGTTCGGCATGATGTGCCTGTGCTACGTGGGCATCACGGTGGCCGCCGAGTACGGCGACCGCGCCCTGCGCCTGCTCATCGGCACGCAGTCGGAATGGGTCTGGTCCTTCCAGGGGCCGCCGGTGGCGTTCGTCCGCGAGATGATCGTCAGCGTGCTCACCATGGCGCTGCTGGCGGCCACGTACGACATCGCCGCCACCCGCGCCCGCCTCAGGGGAGAGCCCCTCAGCGACGTCTGAACCGCAGCACGTCGTCGTCCTTCTCCAGCTTCTCCACCGCATCCCGCTTGAACAGGTCCTCGGTCTTCGTGTCCGAGCGGTACGTGCTCGGCCTGACCGTCAGCTCCACCTCGTTCGCGACCGGCGTCGGGACGATGGCCATCCCCTCCATCCGGTACGTGGTGCCGACCTTGAGCCGGTCGAATGGCCGGTCGTCGACCGGCTTGGCCTCCACGGTCCACTCACGTCCCGAGCGGTCGTGCAACCGGAGCTCGCGAGGCTCGGCGATCATGGTGGCGCTGCTCTCGTCGAGCACCTTCCTGCCGATGTCCACCTTCAGCCAGGTCACCTCGGGGCCGTGCTTGGTGCCCGCGGGGGCCTTGACAGGGGTGACCGTGGCCGTGAACTCGATGTTGTTCACCTTGCCCGCCTGGCCCGCCGGGACGACGGTCTCCGTGATCTCCTCCACGGTGGTCTTCTCGTAGAACAGGTAACCGTCGTAGCTCTGGGCGGCGGTGGTGAGCAGGCACACCAGAACAGCGCCGGCCGCGACCAGCACGGTGCGGCGGCGCTTACGGCGCGGGTCGGGCGGCGTCGCACCTGCCGCGGCCGCCTCCTCCGGACCGGAGGGCGGCTGCCCCGGGGGCTGCTGCCCCTGGCCCGGAGGTTGCTGGCCCTGGCCCGGAGGTTGCTGGCCCTGGCCCGGAGGTTGCTGGCCCGGAGGCTGTTGGCGACCCGGAGGCTGCTCGCCGGGCGCCTGTTGGGCGAAGGCTGACTGCTGACCAGGAGGCTGAGAGCCAGAGCCCTGGGGGCCGCCGGACTGTGGGCCGGACTGTGGGCCGGAGGGCAGCGAGCCGATAGGCAGCGGGCTGGATGCCAGCGGGCCGACAGGCGGCGAGCCGACAGGCGAGGGGCCAGCGGGCGGCAAGCCAGCGGGCGGCGAGCCGACAAGCGGCGGGCCGATTGGCTGGGAGCCGGAAGGCGGCGGGCCGGCGGGCTGAGGACCTGAAGATGACGGGCCAGCGGGCGGCGAGCCCACCGGCGGGCCGGCGGGCTGAGGGCCGGAAGGTGGCTGGCCGACGGGCTGGGAGCCGGGGGGCTGCCGGCGGCCGAACTTGGGGGGCGGCCCTTCCACGGCAGCGGGTACCGCCGGGAGCGGCTGAGTGGCGCCGCCGATGGGGTCACGCTGCGAGGGGGGCGGCCAAACCTGATGATCGGGGTGAGAGTGCCGACCGCGCCCAGAACCCGCGCCGTACCCGGGCAGCGGCTCCTGAGGCATCCCCTGTCCACGCCGGCCACCCGCCGGCGGAACCCCTTGAGACGGCCTGCTGGGCCGCTGCGGCCTGCCCTGCCGCCGCGGAAGCCCCGGCCCCTGAGCCGGATCCGCCCCGGACGGCGCCCCCTGCCCCTGCGAAAGCCCTTGCCCTTGAGGGAGCCCCTGCCCCTGCGTGAGGCCCTGTCCGGGCGGAAGCCCCTGCCCTTGAGAGAGCCCTTGCCCCTGCGTGGGCCCCTGGCCGGGCGGGAGCCCCTGGCTAGGCGGGAGCCCGTGGCCCTGCGTGAGGTCCTGGCCGGGCGGGAGGCCCTGGCCCTGTGTGAGGCCCTGGGCCGGGTCATAACCGGGAGGCTGCTCCCCACGAGCGCGCCGCCCACGCCGGGGCAACGGCTCTCCAGGAGCCGCCCCCTGCTCGGGCGAGCCCCCCGAAGGCGTTCCCGTACCGGGAGGTGCTCCCAGGCCGGGCGGAGGCACGGGGCTGGGCGGCGGGGGCGGGTCCTCGTCTTGCTGTCGCCGGTCGTTCTTGGGCGCGAACCAGTCACGCTCGTCGTTCGTGCTCATCCTGCGCTCACTTCTTCACGGAGTAGACGGCCTGCGGCGAGTCGGCGAGCTTGCGCGCCGCCGCCTCGTCCAGCCCGAGATCGATCTCGACCTCCGGCTGGTACGACTCGACGAGGAACGAAGGCGGCAGCCTGAACACGACGCGCGCACCAGGCAGCGCCGACGCGGGCACCTCGAAGACGAATCGCCCGCTGACCCAGATGTCCGGCTGCACCCAGACGTTGGACATGACGACGGCGTTGTCCACCCTGTCCGTGGCGTCGAACCTCTTGCCGTCTTCCGTCAGCAACACGGGCGGCCCGAGGTGGTACGGCTTGAGGCTGGACTTGGCGGTGGCGTTGACGATGAGGAAGAGGTTGTCGGTCCCGATGGTCGTGGTGTAGTTCTGGATCGACCTGGCCGTCGAGAACGAGTCCAGCTTCAGGGTGAAGCGCCGGGCGTCCACCTCTTCGCCCTTCACGCCCGTGTAGGTGAGCGGGCTGTTGAGCCCGCCCTCCCCGAGGCGCAGCGTCTGCAGCCAGACCGCACCGCCGAGCAGCACCAGCCCGACGACCACGCTGAGCAACCGCGACCCGGTGCTCCGCCGGCGCCCCGCCCGCCTGCTGCGTCTCGGCGGCGAGGTGACCGCTGATGCTTGCTGTGTGGCGGTCACGCTGAGTCACCTTTCTTGACCGGCAAGGTCACCCGGGCCTTGATCTCGGGAAAGAACTTGTCGCCCGATTCGGTGGCGACCATCGACCAGATGGGGTCGGTGCTGTTGAAGTCGGTCCTGTACTCGAAGGAGGCCACGTCGAAGGTGATCTTCTCCGGCGGCTGCTCGTTCTCCTTCAGCTGGTAGCGCACGATCACCTGGCTGGTCACCCCGGGGAAGAGCTGCCGCGTCTCGCCCCCCTTGCTCACGGCGAACGAGAACGGGCCTGCCTCCTTGTCGAAGGCCGGGGTGATCTTGACGAGCGATCCCGCGAAGGAGTTGGCGAGGTAGGCCTGCTCCAGCTTCTCGGGGGGCGACCCGACCGAGTAGGTCTCGTCCCCCTGGTTGGTCACGTCGAAGACCAGTTCCACGAACCGCTTGTCTTCGCTGTAGTCGTTCTCCGCCCGTTCCACCTTCACCCGCGACTCGACGAACTTGGTGGAGTAGAGGCCCTGGTCGAGCACCGCGCCCTGGCTCAGGGGGTCCGGCGCCTCCGTGGCCTCGTTCAGGCCGCCCAGGAGAGCGGTGATGCCGACGGCCGTAATGGTCACCAGCGCCACTGCGGGTACCACTACCGGACGTCTGGGCCTGTCAGTGCTGCCGCCGGTGGGTTCCGTCATGACAAAGGATGGTAATAGGTATCGCTTGTCCCATCTGCCGCAATGCTCCCATCGGGCTGGTCGAATTGCCGAGAAACCCTGCCACTACGGGGGTTCAAACTCATACGCTGTCACGGAGCGGAAAGGGCTGACCCCTACACCTAATGACATATCGGCGGCCGGAGGGTCACGTGGGAGACGTGCATCCCGAGCATGCCCAGCTCCAGGCGGACCGCATCTACCTGGGCTGGCAGTACATCCTGCTGCACCCCGATCCCGGTCCACCGCCGAAACGCCCCTCTCCCGTCGAGGAGCCCGCTCCCGAGGCCGGGCCCGACCCCGCCCGCCTCGAACTGATCCGCCGCGAGCGGCTCCAGGAGGACATGCTCAACCGGCCCGTCCGGATCTTCCGCCTCTTCATGCTGGTCCTGACCGTCCTGATCCTGGCCGCCGCCCTGGCCGGCTACCTCGCCTGGCCGTTCGCGCTGGTCGGCCTCCTGGCCGCCGGCGGCGTGGCGACCATCTGCAGCTTCGCGCTGGTGCAGGGGGACCGGGCGGTCAAGTACCGGGTGCTGGAGCAGCAGGCCAGGGACGAGCGCCGGCAGCAGGAACGTGACAAGGAGCTGTTCCGCGCCCAGGAGGAGCACGCCCAGCGCTACCGTGAGTGGCAGGAGTCGAAGGAGCGGCACGACAGGCAGCTCACCTGGTACGCCGTCGCGGTGCCCGACGAGATCGACCGCATCGACGTGGCGGGCGGCACCCTGCCCGGCTGGTCCGCGCTGGTCACGCTGCTCGGGGCGACCCGGCTCTACAGCGGCGGCCACCTGACCGTGCTCGACCTGTCGGAGGGCGCGATCGCCAAGGACCTCATCGAGCTGGCCGGCAAGGGCGGCGACGACCCGCTGGTCTGGGTGCTTCCGGTCGATCTGCCCCGGCTCGACCTGGGCGCCACGCTGAAGCCCGAGGCGTTCGCCGACGTGCTGGCGCACGTGGTGAGCGTGAGCGAGGAGCACCGCACCACCCGCGACCTCAGCTTCGACAACGCGATCCTGGAGCGGGTGCTGGAGGTGCTCGGGGAGAACGCCACGATCAGCCAGGTCACCGCCGCGCTGCGGGCTCTGGCCCAGGTGGGCGACCCGCGCGACGACCTGCGCTTCGGGCTGATCACCGCGACCCAGCTCGAACGCATCGGCACGTTGTTCGGGCGCGGGGTGAGCGACCGGGTGGTGATCGAGCGGGCCTGGGCGCTGGAGTCGCAACTGCGCAAGCTGGAGACGCTCGGCACCCAGGCCGTGCGCCTGCCGCCCGCCCGGCTCCGGGTGGTGAGCATGGACCGGCAGGCGGGCGTGTTCGGCAACCGGGTGCTCGGCACGTACGTGGCGACCGCCCTGACGCACATCCTGCGCCAGTCGCCCGCCTCCGACCGGCCCTGGTACCACACGATCATCGTGGCGGGCGCGGACAAGCTCAGGGGCGACGTGCTCGACCGGCTCATGGACGCCTGCGAGACGTCCCGTACGGGCCTCGTACTGACATATCGGTCCCTGACCCCGACCGTGCGCGAGCGGCTCGGCAGAGGACACGCGGCGGTCGCGTTCATGCGGCTCGGCAACGCCGAGGACGCCCGGGTCGCCAGCGAGCACGTCGGCACCGAGCACCGGCTGGAGCTGGCCCAGCTCACCGAGACGATCAGCGACTCGCTGCCGGGCCTCGACGGCGGCTACACCTCCACGATCGTGCAGTTCGACGACGAGCGCGAGTACGGCGGCGCGAACCACGTGGACCTGGTGGGCGACATCACCGAGTCCACCGAGTGGGGCAGGACCGCCGACAAGATCTCCGAGAAGGAGCGGGTGATGCAGCGCTCGCGCGAGTTCCTCGTCGAGCCGCACCAGCTCCAGCAACTTCCCACCACCTCCGTGATCGTCACGGACGCGACCGCGGAAGGGAGGCGCGTGCGCCTGGCCGACGCGAACCCGGCCATCCTCACCTTCCCCAAGACCACGCTCGGCGAGCTGGAGGACGTGCGCGAGGCCGTACTGGCGCTCGACCCCAGGGACGGGACCGGAGACGGAGACGGCAACGGAGAGCCGCCACCGAACCTCGGGCCACCACCGCCACGCCTGGACTGGCGCAAGGGCAGGCAATGACATGGTCAATGTCAAGGTGACGAGCTGACGGTTGGCGGAATTTAACAAAGAACCGTCTGTGGGGGAATGAAATGCAGCCGAGTGTCTCGCTGAGCGGGCCCTGGTATCGAATCCAGTCGATCGCAGCACCCTCGCGAAGCTCGTCGGCGGAATGGGATTTCGTCACCGTGCTTCCCGCGGTGTTGTCGGCGGCGCAGCGCGACAGGCCATTCGTGATCGGCTGGTTGTCGCGGGGCTCCGGAGCGCCGCTCGAACTCATCACCAATGCCGGCCCGCTGTCGCCGCCGCGCCAGCCGCGCAGGTCCACCGACACGCCCGGCCGGCCGAGCGGGCCGCAGCCGCTGCTGTTCCCTGGGGGTGCGCGCGGGATGCAGCTCGACGAGGAGTACCTGGCCGACCTGGCCGACCTGGTGTGGACGCCGTGCACGGGGCGGCAGGCGCCGCCGCTGGGCAGCAGGGGACGCGAGTTCGACCCCGACGAGCTCAAGCGGCCGACGTTGTTCGAGTCGACTCTGGTGACGCTCATGTCGCGGCCGTTCGCGTGGCTCGTGGTGGCCGAGCCGACCGACCTGCTGGACGCCGAGGTGGCGCACCTGCGTACGCAGCTCAACGTGTTGCGCCAGTACGGCGACGCCTCCGAGCGCTCCCGCTTCGACGCCGAGCGCGCCGAGCGCCGCATGCAGGAGCTGGACGCCTTCCGCGAGGCGGGACTGTGGAACGTTCGCGTGCTGGCCGGCGGCGCCACGGCCGAGGAGCTGCGGCAGATCGCGCCCGTGCTCGTGGGGTCCGTCGAGATGAGCCAGCACCCGTACCGGCTGCGTAGTTCGCACGGCGCCGCGTACGCGCTCGGGGAGGCCCTGGCCATCACCATGCAGGACCCGGCCGACGGCGCCGCCGCCCCGTTCGCCGCCACCGCGGGTGCGCTGGCCGCGCTGGCCGGGCTGCCCAGGCGGGAGGTACCCGGTGTGCGCGTGCTCGAATCGGGCTTCTTCGACGTCACCTCGGAAACCGAAGGGGGCGAGCTGGAGCTGGGGGAGATCCTCGACGGGCAGGACCGGGGGGTCGGCACGTTCCGGGTGCCGCTGGCCACGCTCAACCGGCACGCGTTCGTCACGGGGGCGACCGGCTCGGGCAAGTCGCAGACCGTACGGCACCTGCTGGAGCAGCTCAGCAGGGCCCGCATCCCGTGGCTGGCCATCGAGCCGGCCAAGTCCGAGTACGCCGCCATGGCCGGCCGCATCGAGGACCCCGTCACGGTGATCAACCCGTCGGCCCCCGACGGCGTGCCGTTCAGCGTCAACCCGCTCGAACCCGAGCCCGGCTACCCGGTCCAGGCCCACATCGACATGGTCAGGGCGCTGTTCATGGCCGCGTTCGACGCCGAGGAGCCGTTCCCGCAGATCATGTCGCTGGCCCTGCAACGCGTCTACGAGGCCACCGGCTGGGACGTGGTCACCGGCGGCGCCATGCCAGGCTCGAACGTCCCGCCCACCGTCCCCACCCTCGAACAGCTCCAGCAGCACGCCATGGACGTCATCAAGGAGATCGGCTACGGCCGCGAGGTCCAGGCCGACGTCGAGGGCTTCATCTCGCTGCGCCTGCGCTCGCTCCGCGTGGGCTCGGCCGGGCGCTTCTTCGAGGGCGGCCACCCCGCCGACATCGGCGGCCTGCTGGAACGGGACGTCGTGCTGGCCATCGAGGACGTGGCCAACGACGAGGACAAGGCGTTCCTGATGGGCACGCTGATCATCCGGATCGTCGAGCACCTGCGCATGCGCGCCAGGAAGGAGCGCTCCACCGGGCTGCGGCACGTCATCGTGATCGAGGAGGCGCACCGGCTGCTGCGCGACCGCGGCCACGGCCGGGCCTCCACACACGCCGTGGAGCTGCTGGCCGGGCTGCTCGCGGAGATCAGGGCGTACGGGGAGGGCATCGTGGTGGCCGAGCAGATCCCCACCAAGCTCGTCTCCGACGTGGTCAAGAACACGGCGCTGAAGGTCGTGCACCGGCTGCCCGCCGAGGACGACAGGCAACTCGTCGGCGCGGCCATGAACCTGAGCGACGAGCAGTCCCGCCACGTGGTCTCACTCCAGCCGGGCTCGGCCGCCGTGTTCGCCGACGGCATGGACCGGCCGCTGCGGGTGCGCGTACCGCTGGGGGAGTCGAGGGAGAAGGCGCTGCCGGGGCCGCCGCCGCCCATTCGCGGGCGCCGGTCGGCGGCCTGCGGGAAGCAGTGCCGTACCGGGCAGGCGTGCACGCTGGTGGAGCTGCGCGAGGCCGACGTGCTGGCCGACGCGCCCGACTGGGCCTGGCTGCGCATCTGGTGCGACACGGTCGTGCTGGCCTTCGTCGGCAACCGGCCGTTGCCCGGGGTGCCGCGCGCCCTGCTGGCCGCCTGGGCCGACCTGCCGGCGCGGCGCAGGGAGTGCCTGCTCGCCACCCTGATCGAGCGCTCGGTGCAGCGGCGCGCCTGGTCGTTGCGGAGCTGGTTCGACCCGGCGCTGCTGACGGAGAAGGCCGCGGAGAGCGCCAACCGCCTGCTCTCCGGGGCCGACAGCGGCGGTGAGCGGCCGGGGGCGTCGTGGGTCATCCCGCAGGTGCGCTGGCTGCACGAGGTGGACAGGCTCTTCCCGTACGGGCAGCCGGCCCCGAACCTGCACAGCCCCGCCCCGCCCATGGAGTACGCCCTGTTCCGCCAGCCGAACGGCAACGGCGCAGGCGACCTCGTCCACACCGAGTTGCTCGGCCACCGGGCCAAGGCGCTGCGTCACCATCCGCTGTCGATGGAGGTGGACCACAACAGGGCGCTGGCCTGGCGGGTGATCCTCGGCGACGACGAGGCCGAGGCCGTGCAGCGGGACATCGTGACCGTCGCGATCGGCGTCGAGTCGTCGGCCAGGATCAAGCACGTGGGGCAGACGATGGGGGCCGGCTGGCTGGAAGGCGTGCTGTCGTGGCCGCGCCGCTTCGTCCTGCCGTTCGAGCAGGGCGGCGCGCCGGAGATCACCTTCGCCGAAACGTGATCAGCGATCGCGGCGCCGGCGATCATCGGTCCCGGCGCCGCATCGTCGGCGATCACGAGTGCGGCGCCGCGTCGTCGGCGATCAGCGGTCGCGGTGGCGCTCGATGCGTTTGCGCCTGGCGACCTCCCGCTTGTGCTCGGCCAGCTCCCTGCGCCGGTCCCGCCGCCCGGCCGTCGCCTCCTGCTTGCGGCCCTCCAGCTCCAGCCGCGTGGCCTCCTGGGAGGCGGTGCTCCTGCTGGACACCAGGGCGGCCGCCCGGGCCGCGAGCTTGGCGGCGCGCTTGGGATTGACCCGCCCGGCCGCACGGGCGCCGACGGGGAGGGCCGGCGCGGCGGCGGCCTGGTCGAGCAGCGCGCCGCCGTACCGCATCAAGTAGTCGTAGAGTTCCGGGTCGGTCGGCTCGGACCCGAGCGTGAAGCGGGTCGCGCGAAGAGTTCCGTCCTCGACGATCTCGAGGACGCCGACCCAGAAAGCGCCGTCCAGATAGACGGACAAGGTCACCATGTCACCCTCCCGATGGCATGCCGAATGACGGCCTGACGAGGCCGCTTCCGGCACACCGGACATCCCTCGGAAGGGCGGATACGAAAGCTTCGTCCGGGCTACCAACCGGACCGCGTTTTCGTGTGCATCTCCAGACTAAGGGCCAACGACGACTAGGATCCATGCACATGACCCAGCTTCCTCTGCGGGCCCTGCTCGCCAGTGCCCTGGGCCGCAGTGCCGCCACGTTGTCCAGGATGACCGGGCGTGGCGACGGCTCGGTGATCGGCGGACGGGTCGGTCTGCTGCTCGAGCCCGACCTTCTGCGCCAGCTGGCCCGTGATCGCAAGCTGGCTCTGGTCAGTGCGACCAACGGCAAGACCACCACGACCAGACTGATCACCTCGGCCCTGCTGGAGATGGGCGAGGTGGCCACCAACGCCTTCGGCGCCAACATGCCCGCGGGTCACGTCTCCGCCCTCTCCCAGCAGAAGGGCGCGCCTTACGGCGTGCTGGAGGTGGATGAGAAATACCTGCCGGAGGTGCTCAACACGACCGGCGCGAGCGTCGTCTGCCTGATGAACCTCAGCCGCGACCAGATGGACCGCGCGGCCGAGATCTGGCTGCTGGCGCAGAAGTGGCGCAAGGCCCTGTCCGGTAAGCCCACCCACGTCATCGCCAACTGCGACGACCCGCTCGTCACCTGGGGCGCCTCCACGGCCGCCAAGGTCACCTGGGTCTCCGGCGGTCAGCGGTGGAAGGAAGACTCCTGGTGCTGCCCCGAGTGCGGCGGCCCGCTCGACCGCAAGGACGCCGACTGGGCGTGCAGGGAGTGCACGTTCCACCGGCCGGAGCCGCAGTGGGTGCTCGACGACGACGCGGCGATCGACCCCCAGGGGCAGCGGTGGTTGCTCGACATCCAGCTTCCCGGCCAGGCCAACCGCTCCAACGCGGTGATGGCGCTGGCGGTGGCCGACGCGTTCGGGCTGCCGGTGGAGCGGGCGCTGCCCCGGCTGCGCGAGGTCACTTCGGTGGCCGGCCGCTACACCACCGTCGAGCGCGAGGGGCGGCACGCGCGGCTGCTGCTGGCCAAGAACCCGGCGGGCTGGCTGGAGGCGTTCGACGTCACCGACCCGCAGTGCCCGATCATCCTGTCGGTCAACGCGCAGGGCCCCGACGGCCGCGACACCTCGTGGTTGTGGGACGTCGACTACCGCATCCTGCGCGGGCGTCCCGTCTTCGTCACCGGCCAGCGCCGGCTCGACCTGGCGCTCAGGCTCGACGTGGCCGAGGTGCCGTTCACGCTCTGCGGCACGTTCTCCGAGGCCCTGGCGATGCAGCCGCCCGGCAAGGTCGACGTGATCGCCAACTACACCGCCTTCCAGCAGATTCGATCGGAGTTCGGTCGTGCCGTCTGACAGCGCCCTTCGCATCGTCTGGATCTATCCCGACCTGTTGAGCACCTATGGCGACCAGGGCAACGTCCTGGTCCTGGAGCAGCGTGCGCAGCGCCGGGGGATCGAGACGGAGACGATCCACGTACGCTCGGCTGATCCCGTGCCCGAGACCGGCGACATCTACCTGATCGGCGGCGGCGAGGACCGGCCGCAGATCCTCGCCGCGGAGCGCCTGCGCAGGGACGGCGGCCTCCACCGCGCCATCGCGCGCGGAGCGGCCATGCTGGCGGTGTGCGCCGGCTACCAGATCATGGGCAGCACGTTCGGCGGCGAGGAGGGCCAGCCGGTGGACGGCATCGGGCTGCTCGACCTCTCCAGCGCGCGCGGCCCCGCGCGGGCCGTGGGCGAGCTGGTGGCCGAGGTGGACGCCGCGCTCAACCTGCCCACGCTGACCGGCTTCGAGAACCACATGGGCGTCACCCGCCTCGGTCCCGGCGTCAAGCCGCTGTCCAGGACGCTCGCGGGCATCGGCAACGGCGACGGGTTCGAGGGCTGCTACGCGGGGCACGTCGTGGGGACATACCTGCACGGGCCCGCGCTGGCGCGCAACCCGGCGCTGGCGGACCTGCTGCTGTCGTGGTCGGCGGGGGAGCTGGCGCCGCTCGACGACTCCCGCTACGAGGCCCTGCGCCAGGAGCGCCTGGCGGCCGTCCTACAGTCCTGATCTCTCCCTCCACTCACCGAAGACCTCCTGGACGTCCTTCGGTGAGTGGAAGAGCGCGTCGTCGTCGGGCTCGCCCGCTGTGACGTGCGGCAGGTGCCCGATGACGTCGTACGCCTCGGCGCCGGGCATGGTGTGCTCCTTCGAATGTGCGTCTGGATCGCTCAGGCCGGGTCGCCCGAGGGGATCTGAGCGGCGTCGAGGGCCTCGGTGATCTTGCGGGCCATCTCGGTCAGGGTGGGGCTGGGCTCGCCCTTCTGGGTCCGGGTGGCGGCCTCGATGGCGACGACGACGGTGCGGCGGAAGTTGCCGGCCTCCGCCGGATCCTGCTGCCTGAGCAGGCTCATGGCCTCCGTCAGGGCCGGCAGCACCTGGTCGGCGAGTGCGGCAACGGACTTGCCGTACTTCACGCCCCTGGGCGCCTTGGTGAGCACGTGCCCGACCAGGCCGGTCGCGGAGGTCAGGGCGATGGAGCCTTCGGTGGCGACCTTGTGGGGCGAGCCGGCGGCGCCGGCGGCGGACAGCAGTGAGACGGCGCCCCACGCGGCGGTCCGCAGGGTGAGCTTGTCCTGGTCGGTAAGGGTGACGGACATGATGTGCGCTCCTTCGAAGCGGTGAACCGTTGATGACATTCATCATCGTGAGCCGCTCTGATACCGGGCCGTTGTCCCGCTGACACGGCAACTGACACGCTCCCTGGCACGGTCCCCCTGGCACGGCGCCTGGCACGGGGGCCTGGCACGGCGCCGCGTGGTCGTCGGCGAGCACGGGTTTGACAGGCAGCCGTTCGGCTGCCTATCGTTCAAATACGCAGCCGAACGGCTGCATGTTGTTGGGATGGCGACAGATGGACGAGGTGTTCAAGGCGCTGGCCGACCCCAGCCGCCGCAGGCTGCTCGACAGCCTCAACGCCCGCAACGGGCAGACCCTGCGCGAGTTGTGCGCCGGGCTCGACATGGCCAGGCAGTCGGTCAGCAAACACCTGGCCGTGCTGGAGGAGGCCAACCTGGTCACCACCGTGCGGCGCGGGCGGGAAAAGCTGCACTACCTCAACGCCGTTCCGATCAACGCCATCGCCGAGCGCTGGATCAACCAGTACGACCGCCGGCGCGCAGGCGCCCTGGCCGACCTCAAGACGGCACTGGAGGAACAACTCATGGACTTCGTCTACACCACCTACATCCGCACCACCCCGGAACGCCTCTGGCAGGCGCTCACCGACCCCGCCTGGACCGAGCGCTACTGGGGCGTCAAGCTTGAGTCCGACTGGAAGCCGGGCTCGACGGTCGCCTGGCAGCAGGAGGGCGTCACGGTGGCCGATCCCGAGCAGGTCGTGCTCGAATCCGAGCCCGGCCGGCGCCTGGCGTACTCATGGCACACGCTGACGCCGGAGTTCGCCGCCGCCGCCGGGGTGAACGACGAGCTGGCGGCCGCGATGCGCGAGGAGCCGCGCTCCAACGTGACCTTCGAGATCGAGCAGGTCGGGCAGATGGTCAAGCTGACCGTCGTGCACGGCGGGTTCGTGCCGGACAGCGTTGTGCGCGAAGGCATCAGCCAGGGCTGGCCCGCGATCCTGTCCAACCTCAAGACCCTGCTGGAGACCGGCGAGACCCTGCCGTCGTAGTGACCCCGCGCAGTGGGGTCAGTAGACCAGGGCCTGGACGCCCTCGGTGGTCACTTCCTCGACGAACGCCGGCGCTCCCGCGATGCGAACCCCGTCGATGAGGTCGTCCACGGTGATGTTCCTGCGGGCCGCGCACTGGGTGCAGAGCGTCACCCGGCCGGCCGCCAGCACGGCGTCGAGCAGGTCGGGCAGCGGCGCGGCCTGGGGCAGGCTGAACTCCTTGGCCCGGCCGGGCAGCGCGAACCACGAGGACTCGCCGGTCAGCCAGAGGGAGACCGACACACCGCTCGCGAGCGCGGCGGCCGCGACCGTGAACGCCTGGTTGCAGCGCTCGGGGGCGTCGGCTCCGGCGGTAACCTTGATCACCAGTGATCGTGCCATGCCGCCACCCTAACCGTTCCTGAAGACTGAGCGAGAGTGGGTCCTGTTGCCAGGACTCGTGCTCAGCCGAACGCCCTCGGCGTAGTTGATCTTTTGGTACGTTCCTCGATCCGTTTGGGTCGGCCTCGCCACCGCAGACGTCCGTCTCGCTTGACCTCTTGCGCGTCAGTCCGGCAGCCAGTGCAGCTCGTGCGCCAGGGTTTTGGCGACGGCACGGATGCGGCGGTGTAGCGGCGACTGCTCGCGTGGGAGGACCAGGTGGATCGTCAGGCTGGGCGCGCCCCGCAGCGGTCGCCAGGTGAGACCGGCCGGTTGTGCCGTGACCGCGGCTTCTCCGGCCGGGGCGAGGGTGACCCCGTCGCGCAGGTCGTGCTGAGACATGTCGAAAGAGACTGCGGGCGTGTGGAATCGGGGGTGTGGTCGGGTGTCTCGGAACAGTGCGGACAGCTGATCGTGGATCACGGGGTTGGCCGCACGGTCCGGGAGTCGCAGCGGATACGCGGCCGCGTCGGCGATCTCGATCTCCGGGTGTTCGGCCAGCGGATGGTGCTGCGCCAGCTGGACCCCGACGCGCAAACGCCGCAGCAGGAACCGGCGCACGCCACGGCCCGGCTGTTCACCGCGGGTGATCCCGGCATCGATGCGGCCGTCGGCGACCGCGGGGGAGATCTCCGGTGTCGCCATCGGGACCGCGCCGACCTCGAGTCCGCTGTTGCCGCGAATCAGCCTGTCCACCAGGGCCGGTGCCGTCTCGGCCCCGGCGCTGAGGCTGTATCCGATGCGCAGCGTGCCCAGTTCACCGGCCGCCGCGCTCCGGGCGGTGTCCCATGCCCGGTCCAGCGCCGCCAGCGCGGGCGGCGCGGACTCCGCCAAAGCCGCGCCGGCCGTGGTCAATACGACGCTACGCGTGTTGCGGACCAGCAGGGCCGTACCGAGTTCCGCCTCCAGTCGGCGCATCCGGGCGCTGAGTGCGGGCTGTGCGATACCGATCCGTGCGGCCGCGCGGGTGAAGTTCAACTCCTGCGCCAGCACCAGGAAGTACCGCAGGCTCACCGTATCCGGCGCCACGTGCCCTCCCTGCCGATTGATAACGATCCGTTCTGAGTCTATCCCGTACCGGTCTTTCCCTCGATCGCACATCAAGCCCTAACCTGCGCATATGACGATTCCACTGACCGCAGTACCCGTCGCCGGGATCGATCGATCTGAGTGTCAATTCGAAGTCGGGCGTGTCCGGCCCAACACAGGAGGTTTCCATGGCCAAGGGCTACTGGGTCAGTGTCTACCCCGCCATTTCCGACCCTGAGAGGCTGACTGCCTACTTCAAGCTGGCCGGTCCGGCTGTCCGGGCTGGGGGCGGGCGCACCCTGTCCCGTGGCGGTCGCGTCGTCGCCCACGAGGCCGGAATCACGCAACGCGTCGTTCTGATCGAGTTCGACAGCTTTGAACAGGCCGTCGCGGCATACGAGAGCGAGGCATACCAGAAGGCGCTGGTGGCCCTCCCCGACGGCTTCGAGCGCGACTTCCGCATCATCGAAGGCATCGACTGACCGGCGGGCCCAGCCATCCATCCGTCACCTGATACGCACGCCACCGGCGGTGCGGTCATCGTCCACTATCCGGTGCGGGACGGCACCGGCTGAGGCGGGCCGGCGGGCATCACGACCCGGGTCGGCGGGTTAGCGGTGGTCCGCGACGGACACCGAGGCGACGACTAGACCGTCACTCTTCCGCGATCCGCGCATGGGGCTGGGGCTGTCCGCTGAGGACAAGCGTTCATCCGGCCAAGCCGGTCCTTGTGCTCAACCACGACCGTGCTCACCGCCGGGCATACAGGCCGAGCGTTTCCGGCACGGCATCGGCCTCGACGTTCACCAGGATCGTGCGCGGCCCGACCCGCTGAGCAGGCACGGGCAGCGTCCCCCCACGAAACCACTTGTATGCGGTCTGAGGGTGAATGCCCTGCGCTCACTCACTCAATCGACCTTGGAGACGAGCAGTTGAATACCCTTAGGCTTGGGACCATGGACGAACCTGAGGTGCACCCCAACCTGGAGCCGATCGCGTTCCTGCTGGGGCGCTGGGAAGGCGCCGGCGTAGGCGGTTACCCGACGATCGAGAGCTTCAACTTCGGGCAGGAGATCGAATTCGGGCACAACGGGAAGCCGTTCCTGACCTATGTGAGCCGCACCTGGCTGCTCGACGAGGACGGCAACCGGGTCAGGCCGCTGGCCACGGAGTCGGGCTACTGGCGGCCCCAGCCGGAGCGGCAGGTCGAGGTCGTGCTCTCGCATCCCACCGGGATCGTCGAGATCTACATCGGCGAGGTCGTCTTCAACAAGATCGAGTTGCGTACGGACGTGGTTGCACGCACCGCCTCGGCCAAGGAATACACCGCGGGCCACCGCCTCTACGGCCTCGTCAACGGCAACCTCATGTGGGCCTACGAGATGGCGGCCGTCGGACACCCGCTCACGGACCATATGTCGGCCGAACTGAAGAAGGTAGCTTGAGCCGGTATGAGCACGCCTTTCACCGCTGAGGCCATCGAGGCCATCAAGCGCCACATGAACGACGACCACGCGGAAGACTCGCTGATCATCGTCAGGGGGCTCGGCGGCCGCCCTGAGGCGGAGAGCGCCGAGGTGAGCGACGTCGACGCCGAGGCGATCACGTTCGCGGTCGACGGCGGGGAGCCGGTGCGGGTGCCCTGGGGGCAGACGCTCACCGAGCGGGCCCAGGTGCGCAAGGCCGTCGTGATGCTCTATCGCGAGGCGTGCGGCAAGCTGGGGCTGCCGATCCGCGGCGAACATTGAGATGAGAAGAAGGGCCCCGGGCATCACTCCGCCTGCGGTGCAAGCGGGCCGGATGGACCATGGCCGGGATCTCGATCCCGCCCTCCGGCTGCCAGGGGCCCCGGTGGTTGCCTCGTTTTCGCCTCAACGCCACGAGACAACAGTCCGCGTGGTCAGCGGACAACCACCTCGCTAGCCCGACTATGACTAACCATTATTCGGACCACCTCCTTTCCGCGTACCCAAGAAGCTATGCGCTCCTGCGCGAAACGGGCAAGTGAATATCACCACACCGTAGACTCGGGTCATGACGGAGACGCAGTGGCATGAGGAACTCCGCGCGAAGGGATACCGGGTCACCCCGCAGCGCCAGCTCGTCCTGGAGGCGGTCAAGGAGCTGGAGCACGCCACCCCGGAGGAGATCTGCGTCAAGGTCCGCGAGACGGCTCGCGGGGTGAACATCTCGACGGTCTACCGCACGCTGGAGCTGCTCGAAGAGCTCGGCATGGTCACCCACACCCACCTCGGGCACGGCGCCCCGACCTACCACCTGGCCTCTGAGGCCGACCACGTGCACCTGGTGTGCCGGGGTTGCGGTGAGGTGTCGGAAGTGCGTCCTGAGATGGCGGAGGGTCTGGTCAAGGGGCTGGACGAGGAGCTGGGGTTCGCCGCGGACGTCCATCACCTGACCGTCTTCGGCCGCTGCCGCGACTGCCGCTGACCCCCGCCCGCCATCGCTCGCGACTGCGGATAGCCTGGAGGGCATGCGTAGCCCTCTGCTCGACCTCCCCGGCGCCGTCCAGGCGGACGCTCCGGACTCCGACGTAGCCGCGCACTACGGTGATCTGTTCGCCGAGCAGCGCGCGCTGGTCAAGGGAGAGGCGGTCGTCGACCGCAGCAACCGCGAGGTGGTCCGCGTCTCCGGCGCGGACCGGCTGAAATGGCTCAACGACCTGACCTCGCAGAAGCTCGACACCCTGAAACAGGGTGAGTGGACGCAGACGCTCGACCTCGACCTGCAGGGCCGTGTCGAGCACCACCTGACGCTGGTGGACGACGGTGAGAGCGTGCTGGCCCACGTCGAGCCGGGCACCGCGCAGAGCCTGATCGACTACCTCGACCGGATGCGGTTCATGATGCGGGTGGAGGTGTCGCGGGTCGACGACCTGGCGGTGTTGTCCACGGCCACGGAGGACTTCCTGGTGCCGCGGGCCGAGCTGGCCGAGCATCTGGGCAAGCCGATGGCGGGGCTGTGGGCCTATGAGGCGCTGCGGATCGAGGCGCACCGGCCGCGGCTCGGCTTCGAGACCGACCACAAGACGATTCCCCACGAGGTGGGCTGGATCGGCTCGGCGGTCCACCTCAGCAAGGGCTGCTATCGCGGGCAGGAGACGGTGGCCCGCGTGCACAACCTGGGGCACCCGCCGCGGCGCCTGGTCTTCCTCCACCTCGACGGCAGCGTGGACACGTTGCCCCCGCACGGCGCTCCGGTGATCTTCGAGAGCCAGGAGGTCGGCGTGGTCGGCTCGGCCGCCCGGCACCACGAGCTCGGGCCGATCGCGCTGGCCGTCGTCAAGCGCACGGTGCCGGTGGACGCGCACCTGCTGGCCGGCGGGGTGGCCGCCGCCCAGGAGGTCGTCGTGCCCCCGGACGCGGGCCGCAACGTCAGCATCGACCCGTCACTGCGCCGCCGCATCCGCTAGCGGGCGCTCCTGGGCCAGAAGGGGCCAGAGGGGGGCTAGAGGTCCAGGACGAGCGTGATCGGTCCGTCGTTGAGCAGCGACACCTTCATGTCGGCGCCGAAGACGCCCGTCTCCACGTGCGCGCCCAGGGCCCGCAGCTCCGCCACCACGGCCTCCACCAGCGGCTCGGCCACCGGGC
Organism: Nonomuraea insulae; assembly: GCF_042656245.1. NCBI lineage: Bacteria > Bacillati > Actinomycetota > Actinomycetes > Streptosporangiales > Streptosporangiaceae > Nonomuraea > Nonomuraea insulae. The sequence continues at coordinate 44,716 of NZ_JBHSPA010000005.1, forward strand.
CAGGGGCGGCCGCCTGCCAGGTGGGGCGGCGGCCCTTGCGCGCGTCGCCGTACAGGGTGAACTGGCTGATCACCAGGAGCGGGGCCGAGACGTCCGAGCAGGACTTCTCGCCGTGCAGGATGCGCAGGCCCCACAGCTTGGCGGCGAGCTTGGCGGCCTGCGCGCGCGTGTCCGTGTGTGTGACGCCCACCAGGACCAGCAGGCCGGGCTCGGCGATCTCCCCGACCGTGCGTCCCTCGACCTCGACGGAGGCCGAACTGACTCTCTGTACGACTGCTCGCATGGCATCCCATTCTGGACCAGGAAAAACGGTCCCTACACTCGTGTCGAAAGGGGATGTGAAATGTCGATGATCGTAGAAGTTGTCCGGTCCGGGTTCGTGGAGTCCACGCATCAGGCCCGCATGCTGACCGTGGACGCGGAGGGGCGCCCGGTCGAGACCAGGGGAGCGGTGCACGTGCCGGCCTCGCCGCGGTCGTCGATGAAGCCGCTGCAGGCGCTCGGCATGTTGCGCAGCGGCCTGGGGCTGGAGGAGGAACTGCTCGCGCTGGCCTGCGCCTCGCACTCGGGCGAGCCGTTCCACGTGGACGGCGTCAGGAAGATCCTGGCGGGCGCGGGGCTGGAGGAGTCGGCGCTGCGGTGCCCCGAGGATCACCCGTTCGACCGTACGGTGTCCGAGCACGGCCGCGTGTACATGAACTGCTCGGGCAAGCACGCCGCCATGGTGGCCACCTGCGCGGTGAACGACTGGCCGCTGGAGACGTACCTGGAGCCCATGCACCCGCTCCAGAAGGCGATCCGGGCGACCGTCGAGGAGCTGACCGGGGAGCGGGTCGCGGCCTCCGGGGTGGACGGGTGCGGGGCGCCGCTGTTCTTCGTGTCGATGCTGGGGGTGACCAAGGGGTTCAGGGCGTTCCCGCTGTCGTCGGAGGACTCGTACGAGCGCAAGATCTTCGACGCCATGCGCACCTACCCCGAGTGGACCTCGGGCACCGACCGGCCCGAGGCCAAGCTCATGCGCGCGCTGCCCGGCCTGATGCTGAAGGCGGGTGCGGAGGCGTTCGACGCGTTCGCGTTCGAGGACGGGCGCGCGGGCACCATCAAGATCGAGGACGGTTCGCAGCGCGCCCGCGTGCCGGTCACCGTGGCGGCGCTGCGCTCGCTGGGCCTGGACGCGCCTGAGCTGGCCGAACTGGGCCTCCCGCCGGTGCTGGGTGGCGGGCGGCCCGTCGGGGAGCTGAGGATCCGCTAGAGGGTCCTGAACTGGCGGCTGGCGGAGATGGCGCCGGAGGTCGTCGTGGTGAACGTGCGCATCGATCCGGCGAACTTGGACAGGTCCCACTCCGCCGGCCCGTGGTACCAGTACAGGTTGTCGGACTGGTGGCCGTTGCCCGTGACCGAGGCCACCACCCGCGACCAGTGCTCCACCCCGTCGAAGATCACCGCGTAGGGCAGGTAGCGGGAGAACAGCTCCACCCGGAGCTGCTCGGGCACGTTGCCCAGTTCGCCGGAGAACAGGTACTGGCGGAAGCCCATCGTGTGGGCCAGCGCCGCCGAGCCCTTGGCGGTCTTGGCCGGCATGTACTGGCCGCCCATGGCCAGCGCGCCGCCCGCGATGACCACGGCCAGGCCCAGCAGTCCGTACGTGGTGAACCAGGCCAGCGCCACCGTGGCCAGCAGTCCCGCCACGATGAGCACCACCCCGATCGTGGTCCACCTGGTGCGCTCGGTGTCGGGGCGGCGGGCGAACCAGCCCTGCTTGACCACGTCGGCGTAGAGCGCGTCGCGCACCTTGCCGAGGTGGCTGGTGAACGAGCCGGACAACTGCGACAGCAGCACCGCGTCCCGGCCGTCGAAGATGGCGTCGTAGAGTGCCCGCTCGTACGGCAGGAGCGTGTTGGTCTGCGCGGCGGGCAGCTTGACGAGCATCCAGTCGGGAGCGTCGTACGTCTGGCGGGACTGCTCGTCGATGCGCAGGAAGCCGCGGACCGCGAGGTCCACGATGGTGGCGGTCACGTCGACCACGTCGGCCTGTTCGTCCACCAGCGTGCCGATCTGGCCGGGCCGCACCCCGTCGGGCGGGGAGAAATGGCCGTTCTGCATCGGATCGACCGGGCCTCCGTCGTGGCCCGCGACCCGCGCGTCACGGCCGCGCGTCCAGTAGAGCAGGGCGACGCCGCCGAGCAGCAGCACCAGCAGGCCGGCCAGGGCGCCGCCGGTGACGGTGTCGAGGGTGAACGCCGCCGCCAGCGAGAAACGCCTCTCCAGGATCGGCTTGCCGGTGCTGGAGCCCTTCGGGTATCCGACGATCACCGTCAGGGCCTGGCCCTGGGGGAGGTTCTGCTGCTCGAAGTCCGCCTGGGTGGCCGAGTGGTCCATGGAGGCCGAGGTGCAGCCGATGGCCGAGGTGAGCTCGCCGGCGAAGCAGGACAGGTTCTGCACCTGCCCGGGGCCGCTCACCTTGACCGTGGCCTTGGCGACCTGCTGGTTCCAGCCGTTCACGGCGAACCAGCGCAGCTCCTCGACACCGCCCGAGGTCGTCACCGCTCCCTTGACGTCGTACTCGACGGTCTGGCCCGTCACGCTGAGCACGTCGCCCGTGAGGGTGCCGCCCTTGACGTTCGAGATCTGGTAGAGGCGGTCGTTGCCGTCGTCGTACCGCGTCCTGGTGGTGAACGTCCGCTTGAGCCCCCCCGACGCCCCGCTGATCTTCTCGGCCACGTGCAGGGTGCCGTCCTTGCCGAGGGTCATCGACACCTCGTCCGTGATCCCGGCCTCCGCTGCCAGGGCGGCGGGGGCGGCGGTCAACGTCAGAGCGGTGGCCCCCAGGGCGGCCATCGTGAGTCTGAAACCCGTCATGGCGGCACATCGTATCGGTTCGTCACCATCAATCCAGAGAGATGCCGTTCGCCGCCCGCCGCACGCTCTCCGGGGCGGGGCCCTGGCCGGGGTTCTCGTGGGCGAGCGCCTGGTTGACCTCGACGAACGGGCGCATGCGCTGCTCGTACCGGTCGAAGGCCTTCTCGGGGTCCCTGCCGAGCTCCTCCGCCAGCACGTACGCCCCCACGATCGCCAGGCTCGTGCCCTGCCCCGACAGCGGCGAGGCGCAGTAGCCCGCGTCGCCCACCAGCGCGACGCGGCCCTTCGTCCAGTGCTCCATCTTCACCTGGGCCATGGAGTCGAAGTAGAAGTCGTCGGCCTTCCACATGGCCTCCATCAGCCTGGGCCCCTCGTAGACCGCGGAGCAGTGCTCCTGGATGAGCCGCTTCTGCTGGTCGATGTCGCGGTAGTCGTAGTCGATCGCGTCGGACCTGAAGCCGATGTTGACCCGCATCTCGCTCGTGTCGCGGTCGCTGAACACCGCGCCGCCCGCGTCGCCCTCGTTGAACCAGGTCTGCCAGTGGTCCAGGCCGAGGAAGTTGCCGGCGGTGTAGATGGAGACGTACGTGCCGAGGTGGTGCAGGAACCGCTCCTCAGGGCCGAAGGCCAGCCTGCGCACGTTGGAGTGCAGGCCGTCGGCGCCGATGACGTAGTCGTAGCGGTACCGCCGCCCGCTCTCGAAGCTCACCTCGCCGTCCTGCGTGAGGGTGGCGATCGAGTCGTCGTAGAGGTATTCGGCGTCGGTGGCCGCGATGAGGATGGCGTTGAGGTCGTCGCGCATGATCTCGACGTCGGGGCTGTCGAACCGGCCGCCGCTGATCGTCGCCTCCTCGTCGCGCATCACCTCGTTGCCCGCGGTGTCCACCATGGACATGCCGCGCATGGTCGTGCGCAGCTCTCTGATCCGCTCCAGCACGCCCATCCGGTCCGCGACGGTCAGCGCCGCGCCCCTGAGGTCGAGCGCCTGCCCGCCCTTGCGCGGGGCCGGGGCCCGCTCGACGACCGTCACGTCGTGCCCGTGCCGCCGCAGCCAGTGGGCGAGGACGGGACCGCCGACGCTCGCGCCGGAGACGAGGATCTTCATGAGGTGCTCCCTGTGATGTTGACGTTGTACGCAGATCTGAATGTACGTAGTACATACAGCAGGTGGCAAGGGTATAGTGGAAAGATCTGTACTAGTACAGGAGGCTCGATGACCACCCCGCCCCACGCCCGCATCGCCGCCGACATCAAGCAGCGCGTCGCCGCCGGCAAGCTCCGTCCAGGAGAACGGGTGCCCTCGACCAGGCAACTCGCCAGAGACTGGGGCGTCGCCCTGGCCACCGCCGCCAAGGCGCTCACGCTGCTGGCGCGGGAGGGCGTCGTGGTCGCCGAGCCGCGCGTCGGCACGGTCGTGGCCGAGCCCCGTCTGGGGACGGTCGTGACCGAGCGGCGCGGCACGAAGGCCGTGACCTCCGAGCACGACCTGACGCGTGATCGCATCGTGCGGGCGGCCATCGAGATCGCCGACGCCGAAGGGTTGTCCGAGGTGACCATGCGCGGGGTCGCGGGGCGGCTCGGCGTGGCCACCATGTCGCTCTACCGGCACGTGGGGAGCAAGGACGACCTGGTCCTGCTGATGGTGGACGCGGTGATCGCGGAGTTCGCGCTGCCCGAGGAGGAGCCCTGCGACGGGTGGCGGGCCCGGCTGGAGACGGTCGCGCGGCTGCAGTGGGCCGGCTACCGCGCCCATCCGTGGATGGCCGGGGTCACCTCACTGACCAGGCCGCTGCCCTCGCCCAGCCTGCTGCGGCACACGGAGTGGGTCATGCGGGCGTTCGAGGAGACCGCGCTCGACGCCACCACCAAGATGTACGTCCACGTCCTGATCTACAGCTTCGTGCAGGGGATCGCGGCCAACATCGAGCTGGAGCAGCGGGCCCAGGCCGCCACCGGGGTCACGGCCGACGAGTGGATGGACTCGCAGGAAGAGCAGCTGCGGTGGATCGCGGTGTCGCGGCAGTACCCCGCCTTCACCCGGCTTCTGGCGGAGCTGGGGGATTTCGATCTGAATCTTGATCGGTTGCTGGAATTCGGGCTGAAGCCGCTCCTCGACGGGCTCAGTACGCTGATCGAGCCCCACTGACCTCGCGATCGGTCAATCGTGGGCTCGCGTAACGGCGGGCCACCGGTGAAGGGTCAGAGGCCGTTTCCTGGAGAGCCGTCAGCCGGAGTGCGGCGGGTGGGAGGCCACGGCAGCGCGTGACAGATGGGTGTAGGTATGGGATCAGTCGGAGATCTGGATGCGGAGGCGGCGGAAACCGCGGCCCTTGCTCTCGATCTTGGCCACCTTGATGTGCCCGATCTGCTTGGTGGAGGCCACGTGCGTCCCGCCGTCCGCCTGGGTGTCGAGGCCGACGATGTCGACGATGCGCACGTCCTGGACGGTCTCCGGCACCAGGTTCGTGGCGGTGCGGATGATGTCGGGGATGGCGAACGCCTCCGTCCGGGGCAGCACCCGCACGTCGATGCGCCGGTCGGCCACGATCTCGCCGTTGCAGGCGGCCTCGACGGCGTCCTTGAACCCCGCGGGCACCTCGGGCAGGTTGAAGTCCATGCGGGCACTGAGCTCGTCCATGTTCCCGCCGGTGACCAGGCAGCCGTAGTCCCTGAACACCACGCCGCACAACACGTGCAGCCCCGAGTGCGTACGCATGAGGGCAGAGCGCCGGGCGTCGGCCACCGCCCCCTCGACCACGGTCCCCACCGGCGGGATCGGGTCGCCCTCGGCGGGGATCAGGTAGAGATCGTCACCCTTGCGCACCCCCGCGATGCGCGTCTCCACGCCCTGCCAGATCAGAACTCCGTGATCCGCCGGCTGACCGCCCCCGCCTGGATAGAATGCCGACCTGCTCAGCACGATCCCCTCAGGCGAAGCGTCGAGCACGACGGCTTCGAAGTCGCGCAGGTTCTGGTCGGACAATTCCAGGCGCTGCGTGCGCCCGTGGAGGTCTTCGGTCATATCGGCAGCCTAGTGCTCGAGGTGGTCATGCGTGGCCTGACGCCAATCGCCCTGCTCGTCGCGCTCCTGGCCGTGCCGGCCTGCGGCGGAGGTGCCCTGCCGCGCACGGTCGCCGCCAAGGTGCCGGCGCCGGCGCGGGTGATGATGTTCGTGGGTGACAGCTTCACCGTGGGGTCGGGCCCGGTGCCGACCTGGCGGACCTACGCCTCGGAGACCGCTCGCATGCTGGGCTGGCAGCCGATCATCGCGGGCGCGGGCGGCACCGGCTTCTGCAACCAGGGACGGGCGGGGCGTACGTTCCAGCGTTCGTTCGAGGAGGAGCTCGCGTGGCGTCCGGCCCCTGACCTGCTGGTCATCTCGGGCGGCCACAACGACCGCCGCTGGAGCCCCGACCACGTGCGCCGGGCCGCGGCGAGCCTGCTGGCCGAGGTGCGCACCCGCTGGCCGCGCACGAAGACCGTCATGGTCGGCCCCATCTGGCTGGAGGACCCGCCACGCAGGGCGTACGCGGTGCGCGACGCCCTGCGGGAGGCGGCCAGGGCCGCAGGTGTGCGCTTCCTCGATCCCATGCTCAGGCGCTGGCCCGCGGAGGCGATCCTGCCCGACGGCGTGCATCCCACGCTCATCGGCCACGAGAGCATCGCCGCGTGGCTCTCGGCCGAGCTGGCGTGATCTACCAGGGACCGTAGGGGCCGCTGCCGCCCCGGCCGCCCATGCCCTTGACGGCGGGCTTGACGTCGACGATGTAGATCGTGGCCGCGATGACCGCCGCGATCGAGAACAGGCCGAGCCCGATGCCGAGGAAGGCGGCGCCGCCGATGCGCATGAAGGCGTCGAAGTAGGACAGGGCGCCCGCGGCCGAGAACAGCGTGGCCAGGCCGAGGATCAGCAGCCACAGGTTCTTCTTCAGCTTGCCCGCTGAGATGAAGGCGTTCGGCTGCACCCGCAGCGCGTGCACGAACGCGTAGACCGACATGCCCAGGATGGCCACGGCGAGCACCAGGAAAAGGAGGTTGAAGACCCCGTAGATCATAGTCATGTGTTCGTCTCCGCCCAACGCCGCGATGAAATCGGCTTCAGCCTAATAGGCGCCCCCGACGCGCGGGCACCCCTGAACGGAAAGGCCCGCCTCCCTGACGGGAGACGGGGCCCTGGAATGGGTCAGGCCTTGGTGGTGCGGGTCTTCTTGACCGGCTCGGCGACGGGCGGCTCGGCGGCCTCCGACACCTCTTCGAGCTCCAGGGCGGCCTCGCCGGTCGTCTTGCTGACGACCTTGCGGCCGCGCGTGGCGAAGTCCTCGTAGACCTCGGTGGCCTTGTGGCCGAGCAGGTCGGCGTACTCCCGGGCCTTCTCGGGGAACTCCCTGGCGAAGCCCTCGGCCTTGTCGGCGTATTCGCGGGCCTTCTCCGGCAGGTCCTTGCCCAGCTCGCCGCGGCGCGACTGCAGGCGCTGGAGCTGCTCGGGCAGCTCACGCAGCTTCTCGACCGCGTAGTCGCCGACACCGGCGACGGCGTAGAACGGCTTGGACTCGGTGAGCTTCTTGACCTCGGTGGAGAGCGTCATGGGTTAACCTTCCTTGGTTTCCTGGGTGACATTGCCGTTGGGCGGGGTCGCCGCGAAGGGCTCAAGCGCGGCGAGAAACTCCTCGGGCAGCGGCTCGTCGTCCGATTCGGAGTCGTGCCGGGGACTGGCATTCTGGGAGGTCTGCTCGTCCTCGGCCTGCTTCTCCTTGCGGAACGACTCATAGATGTCGATCAGCACCTGGCGCTGACGTTCGCTGAGAAGCGTGTCGGCCCTGATCGCGGAGATCACGTCGCTGGGCGGCTCGCGGTCCTCGATGAGGCCCGCCTGCACGTAGAGCGCCTGCGAGGAGATGCGCAGACCCTTGGCGATCTGGTTGAGAATCTCCGCGCTCGGCTTGCGCAACCCGCGCTCGATCTGGCTCAGGTAGGGGTTGGAGACCCCCGCCTGCTCGGCGAGCTGGCGCAGCGAGATCTTCGCCTGCTGCCGCTGCTCGCGGATGTATTCACCGATCGAGCCGACCTTGGGTAGTGCCATGCCCACAGTCTGCCTCGCCGTGCTTGCAATTGCAAACGCGGCGATTAACTCCAGCAAGCGTTAGAGCTGGAAAACCCACAGGAGCGGGGCACTGGTGAGCAATGTCACAGAGAGCGCGATGAAGCCGTAGCGGACCGACGTGGTCAGCTCGGGACCCGGCTTGATCAGGCGATCCACCCTGGCCATGACGTTGTGGACGTGCACGCCCAGCATGCCGTTGGGCGTCGGCATGGCCCCGGCCGTGCCGAACCTGAGCAGCGCCGTGGCCAGCCTGCGCGGCGAGCAGTAGCGGCGGGCCCGGTCGTCGGCGGCCATCTCGATCAGCAGCTCCACCTGGGCCTGCGCGTCGGCCACCACCTTGGACCAGGGCAGCGCCCTGCGCAGCGCGGCGAACGGCAGCAGCACCAGGTCGTGCCGCTCGCGCACGTGCGCGGCCTCGTGCGCGAGCACGGCGGCCAGCTCGCCCTCCGACAGCAGCTTGAGCGCGCCCTCGCTGACCACGACCTGCGAGCGCAGGCCGGGGATGCAGTAGGCGGCGGCGCCGGGATGGTCGAGCACCCGCACGCCCGGCACGCCCGGGTCGTCGCGGGAGATCAGCGCGAGCAACATGCGGTGCCTGCGGCGGGCCCGCAACGCCTGCACACCCGCGGTGAGCAGCACCACGACCAGCACGGCCAGCGCGGTCAGCCCGGAGATCAGGGCGAGCACGTGCAGCGGGTCCCACGCCTGCGCCGGAGTCTCGCCGTGCGCGAACGCGATCAACCCGGGCAGCGGCCCCACGCCGTAGGGCTGGACGGCGTAGGCGAGCATGGCGCCCGTGGTGGCCAGCCCCCAGGACACGCCGAGGGACTGCCAGAGAATGATGGCCAGCCGCGGAGCGCGCGAGGTCCACCGGGCCGTGGTGAAACGCCAGGAGCCGACGGCGCACGCCATGGCGAGCGCTGCCAGCACCGCTGCCGTGATCACTCGTCCTCCAGCTCCGTCAAAGCTCTGCGCAGGATCTCCGCCTCCGTGCCCGACACAGCTTGGGCGAAGCGGGTCAGGGCGGCCGAGCGGTCGCCCGTCAGGTCCAAGGCCTCCAGCATAATCTCCGCGATGTACGCGTCGCGGCTTTCCGCCGGTTGGTACCTCCAGGCACGGCCGTCGCGGGTGCGCTCGAGGAAGCCCTTGCGGGTGAGACGGTCGAGAACGGTCATGACCGTGGTGGGGGCGAGGTCGCGGTCGGCTATCAGCCGCCCGACCTCGCGGGCGGTCAGCGCGTTGCTCTCCGCCCAGAGGATGTCCATGATGCTGCGCTCAAGCTCGCCAAGACCCTTCACGCCCTTCAGACTAGCTCTACAACGTGTCGAGCTGGCATTTGGGTGCGCTGACTCTCTACGGTTGTCAAGGTGTCACGATTCGTGCACGGGAGGGGAGCCGCGTGGTCGACGACTCGCTCCAGCGCGCCGTCCTGGCCAAGCTCACCGGCGCCTGGATCACCCAGGCCGTGGCCGCCATGGCCGAGCTCGGCGTGGCCGACCGGCTGCACGAGCGGCGGCTGACCTGCGAGGAGCTGGCGCCGCCGTGCTCTCCCGCGTCGAGGGCCTGCGCGGCACGTTGTTCGACGGCCAGGGGGCCGTGGAGCGCGCCCGTACGACGATGCGGGAGGCCGGCAGGTGCACGTTCGAGGCGGGCGACTTCTTCGAGTGGGTTCCCGCGGGCGGCGACGTCTACCTGCTGTCGCGGGTCCTGCACGACTGGGACGACGAGGCGGCCGCGCGGGTGCTGGCCAACTGCCGCGCCGCCGCCGCCGGCGACGACGGCCGCCTGCTGGTGATCGAGCGGCTCGTCCCCGACGCGCTGGCCGTCGCCTTCGACGTGCACATGCTGGTCGTCAACGGCGCGGGCAGGGAGCGCACGCGTGCGGAGTACGCGCGGTTGCTGGGGGAGGCCGGGTTCGAGCTGACGGACGTACGCGGCCTTGCGCTGGGCGTGAACATGCTCGTCGCGGACGCCCGCCCGCTGACACCCTCGTTGCCATGAACGTCACGCTGGTCCAGGGCGACATCACCGAGCAGGAGGTGGACGCCGTGGTCAACGCCGCCAACTCCTCGCTCATGGGCGGCGGAGGCGTCGACGGCGCCATCCACCGCCGCGGCGGGCCCGAGATCCTGGCGGAGTGCAGGCGACTGCGTGCCTCCCACTACGGCAAGGGCCTGCCGACCGGCCAGGCGGTGGCCACGACGGCCGGTCGGCTGCCCGCCCGCTGGGTCATCCACACGGTCGGGCCTGTCTACTCCAGGTCGGAGGATCGCTCCGAGTCGCTGGCCTCCTGCTATCGGGAGTCCCTGCGCGTGGCCGACACGCTGAAGGCCAGGTCGGTGGCCTTGCCCGCGATCTCGACCGGCATCTACGGCTGGCCCATGGACGACGCGGCCAGGATCGCCCTCGAGGCGGTGCGGCAGGCCGGCACCGCCGTCGAGGACGTCCGGTTCGTGCTGTTCGACGCTGCCGCGTACGCCGTGTTCGAGGCGCGGCTGCCGGGTTAGGGCGCCCAGGGCGGCGCGACGGCCCAGGTCACGTCCTGGTCATAACCGGCAGAGGCGTCGAAGGCGTGCGTGCCGCCTGGCGTGGCGATGTAGACGGCCTCGGCGTAGTGGCGGACGGCGTGGTTGGAGATGTTGTACGACGCCAGCGTGACCCCCGGGCCCCCGGACCTGGGCGGCTGGGCGCAGAACGTGGCGTCCTGGTCGAACAGCGCCGTCCCGTCACGCGCGTCCTTGCGCAGCCGGAAGTCGGCATGGCGCAGGTAGTGACCGGCGAAGTCGCGCGACTCGAAGGAGTAGCAGGTCCCGTCCGCCAGCCCCCGCCGCACGTAGAACGTGGCGTCCGCCTTGAGCACGGCGGCACTGGCCGCGGTCACCACGTCGGTGCGGGCGAGCGAGTCCTGGTGCCGCAGATACCGGTCGGTGAAGCCGGGCGTGGTCACGCGCAGCGACTGGGCCGCCCCCACGGTCAGGTCGGCGCCACTGCGCCACCACGGCGTCGCGGGCAGCCAGGTGACGTCGGCGGCGAACGACGTGGCGGTGTCCCAGGCGTTGGGTCCGCCGCTGCGGGCCACGTAGACGGCGTCGTTGTAGTGGCGCAGGAAGTGGCCGGACAGGTTGAGCGACTCCAGCGACACACCGGTGCCCGCCTGCGCGGCGCGGGCGCAGAACGTGGCGTCCTGGTCGAACAGGGCCGAGCCGTCGCGGGCGTCCTTGCGCACCCGGAAGTTCGAGTGGCGCAGGTACTGGCCGGGGTTGTTGCGGGACTCGAAGGAGAAGCAGGTGGTGTTGGCCAGGCCGGAGCGGACCCAGAACGTGGCGTCCAGCTTGAGGCCGTCCGCGCTGGAGGCGTTGACCACGTCGGTGCGGGCCAGGCTGTCCTGGTGGCGCAGGAATCGGTCGGTGTGTCCGGAGGTGGTGACGCGGAGCGAGGTGAGGCTGCCCGCCGCCAGGCCGGTGGCGGACTGGATCACGGAGCGGTTGACGGTTCGCACGCGGTCGGCGTTGACCTTGAGCACCCGGCGGTCATACGTCCATAGGCCGTTGACCTCGTTCTCGACGTCCGTGGGCTGGGTGTAGATGGAGGCGGACAGGCCGTTGTTCACGATCAGCGGCTTGAGCTGCTCGTTGATCGAGACGTAGCGGTTGGTCAGCGCCGTGGTGTCGGCGGTCATCTCGTACGCGAAGCCGTTGCCGGGCCACTGGTGCCCCGGGCTGAGCAGGCCGAGGCCGCCGAACTCGCCGAGCACGGCCACCCTGCTCGCGCTGGGCCGCTGCGGGGTGCCCGGGCCGACGTAGATGTGGTCGTCGGCCACGTCGCCGTTGCCGCCGTCGAAGCCGCAGCAGTTGGAGCCGGAGTTGTTGTTCACCAGGCGGCTCGGGTCCCAGCTCTTGACCAGGTCGGCGATGCGCGCGGGGTCGTACTCGCCCCATCCCTCGTTGAACGGGACCCACTGCACGATCGAGGTGATTCCGCGCAGGTGGTCCACCACGCGGCGCAACTCGCTCTCGAAGTTGGCGCGGTCGGCGGTGGAGGGGCTCGCGCCGGTGCGCATCGAGGGCATGTCCTGCCAGACCAGCAGGCCGAGGCGGTCGGCCCAGTAGTACCAGCGGGCGGGCTCGATCTTGACGTGCTTGCGCACGGTGTTGAAGCCGAGGGCCTTCTGCTGCTCCAGGTCGAAGCGCAGGGCCGCGTCGGTGGGGGCGGTGGAGATGCCGTCGGGCCAGTAGCCCTGGTCAAGGGTGCCGAGCTGGTAGAGGAACCGGCCGTTCAGCGTGGGCCGCAGCACGCCGCCGACGACGGCCTTCCCCACCGACCTCATCCCGAAATATCCGGATACGGCGTCGCCGCCGCCGGTGCCGGTCAGCGTGACCCTGAGGTCGTACAGGAAGGGGTCGTCAGGTGTCCACAACCGGGCGTTCGGCACCGGCACGCGCAGGTGCGCCCCGATCGCGCCGGTCGCCGTGCCGACCACGGTCCCGCCCGTCATGACCTCGGCCCGCACCTGCTGCCCTGAGGCCCCGGCCGCCTGCACGACGAGGTCGAGCTGCCCGGCGGCCACGTCGGGCGTGGTGTCCAGGCGGGTGACGCTCGCGGCGTTGACCGGCTCCATCCACACCGTCTGCCAGATGCCGGAGCTGGCGGTGTAGAAGATGCCGCCGGGGGAGCGGCGCTGCTTGCCGATGGGCGCTCCCGCGGCGTCCACGGGGGCGTACACGCCGACGATGAGCTCGTTCGAGCCGGAGCGCAGGGCTCCGGTGATGTCCAGGCTGAACGGGTCGTAGCCGCCGGTGTGGGTGCCGACCGAGGTGCCGTTCACCCACACCCGGGTCTCCCAACTGACCGCGCCGAAGTTGAGCCGCACCCGGCGGCCCGACCAGGTGCTCGGGACGGTGAAGGTCCTGCGGTACCACATGCGGTCCTCGTGCCGCTGGATCCGCGACAGTCCCGATTCGATCGGGTACGGCACCAGCACCTGCTCCGCGAGGTTCTGCCCCGTCGGCGGGGTGGTGATGGAACCGGTCCCGGCGAACTGCCACAGGCCGTTGAGGTTCTGCCATTCCGCGCGGACGAGCTGGGGCCGCGGATAGTCAGGCAACGCGTTGTCCGGCGTCACCTCGGCGGTCCATGGGGTGGTGAGCGGGGGCGCGGCCAGCGCCTCCTGCACGGGTAAGGCGACGACTGCTCCCGAGAGGACCAGCACCGCGGTGAGGCGGCTGGCCCAGCCTGAGAATCTGCTCATCTCGGCTCCTTGACGAGGACCGGTTCTGACTCCCCCCGACAGCTTGCGACCGAACTTGAACGAGTTAGATCGCACCGTGACCATATACCGGAGATCACGTGTGCGAAATAGACCATTTACCGCGGATCTACGGCCACCCACGGCAGCGTCAGCTCTCCGAGCCGCCACCGCGCGGGACCACCCAGCGGCGGCCGTCCCGGCACCGGCCAGGACCTGGACAGAGTGTCGACGGCGGCCAGCCACCGCTGCCGCCGCCCATGGGCCCCGTAGGGTGCGTTGACCGCCCAGGCGCGGTCAAAGTCGCTCAGAAACGCATGAATTCGCTCGCCCGGCACGTTCCGGTGGATGAGCGTCTTCGGCAACCGGTCGGCGAGGTCGGAAGGGCGCTCGAAGGCGTCGAAACGGGCCGAGAACGTGATCGTCTCGGGCCCGTCCGGCGAAAGCCCTGCCCAGATCGCTCGCCGCCCGTTCTCGGACGAGGTGCCCTCGACCAGGACACCGCCGGGCGCCAGCCTCTTCGCGAGCAGGTCCCAGTAGCGCCACGCGTCGTCCTCCCCGTACTGCCGTAGCACGTTGAAGGCCCGCACCAGCGTCGGCGGGCGCGGGACGGGCAGCTCGAAGCCGCCCAGCCGGAAGCTCAGCCCCTCCTGCTCGTACGGCTTCGCCACCGCCACCCTGGCCGGGTCGATCTCGATCCCCACCACCTCCACGTCAGGGGCCACCCGGCGCAACCGGGTGAACAACTCCAGCGTCGTGGTGTGGGAGGCGCCGTAGCCGAGGTCCACCACGAGCGGCCGAACGGCCGAGCGCAGCAGCGGGCCGTGCACGGCGGCGATCCAGCGGTCGCAGCGCCGCAGCCGGTTGTGCCCGGTCGTCCCCCGCGTGACCGCCCCGACCGGCTTAGCCACTGACGCTCCCGGCCGGCTCAGCCATGGACGCTCCAGGCCGGCTCAGTCACGCACGCTCCCGGCCGGCTCAGTCACGGACGCGGTGCACCTTGTGCTGGGCGGCCTGGGCGCGGGGGCGGATGACCATGCGGTCGACGTTCACGTGGGCGGGCCTGGTCACGCACCAGGCGATCGCGTCGGCCACGTCGTCGGAGGTCAGGGGGCCAGGCACGCCCTCGTACACGCGGGCCGCGGCCGCCTCGTCGCCCCCGAACCGGGTCAGCGCGAAGCCCTCGCTCTGCACCATGCCGGGCGCGATCTCCACGATCCGCACCGGCTGCCCGACCAGTTCGAGGCGCAGCGTCTCGGCCATCGAGCGCTGGGCGTGCTTGGCCGCCACATAGCCGCCACCACCCTCGTACGCGCCCAGACCGGCCGTCGAGGTGAGCATCACCAGCACACCGTCGCCCGACTCGACGAGTTTGGGGAGCAATGCCTGGGTCATCCGAAGAGAACCGAGCACATTCACGTCGTACATCCGCTGCCAGTCATCCAGCTGCCCGTCCGCCACCGAATCCAGACCGTACGCGCCTCCGGCGTTGTTGACCAGCACGTCGCAGCGCTCCAGTGAGGCGGCCAGCGCCCGCACCGACTCCTGTGAGGTCACATCCAACGTCGCCGGCCTGATCGAGGGCGTCTCCGCGGCCAGCTTGTCCAGCCGGTCCCTGCGTCGCGCGCCCGCCACGACCTCGTACCCCTCGGCGGCGAGCCGACGCGCGGTCGCCTCACCGATGCCACTGCTCGCACCCGTCACCACAGCCGTTTTCCGCATGGCCCCCATCCTAGAGACGCCGTCTTGTACCCCAGTTGTGACCGTCTGTCGGGAATGTCAAAAAATTCACGATGGTTGTAAACCGCTTGGAGGTGGTGTCGAGTGAGGCGACGACGGGTCAACCGGGTCGCGACCATCAGCATGCACACATCGCCACTGGACCAGCCCGGTACGGGCGACGCCGGCGGCATGAATGTGTACATCGTCGAGTCCGCCAAGCGGCTGGCCCAACTCGGTGTGGAAGTGGAGATCTTCACCCGGGCCACAGCCCGCGACCTGCCCCCCGTGACCGAACTCGCCCCGGGGGTCCTCGTCCGGCACCTCACCGCGGGTCCGTACGAGGAGCTGGACCGCGGCGACCTGCCCGGCCAGCTCTGCGCGTTCCTGTCCGAGGTGCTGCGCACGGAGGCCATGTACGACCCGGGCCGCTACGACGTCATCCACTCCCACTACTGGCTGTCCGGCCAGGTCGGCTGGCTGGCCAAGGAACGCTGGGGCGTGCCCCTCGTCCACACCATGCACACCATGGCCAAGGTCAAGAATCTGCTGCTCGCCCAGGGCGACAGGCCCGAGCCCAAGGCCCGCGTGCTCGGGGAGCAGCAGGTCGTCGAGATCGCCGACCGCCTCGTCGCCAACACGGCGGACGAGGCCCACGAGCTCATCGAGCTGTACGGCGCCGCCCGCCAACGCGTCGCCGTCGTGAATCCGGGTGTCAACCTCACCGTCTTCCAGCCCGCTTCACAGGGCGCCGCCCGCCGCCGCCTCGGTCTCCCGCAGGACGCCCACGTGCTGCTGTTCGTCGGCCGCATCCAGCCGCTCAAGGCCCCGGACGTGCTGCTGCGGGCCGCCTCCAGAATGCTCATCGACGACCCGTCCCTGCGCTCCCGCCTCGTGGTCGCCTGCGTGGGCGGCCCGTCGGGCAACGGCCTGGCCCGCCCTTCCCTGCTGACCGACCTGGCCGCCGAACTGGGCATCGCGGACGTCGTCCGCCTCGTGCCGCCCGCCCCCCAGGAGGAACTCGCCGACTGGTACCGCGCCGCCTCCGTCACCGTCGTCCCCTCCTACAGCGAGTCGTTCGGCCTGGTGGCGCTGGAGTCACAGGCCTGCGGCACCCCGGTGGCCGCCGCCGCGGTCGGGGGCCTGCGCACCGCCGTACGCGACGGGGTCTCGGGCCTCCTCGTCGACGGCCACGACCCCGCCGCGTGGGCACAGGCACTGCGCCGCTTCGTCACCGAACCCCACTGGCGCGACGAACTCTCGTCGGGCGCGCGGGCGCACGCCGCCGCGTTCGGCTGGCAGGCCACGGCCTCACACCTCCGGGAGGTGTACGCCGCCGCCCTCGCGAACCTCCACAAGGTCCCCGTACCGGTGAATTTCTGACCCGTACTTTGTTCTGGCGGGCCTTCTATGCTGGTCGGCATGCGCGATGTCGTCGAAGCAGCGCTCAAGGCCGCGGACGTCTCCTATGACGAGCCGCGGCCGGGGGCGTTCCTGGTCAAACTGCCCGGACAGCACAAGCTCGCCACCATGACCTGGCTGATCGTCGGGGAGCGGGTGCTGCACATCGAGGCGTTCTTCTGCCGCCAGCCCGACGAGAACCACACGGAGTTCTACCGCTGGCTGCTGGGCAAGAACGGCGCGATGTACGGGGTGCACTTCTCGCTCGACCCCGTCGGGGACGTCTATCTGGTGGGGCGGATGCCGCTGGCGGCGGTCACGGAACCGGAGATCGACCGGCTGCTGGGGTGCGTGCTGACGTACTCGGACGAATGGTTCGACCGGGCCCTGGAACTGGGCTTCGCCTCCTCCATCAGGCGCGAGTGGGAGTGGCGCGCGAAGCGCGGCGAATCCCTGGCCAACCTCCAGGCCTTCGCCCGCTTCGCCGACCCGGACCGGTGACCGCGTGGGCTTACGCGGGATCGCCGCCGCGGCTCTGACCCTGACATCTCTCACTTCCTCGTGCACCGTCGGGGACCCCAGCCCGCCGCCTCTCCCGGAGCGGCCCGACGTGCCCGAGTACGAGGATGCGACGGGCATCTGGCGCGAAGCCCTCATCAAGCTGCCCGTACGGCTCAAGGGCAGGCCGGCCATGGAGCCGGTGGCCATGGCGAGCACGAACGAGGCCGTGATGATCACTGATCGGCACGCGCGGCCCACCTTCCACTCCTACGACCTGCGCACCCGTCGATCACGCGCTCTCGGCACGGCGCCGAAGTGGGCGCAGTGCAATGACTGCTTCGAGATCAAGAGCGTGGCCGTGAGCCGGACCCGCATCGTGTGGACCGCGGCGATCTACCGCTCAGAACCGTGGAACGCGGGTCATCGGCACGTGGAGTTGTGGACCATGCCGCGCGCGGGCGGCGCGATGAGGCTCGTGACCTGGCTGACCGGGCACGGAGACGTCCCCTTCGAGGATGAGTTGTCCCTGTCCGGCGACGACGCCCTCTGGCGCGGACGTGAGCATGCCTATCGTGTGCCGCTGGGAGGAGGCCCCGCCCAGGCGCTCCCACAGGTCGCGCCGCCACCGGCGGCCCTGCGGGATCTGGACGGGACGCGGTGCGGGCGTGAATGGTGCGCCGGCCTGCTGCCGCCTCGTCTTCACGAGCTGACCAAGGTCGTCGTGGTACGCAGGGACGGGACGGGACGCAGGGAAGTCGTGGCGTCGGACGGATGGCCCCTGATGAACGATCGCTTCGGCCTGTTCGCGGCCCCGGACGTGAATGATCACAGCGAGAGGTCCTACACGGCGGCGCATCCTCTCCCACAACCCCTTCTGTACGACCGATGCACCGGCAAATCAGGGCGGGTCGGTGGGCTGCCGAAGGGAAGCGCCACTTACCAGGTGCTCAGGGGAGGTCAGAGCGCCACCAGCCCAGAGGAGCCGCTTCTGTACTGGAAGTCGCGCGACGGCAGATCCTGGACAGTCCTGGACCTGTCCCGCATTCCAGACTCGGCATGCACCTGACCGGGCCGGTCTTCGACTCCCACCCAAACCATAGGATTGCCGCATGGCGACTTTGGTGCTGCTAAGGCACGGCGAGAGTGACTGGAACGCGAAGGGCCTGTTCACCGGATGGGTGGACGTGAGCCTCTCGGCCAAGGGCGAGGACGAGGCCCGCCGCGGCGGCAAGCTCCTCCAGGAAACCGGACTGCGCCCCGACGTCGTCCACACCAGCCTTCTGACCAGGGCCATCCAGACGGCCCAGCTGGCGCTGGCCGAGGCGGACCTGCTCTGGCTCCCGGTGAAGCGCAGCTGGCGGCTCAACGAGCGCCACTACGGCGCCCTGCAGGGCAAGAACAAGGCCCAGACCAGGGACGAGTTCGGCGACGAGCAGTTCATGCTCTGGCGCCGCTCCTACGACGTCCCCCCGCCCCCCATCGCCGACGACGACGAATACTCCCAGGCCGGCGACCCCCGCTACGCCCTCCTCCCCTCGGAGCTCATGCCCCGCACGGAGTGCCTGAAGGACGTGGTCGACCGTATGCTCCCCTACTGGTACGACGAGATCGTCCCCGACCTCGCCGCCGGCCGCACGGTCCTGGTGGCCGCCCACGGCAACTCCCTGCGCGCCCTCGTCAAGCACCTCGACGGCGTCAGCGACGAGGAGATCGCCGGCCTGAACATCCCGACGGGCATCCCCCTGCTGTACGAACTCGACGCGGACTACAACCCCACGGTCCGCGGCGGCCGATACCTGGACCCGGACGCCGCCAAGTCCGCCATCGAAGCCGTCGCCAACCAGGGCCGCTGACGCGGCACGCCGGCCCCCACCTCAGTCCTGCGTCGCGGCAGGGGAGGTGGGGCGGCGTTTGCGGGGCGCGGCGGAGCGGGGTGGCTGGGCGCGCATGTGGTCGCGTACCCGGGTCATGATGTCGCCGAGATGGCGTACGTCGTCGTCGCTCAGGGGATCGAACAGCAGCCGCCGGGAGAGCTCGACGTGGCCGGGCAGGACGCGTTCGACCAGGGCCCGGCCCTTGCCGGTGATGGTGACCTGGGTGGCGCGCTCGTCCTCGGGAGTGGGGCCGCGGGCGATGAGACCGGCCTTCTCCAGCAGACCGGCCTGGTAGGTCAGGCCGCTGCGGCTGTAGACGACGCCGTCGGCCAGTTGCGTCATGGTCAGGGGGCCGGGCGCGTTCGTGAGGCTGGCGAGGAGCTGGAACTGCACGTAGCTGATGTCGCCGTCGGCGCGTAGCTGCTGTTCCACCTGATGTTCGAGCAGGCTGACGGCCTCTCTGAGCACGAAGTAAGCCCCGAGTTGCCGGGGATCGAGCGGCTGGACGCCGGCGTGCGTGTCGGTCACCTCTTCACCGTACCTGTTTCGAATTCTCACCATTGAGGTGTTGCTTTGAAGTTGAAGCAGGTTATAGTTCTCCCATGCTTCAACTTCGAAGCATTGAGTGGAGGAGAGAACCATGAAGGCAGTGCGTTACCACGCCTACGGTGACAGCGACGTCCTGGTCCACGAGGACGCCGACCGTCCGGTGGCGGGGGCGGGGCAGGTGGTGGTGAAGGTGGCCGGCACCTCGTTCAACCCGGTGGACGTCGCGATCCGCGCCGGGTTTCTGCGGCAGGTGTTCCCGCTGGCCTTCCCGCATGTGCCGAACTTCGACCTGGCCGGTGTCATCACCGAGGTCGGCGAGGGGGTGACCGGCTGGAAGAGCGGGGACGCGGTGGTGGCGTTCCTGCCGATGACCGCGCCCGGCGCGGCCGCCGAATACGTCGCCGCCCCCGCCGACACACTGGCCGCCGCCCCCCGCACCGGCGACCTGGCCGACTCCGCGCCCGGCACCGGCGACCTGACGAACGCCGCGCCCCGTATCGGCGACCTGGCCGATGCCGCGGCGCTGCCCGCGGCCGGACTGACGGCCTGGCAGTCGTTGTTCGACCACGCCGGGCTTCAGCCGGGCCAGACGATTCTGATCAACGGAGCGGGCGGCGCTGTCGGCGGCTACGCCGTCCAGCTCGCCAAGCAGGCCGGCGCCATCGTCACGGCCACCGCGGGCGCGCGCAGTGCCGACCGGATCCGCCGGTACGGAGCCGACCGGATCATCGACTACACCGCCACGTCCGTCACCCAGGCCGCGGGCGGGCGCTTCGACGTCGTGCTCAACCTGGTGACCACCTCACCGGAGGAGACCGCCTCCCTGGTCGGCCTGGTCACCGACGGTGGAGCCTTCGTCAGCACCACCACTCCGGGTCCTGAGGACGCGGGGCGCGGGGTGCGTACGGTCCGGGTGTTCCTCCGCAGCGACGCCACCCAGCTCGCCGAGCTCGTCACCCGCGTCGACTCCGGCGAACTGCGGATCGACGTCGCCGACCGCCGCCCCCTGGCAGACCTCCGCGCCATCCACGACCAGGCCGCCGCCGGACGGCTGGCCGGCAAGACCATCCTGATCCCCGCCTGAGCCCATCACCCCTACACCATCGACTCCCGAGGCCGTCGTACGAGCAGCACGCTCGCACCCACCAGCGCCGCTACCGAACAGGCCAGGATCGTACGGACCGCCGGCACGTACCAGACAGGCCCTTCAACGACCACCCGATGCACGAACTCGTCGGAGTCACCGATGGCGAAGGGCGTGTAAGAGACCGCGAACGCCATGAGGACGAGGTACAACAAGCCCCAGACGACCACCGCGGCCTGCGTCCCGGGCGTGCCGCCCTGGCTCCGCACCCTGCGTGCCAGCACGGTCATGACCACGACGGCGACGGCGAACAGCACGGCGTAGGCCCGAACGCCACCCGCCGCGGCGTCGAGGAAGGTATCGCCGACGAGCGGATCGCCGACGTTGTCGCCCCCCTTGAGCCGGGCTTCCTCGTACGCGATGCGCCGAGCGTCTCCGATGCCCACGACGCCGAGCAGGATGACGACCGGCCCGGC
The DNA here is from genome assembly GCF_042656245.1 of Nonomuraea insulae. Lineage (NCBI taxonomy): Bacteria > Bacillati > Actinomycetota > Actinomycetes > Streptosporangiales > Streptosporangiaceae > Nonomuraea > Nonomuraea insulae. The sequence goes on from NZ_JBHSPA010000005.1 coordinate 65,525, forward strand.
CCAGACCGAGGCGGTGACCAGCGCGGCAGGCGCCCGGCCGTCGGCGCGTACCGTTCCGGCCGGCTCGGCCACCAAGCGCACCAGTCCCACCAGCAGCGGCACCACGAAGAAAGGGCCGACGATGAGCGGCAGCAGCACCGAGTCCGTGACCACACCGGCCAAGACGATCACCGGCATGACGTAGGGAAGGACGACGACCAGCACGCCTTTCGACCCGCCCCGCCGTGCCGCCACCCTGGCGAGCGCCGCGAGTGCTGCGGCGACCACCGCCGCGAAGATCACCGCGATGAGGGACGGCTCCGGCACGTAGAAGTCCAACACATACTCCGCCACCAGGTACCACGCGTAGGACACCGCCTCGAGCACCGCGACACCGATGGCGCTCGTCCCGATGGCCCGCCGGGCGACGTCGCCGCGCCGAACAGTGAGAAGCCGATCAGCAAGCCGCCGAGCACGGTCGCCAGCAACGTGCCCAGCGGCTTGCCCCGACTGACCAGCACGGTGGCGGCCGCCATCAACGCCGCCGCGGCACCGCAGGACAGAGCGCCGACGAACACCAGCGCCGAGGACGGACCACCGGCCGTGAACAGCGCGGTCTTGAGAACCGGGATCACGGTGAACAAGCTCTTCAGCACCGCTGCCGGGGCCATCTCATCAAGGTCGTACCGGGTCGGCTGCGACAGTACGGCGAGATCGAGTCCGGCGATCAGGACGCAGCATATGGCTACAGACCCGAACAGGACGGTTGCCACCGCACGATTTCTCATGGCCGGTTAGACGCCGTCAGACGTTGCCCCGGTTCTGATGGCTTGTCGGCATTCGTATCGATTCAGACAACACGGCTCGGAGTCGGCCGCCAGCCGGTCTCGGCCGCCCAGCGTTCGGCCGCCGTCATCAGAACCACCGTGGCCGGGGCCTTGATCTGCCCGTAGTCGAGCAGATCCGGCACGCTGAGGGACAGGCGCTTCTTGAACGCCCCCCACGCCAGGCGAGCGTCTTCATCGGCGCGCAGGTAATCGCGGAACAGCAGGGCGAAGCGGACGTTCGGCCCGCCCACCTCCCGCAGATGGACGTTGCTCCGCCGAGCACCGGCCGGCGGTGCGAACACCAGCTTGCGGCACTCCTGCCCGCCCGAGACCTCAGCACGGTTCCAGGCTTCCGGCCGGCACCGGAACCCCATCGCGGCGAGCAGCGAGATGTGCCGGTCCTCGTCGATCGCGTCGACGAGAACCTGCATGTCCACACAGTCCTTGGCGGCCAGCCCCGGCACCGCCGTGGATCCGACGTGGTCGATCGCCCGGGCATGATCACCCATCGCGCTGCGCAGCTTCCCGGCCAACCGCTCGAAATCCACCGCCCACTGCGGCTGATAGTCCACCACGGCAACAGCGGCCAACTCATCGGGGAAAGGCATCCCCCCAGTCTGGGCCTTCGCGCATCACATGGATCACGACCGGACTGTGGGTCCCTGCGGAAGAGCTGCGCCTTATTTCGGCGGCTCATGATGGCCGGGGTAGGGGAGGCCGGTGTTGATCAGGGCGAGGAGGCGGTCGAGGAGGCCGGTGTCGGCGGGGGTCTGCTCGCTCGCCCAGGCGATGGCGTTGGTGAGCATGAGGAGGTCAGCTATGTCGAGCTGCGCGGGGGCGTTGCCGTGTTGCCGGGCGCGGCCGAGCAGGGCGGTTCCGGTGGCGTGGATCGCCTGGTGGCAGGCGGCCAGGGTGGTGCTGGTCTCCGGGGTGGGCTGGGCGATCATCTGGGTGGCGACCAGGCCCCGCATGGCGGTCGCGTGGCGGGCGACGGCGCCCAGCCAGGTGCGCAGTGCCTCGTCGGGAGACGGATGTTCCAGCAGGTCACGGCCTTGGGCGCAGAGGGCTTCGACGTCGCCGCCGATGATCGCGACCAGGAGGGCCTGGAGATTGGGGAAGTGGCGGTAGAGCGTGCCGGGTCCGACGCCCGCCCGTTGGGCGATCTGGTTGAGCGAGGCGTGGGGGCCTTGTTCGGTGAACACGGCCCGTGCGGTCTGGAGGAGCCGCTCACGGTTGTCGCGGGCGTCGGCGCGCTGTGGGCGGCGATCGTCTCCGGGACTGCTGTTCATGGGTGCCTCCGTGTTGCTAAGCGGAGAAGTTCTCCGTACTCTAGCCGAACCTAAGCGGAGAAGCTCTCCGCAGGTGAGGAGCGGCAGGATGAGAATCGGACTGGCAGTTGGCGATCTGCGGGGACCGGCGACGGCTGAGGAGCTCGCCCGGCAGGTTCGCAGTGCCGCCGAACGCGGGTTGAGCAGCGTGTGGGCATCTCAGGCGTTCGGCTGGGACGCCCTGACCGCCTTGGCGGTGGCTGGCGTCCAGGTGCCGCAGATCGAGCTGGGGACGGCGGTCGTGCCCGTTCCGCAGCGCCACCCCCTCGTCCTGGCCGGCCAGGCGCTGAGCGTCCAGGCGGCCACGGGCAACCGTCTCACCCTGGGCATCGGGGCGGGGATCTCGATGATGGTCACCGACATGTACGGCCTGCCCGCCGACCGCCCCGCCGCCCGGATGCGTGAATACCTGTCGATCCTGCGTCCGCTGCTGCGGGGCGAGGCGGTCTCCCACCAAGGCGAGACCCTGACGGCCGTGGGCCAGGTGGGCGTGGCGACTGCGACGCCGCCGCCGGTGCTGCTGGCCGCCCTGGCTCCCGCGATGCTGCGCCTGGCCGGAGAGCTCGCCGACGGGACCGTCACCTGGATGACCGGCCCCCGGACCCTGGCCGACCACATCGTGCCCTCGATCACCAAGGCCGCCGAGGCCGCGGGCCGCCCGTCGCCGCGCCTGGTCGCCGGGCTGCTGGTCAGCGTGACCGACGACGAACACGGTGTACGCGGACGGATCGCCGAACAGTTCGGCCTGGCCGGCCAGGTCCCTGAGTATCGGGCGGTCCTGGACCGGGAACGCGCCGCCGGCCCCCAGGATGTCGTCATCGCCGGGGACGAAACCCAGGTCGAACGCCAACTGCGACGGCTTCGGGACGCAGGCGTGACCGACTTCTTCGCCGCCCCCTTCGGCAGCCCGGCTGAGCAGGACCGCACTATCGAAGTGATCGCGGCCCTGGCGCGAACCACGCGGTCGCGTCACGGACGACGGGGGACGTATGGGGCACGCTGAGCCACCAGAGCGGACCGGCTCGGAGGCGGGCTTGAGCTGAGCGAAGGTCCCCCTCCGCCCAGCTCGTTAACCGGTCTGTCCGCAGTAGATGTTAGGCCACGACCAGAGCCCGCTCAGAGCTTCACCGAATCCAGAACCGCTATGCGCCCTTTTAATCCTTGGTTGGCGGCCAGCTTTCCCACTGGGGAGGCGTGTTGCCGGGATCCGCGAATCGCTTCGCCTTGTCCACACAATCCGGGCAGACCGGCTCATCGACGGATCTGGCCACGGCATCGGGCTTGGCCGGACGAAGAGACCCAAAGAAAGTGATCCCCGGCGGAAAGCCGGTTTCTGGATCGATCAGGAAGGTCATGACCTCTTTCGGGTCGAAGCTGAAGGTGCGCTTACACGCGAAACACCGGCCTGTCGTCGTGCCCTGCTCCTCTGGCATGAGCCCTCCCTGTCGGCACCATATAACCTGCGGGCTCGCAGAAGCGGCATACCCGTACCCACACCGCCATCCCGACATGGCCGGCCGCGACTCCTCTCACACACAACCCCAGAGCACTCCCGCGTCAGCCGAGGTCAGCCCGGCCTTCCATCCGCCGACTGGGATCGCCAGGATGATCAAGCACATGCGCATGCGATGCACTGGGGGGCCTAGCGATTGCGGTCCTCTCGGAGGCGCTGATCAGGAGCCAGTTGCGGCGCGGCTCGGTCCGTCACGGCCGAACCGAGCCCGCGATCCGGATCAGAGGCAGCGCTCGCGGCCCGCGGCCGGTACGGGGCGTTCTGCGACCGGCTCGGGCACGAAGTCCCGTGCGTAGGCCTGCCTTTTGATGTGCTTTCCTGCTGTCGCCCAGATCTCGGCCGCCCGGTAATCGGCCCACCTGATGACACCCGTCTTCAGATTGACGACGTAGAACTCCTCCCAGTCGCACGGTCCAGGCGGATAGCCGTGGTCGGGCCAGGTCCGGCTCCGCTCGGCGCGGAGCAGCACGCTGTCGCGGCCCAGGGGACGAACGGCATTGACGGTCTCCAGGTCGTACGGCAGCGCGAGATCGGTGAACGTCGCCCGGTGGCCGGGGGGCCGGAGATCCACTCTCTTCAGCTGGTAACGCAGGTTTTCCACATCACCCAGCCGGACAACGCTAACCGCCTCGTCGCCAAGCACCACGGGATGCGTGCCGTCCTCGGCATCACCTTCATGGTGGACCACCGCGAACGGAGACTTCCAATTCTCGCGGACCCGTAGTTCCTCGCCGCCCAACACGGTGACACGGCCACCGTCCGCGCGCGCCTCCAGAAGGTCACGGTCGAACTCGGCGTCGACCCGCAGACGCGCCTTCGACGACAGGTCGATCAGTTCGCTCCCGTGGCCGGCGTTCCACACGTGCAGCAGCTCGCCGTCCCCGTGGAAGGCGAGTTCGACGTTCCACGAGTCGTCGCCGGGCCGGTACACCCCGGTGGAGACCCGCGTGCTCTTCCCATCGGCGAGGTCTCTGACAACCAGGACACGGTCCGAACGCCGGAGATAGGCAAGGCGCCGCCTGCCGCAACGGCCGCCTCGAACACCTACGCGGCTCTGCGCTGGGCTTCCGTGACCTCGCCAACTCCATCGCAAGATCACTACTCGAGGCCGGCGGGTTCACACATTCAGATCGGATGAGCCCGGAAAGTTTTGAAAGAAGTCCGGGAGGCGTGTCGGATCGGGGCGGGGGTGTTCGTAGCAGGGGTGAGGCCGCCACAAGGCGCGCGACCAACGTCCCGCAAGGAGACACCATGACTGCCACCTACACCTTCGACATCTTCTCCACGCTCGACGGCTTCGCCAACCACGACGGCGACTGGGGCGGCTACTGGGGCAAGCAGGGCCCCGAATTCCTCGCCTATCGCGCCGCCGCCTACCGCGACCCGCTGCGCATGGTGCTCGGGGCCAAGACCTACTCCTCGAACGCGCCGTTCCTTGACGCGGGCTTCGACCGCAGCCTGTTCGACGGGTGGATCACGCGCATGTTCGACTCCCCGGTCACGGTGCTCTCCAGCCGGCTGACCGAGCCGCTCGCGTGGCCGGACACGACCATCGAGCCTGGCGATCCCGTCGAGGTGGTCACGCGCCTCAAGGCCGAATCCGATGTGCCGCTGCGCTCCCACGGCAGCCTGACGCTCAACCGGGCGCTGCTGAACGCCGGCCTGATCGACGCCATCGAGGTGACGGTCTTCCCAGTGATCTCCGGGACGACGGGCGTGGACCGGATCTTCGACGGTGCGGACGACTTCGACCTCGAACTGCTGGAGGCCCGGACCTTCGACGGCCACACGCAGGTGCTGACTTATCGGCCGACCCGACACAGCTGATCGACGACAGGGCGGCGTTGAGCCATGCCGGGATCGTCATCCTCGCCGGCGGACTCGGATCCCGGTTACACCCTCGATCATGAAGAGCCAGGAATGCGCATGCCTCAGAATGCGGCACGTACGACGCGTCAACGACGACCACGAGACGGTCCCGTCCTGCGGCGACATGGCCCGTTCAGCGCGATAAGTCTGGGCTGCCTCTGGAGCTTGACGTTGGTGGCTGATTACTGACTGATATTTCTGAGAGACAGCATGAGAAAGGGCTGGACCTCACATGCTTGAGACCGGGCAGCGCCTGTGGATAACGCCCTCGTCGCGGGCGTGCACGCCCATGGCAAGAACGCCGGCGGCGGGGATCGACGATTCTCCAGCAGGGAGCGCCGCTCGGACGGAGGCTTCGCGCGGTCCCACCTCGCGCGAGGTCGCCGCTTTCCGGACCACGGCCAGCCGCTTGGATACAGGCCGCCACCGCATCCCACAATCCGGTTAGGGCCGTGACATCGGCCTGCGCCCTACCAATCGTCGCAGGGGCTTACCCGCCTCCCTCACCTCGCGCTGAACCGCCCCACCGGCGTCCGCTCCCGCTCCGCCCACGCCGTCTCACAGTTCCACGCATGCCGGTCGATCTCGAACCGGCGCTCGGCAGCGACCGCGTGCAACAGAACATTGCCTGGCCGTATGGCAGATGTGCTTTGCAGATCAGCGGGCCGCTCGCGTCCGTCACGGTCTGGAAGAGGAGCTGATGGCCGTTCGGCGCGGCGGGCAGTGATCCGTTCTACTTCAGCCACGTAACTTCAGACAGGGTTGCCGTAAAAGTCGCGTTATTCCAAATATTTACGGCATGCGGCGCAACGGCGTTCAGATTGACAACTATATGGGCGTCCCTAAGCTGCCTCGTAAAGCTGCCTTCGCTGGAGGGCGGGCCGCACAAATCCGGTTTTGCCAGCTCCTCGATACACACGTCAACCAGGGAGGCGCCGCCTTCTGCTGTGTAAGAACTAAAGTAGACTTGGCGGACGGTGACGCGGTTGCCCCTTTGCAGATCTCTCACGATGGCTTCCGCTGAAATTATCTTATAGCCGGAAGGCAAGGTTCTTGGGAGTGCGAGTGGGACGCCTGGATTCTTTTGAAGCTCGGTGAGTAGTCCGGCCTTGGTAAAACGATTGTCGTCGTCGCTACTGCATCCTGAGGCCAGAAGTGCGGCGAGCAGAAACAGTGAACCGGTTGATCTGTAGGGCGCAATTCTGATTCCGCGAAGTCCTTCTCGTGCCTGCTTCTTCTTCGCGTCTTTGGAGCTTCTCTTATTTCGATGCACAGTCGAAGCCTCAGCTTATTTTCGCCCTTCGCAAACGCGTATCCACGCGCTGCGGAATCCCCGAGCTTTAACGTCTTACCTTCGCTCGAATGCGTGTATGAAGGACGGTAAACCATCGGCTAGGCCATCGCAAGACTAGCTCGATCTCAGCACTCGTACGACTTCACCTCGCCGTGCCCTGTATGGACCGACGCGATTCTCTTTCACGTGGAGAGATGGGCCGGGCGTACGACCGTCAGGCGTGTCACCGGCAGAAGATGAAGGCCCTCCGTGCTCTGGAGGGCCTGGGGGCTAGGTTGCGTGCGGATCAGAAGTCGAATTCGCCGTTCTTGGCGCCGGCCACAAAGGCGCGAAAGACACCACCCCGTATCACCCACGGGGTCAGGTCGGGGCGCTCGGTGTCCCGAATGCCGACGTGGTCCCCGCTCAGGGGCGCTACCTCGATGCAGTCTCCGCCGTTGGCGCCGCTGAAGGACGCTTTGCGCCAGGCCGCCGTCTCCAACTCGGTGACCAGGTCGGGAGGGAGCTCGTCATGAACCTTCATACATCACCATCTTCTCGCGTATCGCGTCTGCGGTCTCATTGACCGGTCGGGCATATGACCGGATGGCGTCGAATCTGAGACTAACCGTGCGTACGCGGTCCTCGCGATCGGTGACTTCGCCGTCCGCTGCCGAGTCCAGATAGACGGTGTCCGGTCCTTGCGGTTGCTGGGCGATCACGAAGCCGCCCAGTAGTCCAATCGTGGGTACGACGGCCATGGGCACGATCTGCAGCGTGATGCAGGGGTGGGCCAGCAGCTTGGAGAGGTGGCCGAGTTGTTCGCGCATCACTTCCGCTCCGCCGATGGGACGCTGCAGGACACCTTCATCGATGACGGCCGCGTACATCGGTGGCTCGGGCCGGTCGAAGACGACCTGCCGCGCGAGCCGGGCCTCGGCCGCTTCATCAACCCGTTCCTGGCTGATGCCCGGCTGTCCCCGCAGGATCGCGCGGGCGTAGTCGCGCGTCTGAAGCAGTCCGGGAACGACCAGCGGTTGCCATGTACGCAGGTTGTGCGCGACGGCCTCGATCTTGGGCCACTGCTGGAACCAGGTCGGTCCCGACTTGATCACCAGCGGCAGTAGACGCAGTAGCTCGCCGTTGAGACGGAGCAGCCTCTCCGCCTGTTCGGTGAAGTCCCACTGCGGGGTGCGCTTGGCGTTCTCAATCTGGCTGACCAGGCTCTTGCTGACATGGGTGTAGTCGGCGATCGCCTTTTGGGTAACGCCCCTTTCCTCTCTCAACCTGCGCAATTCGGCCCCGAAGAGAGCAAGTGGGCTCGTCGCTGGGTCGAGTTCACTTGTGGCCATCCACGCACCACCCTCGAGTTCACAAGTTCACACACACGGGTGAACAGGATCCGTGAAGTAAGTGTGTTACCGGTCAACTACTAAAAGTAGCGGGTGGCGTCCATTCTGGGGGAGTCCTCAGACGAGCAGGCGAGCTTGGAGTTCACAACAGATGCCGATCTTGTGGACTCGTGCGCCCGATCCCCTTAGACGGTGGTGATACTTGTGCCAACGGAAACCACGTCAGCGCCAGTGAAACCCGTGCAATTGCAGGAAACCCGCCCGCCGATCACGGCGCGGTTGATTTCGGCGGTCACGTTTCATCGCAACGCCAGGGCACCGTATCTGGGACGGCATGCTCTGGCGGAATGGATCGGGACAGATGACCCGCTGCTGCCAGATGTCCTGCAGGTGGCCAGCGAACTGCTCACCAACGCCTACGTGCATCCGGCCGACGGCCTGGGCCGTGAGTCGCTGCTGCTGCGCCTCAGCAGGGGCGAGACGTTCTTCTTGCTGGAGGTCATCGATCCCGGGACCCAGCCGCCCTGCGCGCTTCCGCAGCCTGAGCCGCAGAGCCCCTCCATGCGGGAGACTGGTCGAGGCCTGGGCATCGTGGCCGAGTGCACTGCCACCTGGGGCACCTACACCACCGAATCCGGACGTCGTAACGTGTGGGCTGTGCTGGGCGATGCTCCGGCCGATGGTGCTTGCTGAGCCTTCCGTACCAGGTCTTCGCCTCGGAACCGACGGTCACCATGCACCGCCATCGTGTCACCGTCGGCCTTGTGAGCTCTGGAAGCGCTGTCCGGCCTCGGCCGGTCGTAGGTCAATGGGTGGCGCCTTATGGCTCCGCCAAGGCCATTTCCGTTACGTGGCCCAGGGCCGGGGAGCGGGAGGGGCCGGCAGGCCCCTCGCCGGGGGTGTGGGGGGCTGTGCCCCCCACTGGGCGCTGCCTGAGCCCGTCGCGCGTAGCGCGCCTTATTGGGAAGTCCTTGCAGTTGAAGCCGGGGGTGTGGGGGGCTGTGCCCCCCACAGGGCGCTGTCTGGAGCCCCTGTCGCGCGTAGCGCGCCTCTGCGCGGAAGTCCGAGCAGTTCGCGCCGGCGCCCCACGGGCTTGTCAGCTTGGGCGAGCCCCGGTGACCAGGTAGACGACATCCTGCGCCACCCGTACCGCATGATCGGCGTATCGCTCGTAGTACCGCCCCACCAACGTGATGTCGATGGCCGGCTCCACCCCATGCTGCCAATCCTTGGCCAGGATGTTCCTGAACAGCCTCCGATGCAGCCGATCCATCGCATCGTCGTCCGCTTCGAGCTCCATCGCCGAGTCCACGTCCCGTGAAGCCACGCAACTCCCGGCCTTGGTGACCAGGTTCTCGGCGATCTGCCCCATCTCGAGGATCGTGGAGCGCAACGCGGGCGGGATGGCCGAGTCGGGGTGGCGGAGGCGGGCGACCTTGGCGACGTGGACGGCGAGGTCGCCCATACGCTCAAGGTCGGTGCCCATGCGCAGCGCCCCGATGACCATTCGCAGGTCCACCGCGACCGGCTGCTGCCTGGCCATCAGCTCGAAGATCGACGTCTCGATGTCGGCGAACGTCGCGTTCACTTCCTCGTCCCGGGAAATGACACTCTCGGCGAGCTGCAGGTCGGCGTCGAGGAGGGCAGTGGTGGCTCGGGAGATGGCCGAGCGGACAAGGCGGGTCATCTCAACCAGCTTGTCGGTCAGCGTATCTAGTTCTTCATGGAACGCGTCGCGCATGCCGTCACCGTACGTGCCTGTCGATGAACGAACCCCAACAGCAAGATGAACTTTCCAGGAAAGGGTCGTTCATCCCCTGATGAGAGGGTCTGTCCCTGCAGAAACGCCACCTACCATCGGAGGCATGAGTGAGATGGCCATGAGCTTCGCGGCCCTGGCCGGGTTCGTGGTGGGCGCCCTGGCGGTCCTGTTCTATCGGAACCAGATCGAGGCACCGCCCCGTACCGCCGCGACCGATGGCGTGGAGACCGGTGCGGCACTGCCACAGGGGGTCGCCTCCGTGCTGGCCGTGCTGCCTTCGTCCGCCGTGGTCCTTGACGCCCACGACCGCGTCCTGCGCGCCAGTTCGGCCGCACGGGCGTTCGGGCTGGTCAAGGGCGACCGCCTGATGGCCGCGGAACTGCTCGCCCTGGCGAGGCAGGTACGCCGCGACGGCGAGATCCGTGAGAGCGAGATCGACGTCGCCGGGCACAAGTTCGGCCAGGAGACCACGAACTTCGCCGTCCGCGTGGCGCCCCTCGGCTCCTACGGCCAGGTGCTCGTACTCGCGGAGGACCAGACCGAGCGGCGCCGGGTCGAGGCGGTACGCCGAGACTTCGTCGCCAACGTCAGCCACGAGCTGAAAACCCCGGTGGGCGCCATGAGCCTGCTGGCCGAGACCATCCAGGACGCCGCCGACGACCCCGAGGCGGTCAGCCGCTTCTCCGGGCGCATGCAGCACGAGGCGGCCCGGCTCAACTACCTCATCCAAGATCTGATCACGCTCAGCAGGATCCAGGGCGCCGAGCCCATTCCCACGCCTGGCCAGGTCTCGATCGACGAGTCCATCAACGACGCCATTGACCACTGCAACACCAGGGCCGTCGCCAAGGACATCACACTGGTGTCCGGCGGCACCGAGGGCCTGCGTATCTGGGGCGACGACGAACTGCTCGTCACCGCCCTGCGCAACCTGATCGACAACGCGGTCGCCTACAGCCCCGAGCACACGAGGGTCGTCGTCAGCGTGCGGCCCGCGGGCGACTCCGTCGAGATCAGCGTCAGCGACCAGGGCATCGGCATCCCAGAGGAGGCGCTGGAGCGCATCTTCGAGCGCTTCTTCCGCGTCGACGCGGCCCGATCGCGCGCCACCGGCGGCACCGGGCTCGGCCTCGCCATCGTCAAGCACGTCGCCGCCGCGCACGCGGGCGAGGTGTCCGTCTGGAGCAAGGAAGGGTCCGGCTCCACCTTCACGCTCCGCCTGCCCGCGTTCGGCGGGACGGCGGTGGCAGTACCACCCTCGACTCCCCTGGAGGCAGTTCGTGACTGAGCGAAGCGAAGCAACCATCGGATACAGCACCCTCAGGGGCATGAAGGAGAACTCATGACCCGGGTACTCGTGGTGGAGGACGAGGAGTCCTTCTCCGACGCCCTTTCCTACATGCTGCGCAAGGAAGGCTTCGAGGTGTCCGTCGCGGCGACCGGGCCCGAGGCGCTCGACACGTTCGACCGCAACGGTGCCGATCTGGTGCTGCTCGACCTGATGTTGCCGGGCCTGCCCGGTACGGAGGTGTGCCGCTCCCTCAGGCAGCGCTCCAAGGTGCCGGTCATCATGCTGACGGCCAAGGACAGCGAGATCGACAAGGTCGTGGGCCTCGAACTGGGCGCCGACGACTACGTCACCAAGCCGTTCTCCTCCCGCGAACTCGTCGCCCGCATCCGCGCGGTGCTGCGCCGCCAGGGCGACCTCATCGAGGAGCTGGAGACGGCCGTGCTGGCCGTAGGCCCGGTGCGCATGGACGTCGACCGCCACGTCGTCGCCGTGCGGGGCGAGGCGGTGCAGTTGCCGCTGAAGGAGTTCGAGCTGCTGGAGGTGCTGCTGCGCAACGCGGGGCGGGTCCTCACCAGGGGCCAGCTCATCGACCGCGTCTGGGGCGCCGACTACGTGGGCGACACCAAGACGCTGGACGTGCACGTCAAGCGCCTGCGCGCCAAGATCGAGGCCGACCCGTCCAACCCGCGCTGCATCCTCACGGTGCGCGGCCTGGGCTACAAGTTCGACGCCACGGAGGAATGAGAAGCCCCGGTACCGAATCGGTACCGGGGTCGCTCATGTCGTCAGTGAGCCTCTTCCGCGGGAGCGGACGGCGTCGGGGTGGGCGTGGGGGCCGCGGTGGCGTTGGGAGCCGGGGGGTATGCCTGGAACTCGCGGCTGCGCGTGACCACAGGGACGTTCATGGACACGATCCCGGCGTTGGCGAACTGGAGGTCCAGTTTGATGCTCTCGCCGCCCCTGAGGCTCTTGGGGATCGCCTCCAGGATGATCTGCGGCGTCGGCTTGCCGGTGCTGACGAGCTGGTTGCTCGGGAGCTGGATGGGGGCCGTGACCTTGACGGTGCCCATGTTGCCGGCGGAGACGGCCTGGAGGGTGTCGGGCGCGCCCGCGGTGTTGAGGATGTTCAGGTAGATCGGTACGGAGCCGCGCCAGGCGATCTGTGCTCCGGAGTCGGGGCCGAGGATGAACGCCTGCGGGATCTGAATGCCGCTGCTGTTCCCGTACTTACCGTTGAGGATCAGCGCCTGCGCCTCGTTCGGTGCGTACGGCTTGTTGGTGGTGGCGTCGAATCCTGCCCCGCAGCCCGCGAGCACGGGGGCTGCCAAGAACGCGGCGGCTACGACAATCCAGCGACGGCTGGTCACGGGCGGGTTCTCCTTGGTCTTGCGCAGGTGTCGCGCGTGCGTGATGGGCAGCGCCCACCATATCCACCCCAATGCAAGGTCATATCCGCACCCCCGCAGGTCATTCGCTATGTCCGGAAATGCGATTCATACAGTTGCGCGCTTGTCAAGCCCCAATATGCGGCCTTGACCTGCAGTTATGATGATTTCACTGTTCCGGGAGGCTGTGGATGCGTGGTACCCTGGAGTACAGCGGAAGGGGTACTTGTCACATGACTTTCCAGGTCGGCGACACTGTCGTCTACCCCCACCATGGGGCTGCTCGGATCGAAGCAATCACGAAGCGATCCATCAAGGGTGAGGAAAAGACCTACCTGGTGCTCAAGGTCGACAAGGGCGACCTTACCGTCCAGGTGCCAGCCGAAAACGCAGAACTCGTCGGTGTGCGCGATGTTGTCGGCCAGGAAGGCCTTGAACGGGTTTTCGATGTCCTTCGGATGCCGCACACGGAAGAGCCGACCAACTGGTCTCGTCGCTACAAGGCCAATCTGGAGAAGCTCGCCTCCGGCGATGTGAACAAGGTCGCCGAGGTGGTTCGCGACCTGTGGCGGAGGGACCGCGAGCGCGGCCTGTCCGCGGGCGAGAAGCGCATGCTCGCCAAGGCGCGCCAGATCCTGGTCAGTGAGTTGGCCCTGGCTGAGAAGACCAATGAGGACAAGGCTGAGGCCCTGCTCGACGAGGTTCTCAACTCCTGAACACGAATCTTCCACGGGTGGGCGTCGGAGTCGACGTCCACCCGTTCGCTTCTGCGGACTCGGGGCGCGACCTCAATCTCGCCGGCCTGCACTGGCCGGGCGAGATCGGGCTCGAAGGCCACTCCGACGGCGACGCCGTCGCGCACGCGGCCTGTGACGCGCTGCTGTCCGCCTCCGGCCTGGGCGATCTGGGCCTGCTGTTCGGCACCGCCGACCCGCGCTGGGCCGGCGCTTCCGGCACGGCCCTGCTTGAGGAGACCGCGCGCCAGGTGCGCGCCGCGGGCTTCGAGATCGGCAACGTGGCCGTACAGGTGGTGGGCAACCGGCCCAAGCTGGCGCCACGCCGTACAGAGGCCGAGAAGGCGCTCAGCGCGGCGCTCGGAGCGCCTGTGAGCGTCTCCGCCACCACCACCGACGGGCTCGGCCTGACCGGGCGTGGAGAGGGTCTGGCGGCCATCGCGACCGCGCTGGTGGTCAACCTTTCCTGACCGCCGGACGTCTTACGGAGGGATACGTGAGGGTGTCCCGGCGGGGCGTCGTCTGGCCCGCCGAAACCGGAGGCGGCGGTTCGTCACTGGCGCGGTACGGGCCGCCGCCTTCCCATGGGTAGTTTGCCTGTTCAGGGGGTATGTGTCCCGAAGACATGTGAACGTCTCGGGGGGAGCTACACATGATCGGCGCGATTGTTTCCGCGGTAGTCATCGGCGCGATCGTCGGTGCGCTGGCCCGGCTGCTGGTGCCCGGCAGGCAGAACATGTCCATCGGCCTGACCCTCATCGTCGGCATCGTGGCCGCCCTGATCGGCACGTTGATCGCGCAGGCGTTCGGCTGGGCCGACACGAGAGGCATCGACTGGATCGAGCACATACTCCAGCTCGTGCTCGCCGTCATCGGCGTGCTCCTTGTGACGCGGATGGGCATGGGGCGCGGTGGCCGATCCGGTAGAACCACGACCTGACCTGCCCGTACACCAAGACGGCGCATAATCGCCGTAGATCGGGTAGCCGACTCCTCGTGGGAGTGAACCGCTCGCCCCCACGAGGAGGTTTCATGTCATGACCATCGAATCCATCCTTGGCGCCATCGTGATTGGCGCCGTGATTGGCGCAATCGGTCGCCTGCTGCTTCCCGGTAGGCAGGCCATCGGGTGGATCCTCACCATCGTCGTCGGCATCGTGGCCGCTCTGCTGGGCACGCTGCTCGCTCAGGTCATGGGCGTGGAGACCACGTCCGGTATCGACTGGATCGAGCTGGTGATGCAGGTGGTGCTCGCGGTCGTCGGCGTGGGACTGGTCGCCGGGCTCCGGCGCGGGTCCAACGTCTGACGAAGGCGGATACAGGGGCCCGCCTGGGATTCTTCCCGGGCGGGCCCCTCCGTCTTGTCTGTCAGTCCTCCGGCGGGCGCGGGGTGCTGCGCAGACGTCCCGACGGGGCCGGGGTGTCGTCGCGGACGACCGGGTGCGGGGAGGTGTCCGCCATCTCCTCCCCCTGCTCCTCGGCGTCGGCCGCCTCCGGGCCGTGCTTCGGATCGGGTACGTCGTCGTCCTCCACCACGGGGTGCGGCTGCGTGTCGGCGTCCTCGTCCTCTTGGCGGGGGTGGACCAGGACGTCGCTCGGCTTGACCCGGTCACCCCAGCGGACGGGGTGCGTCACCGGCTCGGGCTCTGGTTCTGGCTCCGGTTCTGGCTTCTTGTCTTCCTGTACGGGCCACTCGGACACCTGGGTCGGCGCCGGCGTGGGCTCCGCCTGGGGCTGGGGACCGTGGAAGGGGACGATGTCCACCGCGCGTTCCTCGTCCCCGGCGCGGTCGGGGGCACGATGGGCGTGCACGTGCTTGATCAGCAGTAACCACAACCACAGCGCCAGGGCCAGCATCACCCAGGGCGCCAGGGCCACGCCGACGGCCGTCTCGCGTACGTCGAACACGAAGCGCACCGCCGTCGCCACGTTCACCGCCGCGGCCGCCACGATGAGCAGGACCAGCACGAACGCCGCCTGCACGCGTACGAGCATTCTGGCCGGGCGGAGCAGCAGCATGCCGATCAGCGCGATGAGCAGGAGCGCGTCGAAGGCCGCCGGATAGAGGAAGGCGAGGTCCTGCCTGGCCTCGCCGGCGAGGGCCAGCGCGCGCAGGTCGTCGAAGGAGAGCGCGCACGCGGCCGCGGTGAGGGCGGCGACCGCGAGCCCGGCGAGAGCGATGCCCACGCGTCGGAGCGTAGAGGGGGGAGTCACGTCCATGGCGGTTTCGAGCCTACAGAAGAATGAGGATCAAGACCGATCGAGGGAGACCTGTATGGCCGAGCTGTCCAAAGATGTCCGCCAACTCCTGGACGCGCCGAATTATGCGACGGTGACCAGCCTTAACCCCGATGGCGGTCCGCAGTCGTCGGTCGTGTGGGTGCGTACGGACGGTGACGACGTCCTGTTCTCGACCGTGAAGGGGCGCAGGAAGCCGCGCAACTTCGAGCGTGACCCGCGGCTGAGCCTGCTCGTCATCGACCCCGACAACCCCTACCGCTACGTGGAGGTACGCGGAAAGGTGAGCATGACTCCCGACCCCTCGGGAGCGCTCATCGAGGAGCTGTCGCAGAAGTACCGAGGGCTCCCATGGGAGGACAAGCCGGGCGTCGAGCGGCTCATCGTACGGATCGCGCCCGACAGCGTCTACTTGAGGAGCTGATTTATCGGCCTGATGACGGCTCTGAGGCGTTAGCCTTGCCTTCGTGAGCCTGCACATCTACGACACCAGTACGCGCGCCATCCGTGAATTCGTTCCGGTCGAAGCCGGCCGGGCGTCGATTTACCTGTGTGGGGCAACCGTGCAGGCTCCCCCGCATATCGGACATATCCGCTCAGGCGTGAATTTCGACGTGCTCAGGCGTTGGCTCGCACGTTCCGGATATGACGTGACGTTCTGCCGCAACGTCACCGACATCGACGACAAGATCATCAGGGTCTCCGCCGCGGAGAGCGTTCCCTGGTTCGTCGTGGCAGAGCGCAACCAGCGGGCCTTCACCTGGGCCTACGACACGCTGGGCTGCCTGCCGCCGACCGTCGAGCCGCGCGCCACGGGGCACGTACCCGAGATGATCACGCTGATGGAGCGGCTGATCTCGATCGGGCACGCCTACGCCTCCGGCGGCGACGTCTACTTCGACGTGCGCTCCTACGCCGACCGCTACGGCTCCCTGTCCAACCAGAAGCTGGACAACATGCGGGGCGCGGCCGACACCGACGACGAGTCGTGCAAGCGCGACCCCCGCGACTTCGCCCTGTGGAAGGGCGAGAAGCCGGGCGAGCCGACGTGGCCGACGCCGTGGGGTCCCGGCCGTCCCGGCTGGCACCTGGAGTGCTCGGCCATGGCGACGAAATACCTGGGCTCGACGTTCGACATCCACGGCGGCGGGATCGACCTGATCTTCCCGCACCACGAGAACGAGATCGCCCAGTCCCAGGCGGCCGGCGACGGGTTCGCGCGCTACTGGATGCACAACGGCATGCTCAAGATCGGCGCCGAGAAGATGAGCAAGTCGCTCGGCAACTCGCTGCTGATTCCCGAGATGGTGCAGAAAGTGCGCCCGGTGGAGCTGCGTTACTACCTGGCGGCGCCGCATTACCGCTCCTCCATCGACTACTCGGAAGAGGCGCTGCAGGAGGCCGCGGCGGCGTACCAGCGGATCGAGGGGTTCGTGACGCGGGCCGCCGAGGTCATCCACGACGTGGACGCCGACGCGCCGCTGCCCCAGGCGTTCGCCGACGCGCTCGACGACGACCTGGGCACGCCGCAGGCGCTGGCCGTCGTGCACGAGGTGGTGCGCGAGGGGAACGTGGCGCTCTCCCACGGCGACAAGGAAGCCGTGGCGCGACTGCTGGCCGAGACCCAGAACATGCTCGACGTGCTGGGCCTCGACCCGCGTTCGCCGCAGTGGCGCGGAGCCGGCTCCGACCTGACGCCGGTGGTGGACGCGCTGGTGGAGGTGGCCCTGGAGCAGCGCAAGGCGGCCAGGGAGCGCAAGGACTACGCGGCCGCGGACGCGATCAGGAACCAGCTCGCCGCCGCCGGGATCACGGTGGAGGACACCCCGCACGGGGCCCGCTGGGAGCTGTCCCGCTAGGTTCTTCGTCGAAGATCGCCGGGTGGGCTGAGGTGGCCGATGGCCCGAGTACCCTTGATGTCATGGCAGCAGGCGGTAGGGCATCGGGCAGGCCCGCGAAGAAGAAGGGCCCGGCCAAGGGCGCCGGAGGGCAAGGCCGCCGGTCGCTCGAGGGCCGGGGCGCGACCCCGCCTGCCGAGATGCGGCACTGGTACAAGGACAAGGCTCGCGGCGAGCGCGTCGCCCGGGAGGAGCGCGGAGGCGAGCGCCGTCCGGCTCCGTCCAGGCAGCGCCGCTCGGAAGACGCCCCCGAATACATCGGCGGCCGCAACCCGGTGCTGGAGGCCCTGCAGGCGGGCGTGCCGTCCAACGCCCTCTACGTCGCCCAGCGCGTCGACAACGACGACCGCGTGCGCGACTCCATCAGGGTCGCCACCGAGCGCGGCATCGCCCTGCTCGAAGTCAGCCGCGACAAACTCGACCGCCTGACGGAGGGCGCCGTCCACCAGGGCATAGCCCTGCAGATCCCGGCATACGACTACGCGCACCCGTCGGAGCTGGTGGAGCTCGCAGAAGACGCCGCCGAGGTGCCGCTGATCGTCGCCCTCGACTCCGTCACCGACCCACGCAACCTGGGCGCCATCGCCCGCTCCGCCACCGCGTTCGGCGCCCACGGCATGCTCATCCCCTCCCGCCGCTCAGCCGGCGTCACAGGCGGCGCCTGGAAGACCTCCGCGGGCACACTCGCGAACCTCCGCGTCGCCCGCGCCTCCAACCTCACGGCGGCGCTACGCGAATACCGGGAGGCCGGCCTCTTCGTGATCGGCCTCGACGGCGCCGGCGAAACCGACATCGGCGACGTCGACCTGCTGACCGAGCCACTGGTGGTCGTCGTGGGCTCAGAGGGCAAGGGGCTGTCGCGACTGGTGCGGGAGCATTGTGACGTGGTGACGCGCATCCCGATGCAGGCGGCGGCCGAGTCGCTGAACGCGGGGGTGGCGGCTGGGGTGGCGCTGTATGAAGTCGCTCGTCACAGGCGTCTCTAGCGTCTACACTGGTAGGCCGTGCCGACGTAGCTCAATCGGCAGAGCATCTGTCTTGTAAACAGAAGGTCAGGGGTTCGATTCCCCTCGTCGGCTCTACAACATGAAGCCCCTGAACTGGTGATTCCGGTTCAGGGGCTTCATGTTTGTCAGGACAAAGTTGAGATCTTGCTAACACGGTGGCTCCCGGGTGGCTCCCCGCGCCGACAGCTTTGGCGAAGATATCGGCCGCTGTGGCTGCCTGTTCGTGGATGACGTGGGCGTAGACGCGGAGCCTGATCGCCGGATCAGCATGGCCGAAGAGGGCCGCGACGACGTGTACGGAGACGCCCGCCACGTCCACCCGAGTGCCCAGGACGCCGCGCCTTTGAGCAGAGGCTCGTCGGCCAGCGCAGTGTCCGACACAGCATTGCATGCTGTGCGGAGCGGAGGACGACGTGGGGCTGCGGTGTGCCGGGGAGCGCCGAAGTTTGATTAGTTCAATTAGGTCTTAGGATGGCTTATCAAACTTCGGTTCTAGCGTCTACACAGGGGATTCAGTGGCAGGGAGAGGCCGCCCGAGTCGGGCTACAGTCTACGAACGACTCGACCGTGCGATCAAGGAACTCAACCAGCGCCTCGGTGGCCTACCCAGCCCTACCGAAGCCGAAGAGATCTGGTCCGATATATGGCACCTTGAGGCCCACCACTCCACCGCCCTTGAAGGTAACACCCTGGTACTCAAGGAAGTACAGGCACTGCTCGACCAAGGGCGAGCCGTGGGTGCCAAGCCCCTCCGCGAGTACAACGAAGTCAAAGGCTACGGCGACGCCGCCAAATGGGTCTACGGTCAAGCGCTGGAACCCGAGGTGTGGAATGACGGCCAACTCCTCAGCCTCAACGAGCTACGCCACATCCATCACACGGCCATGACCCCTGTCTGGGATGTCGACCCACACCCAGATGCCTCTGGCCGCGAAGGGCCGGGCAACTTTCGCGAACACGACATTCACCCCTTCGCGGAGGGGATGACGCCGCCTACCTGGACGCTCGTTGCCGGCGAAATTCAGGGATGGGTGGACGATGTCTGCATCCTAGGCAGGAAGCTAGAGGTCAAGGAGGACCTCGGCCACCCGCTATCAGAGGAACTCGCCAAGATCCACAACTCCTTTGAACGCATCCACCCCTTCATAGACGGCAACGGACGCACTGGTCGCCTCGTGCTCAACCTCATCCTGGTGCGTCTCGGCTATCCGCCGATCATTGTGCTCAAGAAGCAGCGCGAGAGCTACCTCACCGCCCTCCGCCGAGCTGATGCTGGCGACTACGGAGCATTGGGAGAACTCATCGCGCGTGCCATGGAAGACAACCTCAACCGTTTCATTGTCCCTAACGTGGCCGGCCCAGCCAGGCTTGTTCCGCTCGCTGCGTTGGTTGATGAGGAGTTCAGCATCCACGCTCTGCGCCAGGCAGCTCAGCGCGGCCGCCTCAACGCAGTACAGGGCACCGATGGCGTGTGGAGGTCCTCCCGCAAGTCGGTCGATGCATACCGAGCGTCGAAACATAAGCCGACCAAGCCGGCCAAGCCTAACCCCGCCGCGGACTCCTCGAGAGGGCCATCGCCCCTCTTTTAGCGGAGGTGGACGGGATGGCTTTCACCATCCGGTGCACCGAGCACGGCCGTAGCCTGCTGTTCTGCTTGCTCGCGATCTTGATACGAGGAAGCCACCTCTTTGGCGAAGATCTCGGCAGCTGTGGCGGCCTGCTCGCGGATGACGTGGGCATGGACGCGGAGGGTGATCGCCAGGTCGGCGTGGCCGAGTCGGGCCGCGACGACGTGGACGGGCACGCCGGCCAGGAGCAGCGTCGTCGCGTGGATGTGACGAAGGTCGTGCAGGCGAGCGTGGGGGAGTTGGGCTCGCGGATTCTGCTTGTTGTGGGTCTCGATGAGCTTGGGCATCAGGGAGCTGGGCGTATCCGGGAAGAGCGGGTCTCCCCAGCCGGTCGTGAAGACGTACGCGCCGCCGCCCTTCCAGGACTCGCCGAGCCTTAGGCGTTCCTCGTCCTGGCGGGCGCGGTGGGCCTTGAGGACCCGGACCGTGCTGGGGTCGAGAGACACGACGCGGGAGCGTCCGCTCTTGGTGGTGCCCTCGACTCGTTGGCGGTCGATCACGGCGGCGGTGCCGGTGATGTGGATCTGCGGCTTGTCCAGGTCCACGTCCGTCCAGCGGAGGTTGAGCAGTTCGCCGCGACGAGCGCCGGTGTAGGCGGCCAGGTGGAAGAAGGCGTACAGGCGGTGCTCCTGAGCTGTGGCGAGGAAGGCCCGGAGCTGGGCGGTTGCACCGAAGTCAGCGATGCTCATGACCTGAGCCAACCACTTTGGTGTGCTCGTGGCCTCTCAAGGCCCACCGACCCCGTACTGAGTGGATCAGGGTGGTAGTCGAAGTGAATCGCCCCGGGTTCGGTGGAGACTTGATCTCTTGAGAGGATCGAGCATGGCGGCAGAGTACGCGATGGATCTGTTGGAAGGGACCCGCTCGTCCAAGGCGTCATCGTCCAGCGTGAGGGTGGTCACCTTCTTTCCAGGCCAAGGGTCATGCTGAGGCCGTGACGATCGCTCACTTCGGTACTCACCGTTGGTGGCTGGGGCGATCGCTGCCGCGAACCGACTTCGTCGGTCCTTGCCACCGAGCTTGAGGGCTGAGGTCTGCTTTACAGCAACCAGTACAGCAACGACTCACTCAACCGAATGGCGGCCATCTACGCCTGCTGTTCAGAACGACCTGAAGGTGATCCACAAGCTGTCTGCCCTGCCCTTGTAAACAGAAGGTCAGGGGTTCGATTTCCTTCGTCGGCTCTGCAACCGGAAGGACCTTGAGCAGGCATTTCGCCGTCAGGGGCCTTCTGCTTTCCGATCGTCAACCGGTGTCTTCGGGAGCCACCGAGGGTTGTTTCCCCGGAGAGCGCTGGAGATGGCGTGCATTGCCGCGGCCCGGTCGCCTTCGAGTAGGTGTAACGGTGCCGTCGGATATCGGAACCGTCCAAACGTCTCAGCTGTTGATGACGATCGTCGGTCGGGACCGCTGGCTTCTTTCGCTGGCGCGAGGCGTGAGCGTTGTGTCAGCGCTTGGCGGGTCTGGGCTGATGCCTCATCCCTGGTCGGAGCCCATGAGAAGGCTGTGGAGATCCCAGCCCGTCGGAAGGGGCATGTCGACTGGATAGTCGATCACTTGGAGTGAGGCCTCGTCGTAGAGGCTGTACGTCGTTATGTCGTCGCCTTGGGCCACGATGAGAAGACGTGGCCCAAGCCGCCAGATCGCGTGTTGCCATCCCGAGTCGTCGTCCCAGCCCTCATCGATCGCGTTCGGTGGACCCAATCGTTCCGCGACAGTCCTGTGTCCGTCTTCCCAGACGCCTCTGAACCGGGCCCGATCGGCCGTGTGATCGATTTGCCAGACATCCGAAGGGATGTATTGCGGAAAATCGATCAGGTCGGGGTCTGGTTCGGGGGCCCAAATATCGTCAGGCTCGTACAAGAGCGCGAAGCCCACGGAGAATCCTCTTACGCGGGCGGTCTGGTCATTGGTGATGACTCCAACGCTCCACTCTCCCACGGGCACGATGGGCCACTCTTCGTCGTCGAGGATGAGCTTGGCGAGAGAGCCATCTTTCGGAAACGTCCATCCGGTTTGTTGCCAAGCTTGATCGAGCGCCTCGCGGTCCCATGGGCTCCTCGCGAGGCTGACGACAGCATCCACGAGGCCAAGATCGATGGGATTCCATGCCAATGCCATGACAGGTGTGACCTCCCGCAGATCGGTTCGACGGCTTGGGGCAAGCTATGGCCCATGTCGCCGGAGCTGCAAGCCCGATGGCCGAGTACGGAAGGACGAGCAGGTCAGTGGCAGCGCTCGTGGAAGGGGGGTATGCGACGGTTTCTCCGGCGTGAAGAAGGTGACCTGCAATACCGTGGCGGCGACGTACTACGACGTTGTCGGCAGGTTGGCGAGCTGATGCCGTGACAGTTCGGGTTCATGTACTGGCTTTCGAACTCGGGTGCGGTAAGGCCCGATCCCGCCGGCGGAACCCTTCGGCAGCGGTGAGCCGTTGTCAGGGCAAGGGGACGACGCGCAGGCACGGGGGTAGGGCGATTGGGCAGGAATGGAGGTCGCTCGAAGGCATCCGTGCGTGAGAAGCGGCGACACGAGGCGTCCCTGCGTAAGAGGCGGCCACAGGAGCGACGACGCCCGGCCGTATCAGGTGTGTCTGGTGTTGGGGATCGGTTGTCCGCGCGGAAGCGCTTCTTCTCCACGACCGGCCTTCTCGCGCTCCTTGCCCTGGTCGGGGCCGTCATCGTCGGGGACGCGGCGGTGCGGGACTATCAGGAGCTGCGCGTCATTCTGGAGCGCGGTGTGCCGGCGGAGGCCACCGTCATCGACGTGGACCGGCGGCGGCGTTCACTCGACGAGCCGAAGGTCAGGTTCGTCACCCGTGAGGGCGACTCGATCGAGGCATGGGTCGGCCTCCACAGATGGGACGGCGACGTGGAGATGGGCACCACCCGATCAGTGCTCTACGATCCGGCGGATCCGCAGGGCGGCGTTCTGGACCGGGAAGAGGGGTCCTTGTACTTGACCCATCAGTTCAGTGTTCTGGCCGTCTTTGTGCTCACGTTGTTCGCGGTGGGGTTGTGGTGGCCGGAAGCTTTCCAGACGGCGCGGGCCTGGATCGTCGCGCGGAACGAGAAGGTACGGGGCCGGCGTGGTGAAAAGGCAGCGCGTTGATGGCGAAGCCGACACTGATCTCGTTCCGAGGACCGCTGGCCGATGGTCAGGACGGGGACACGGGGTCCTGATGCCGCCTGGCCTGGAGGCTGCACAACTCGGCGTGGCGGCCGTTCAACGCCGTTGCTCGCGTACCCGTGCCGTGCCCTGACGGGAGGAAATTGGGGAGTCGGCGAGAAGGCGTTCAGCCGGCAGCGCTGGGTCTTCGCGAGCTGAGCGAGGTCGACGCGCGTTGCGAGCAGTGGTTCATCAGGCTTTCTGGGAGCCGCGCGGGCGGACGATCAAGAACTGGACGCTGAGTGTGGGCTCGATGGTGGTGCGCGCGGCTCCGCGTGTGAGGTGGCTCAAAGCTGCTGGTACATGATGTGCAGTCCGACGTAGCCGTGAACGGGATGGTGGAAACCTGCAGGAAGGGTGGTCATCACTTCGAAGCCGAGCGACTTCCACAGCGTCACTGCCCGGGTGTTCGTCTCCACAACGGCGTTGAACTGCATCGCTCGAAAGTTGTCCTTGCGTGCCTGCTCCAGGACATGTTCGCCGAGCGCCCGGCCAACTCCCCGGCCGGAGTGGCTCGGATCGACCATGAAGCTCGCGCTGGAGACATGTGCAGCGCCGCCACCGTGGTTGCGGACGCTGTTAGCTGTGCCCAGGACGGTCTCATCCGCGTCCACGGCGACGAAGGTGCGGCCCGGCGGCTTCGGGAACCACATCTGCCTGGCCTGGGATTCGGTGGTGCCCCGATCCCACGAGAACGTCTCACCGGCCCGCACGATGCCCTCCATGAACGCCCACATCCTGGGCCAGTCGTGCGGCATCGCCTCTCGAATCAGCATGGTCGCCAGCATGGGTCAACCAGATGGGGGCCGCAACTGAGTTTCGGACCATGAAGTGGCCAGGCCGAGCCCGAACTATCTGCTGCCTCGCGAATCGATCACGCGATCCACGGGACAGACCCTAAGACACACGTCATACGGCGGGATTCGCCGTCTTCCTGGCGAGCACATGGTCGGCGAAGCGCACGATGGCGAGTCGTCGCTCGTGGAGGGTGACGGTTTCCCAGATCCGGCGTTCGAGCCGAATGCTCTGCTCGTTCAGGCCGAGGTGCCGGGTCCATTGGCGGAGACGTTTGGGGAAGGGAAGGTAGTGCCCTTCGAGCGCGAACCATGCGATGTAGATCTGCTTGACCAGTCGTGCGGCAAGCGCTGGAATTTCAACTGGAACACCAACGGCTGCTCGGCGCCGAGCTTCACCCCCAAGGTCAGTACCTGGAACATTCTCTTCGCAGGACCCTGCGCCCGGCATGATTTCGGCTATCGCAATGTCAAGCCACTCTCCGGCAAGGACTGGAAGAAGAAGTACAAGAAGAGAACCGATCAGTCGTTCCTCAAGGACATGCAGAGGATATGCGACGGTTTGTCCGGCGTGAAGAAGGTGACCTGTAAGGCCGTGGCGGCGACGTATTTCACTGTTGTCGATGATTGGGCGAGTTGATGGGCGGGCAAGCGCGGAGCGCGAGCTGATCAGAGCTTGCCTTCGAGGAGTACGGTGCGGTGATCGGCCAGGTGGCGGGTGAATTCGGCGACGAATTCCGGGCGTAGCGGTGGCCAGTTCCAGAACATGAAGCCGAGATGGGCGAATACGAAGTAGTCATCGGCCCACTTCCAGAAGGTCGGCTCGACCGGCCGGCCGCAGGCTGGGCATGGAACGATGACGTCGCGCCCTTCGCCCCAGCCGTGTACGACCTCGCGGAAGGGCTCCCATGCCTCGTCGCTGAGTTCGAAGTCCTCGTCGAGGAGGTCGATCGTCGCCGAGCAGTGCGGGCACGTGACCGCCATGGGGTCGCCCTGTCCCGCGTCGAAGACGGTACGTCCGATGGTGATGTCGAGGCCGCCCTGCCACGGCACGCTCCAGCCGGACAGCCCCACCACCGCATCGGCGCCCGGGCCGGACGGGTATCCGAGATCGGCGCTCAGGACGCAGTCCGTGCGCTCGGCGGACACGACTCCTGAAGCGATCAGCCAGCTCCGAACGTCCGCCGCCAGAGTGCCCGCCTCCTGAGCTGACGCCTGAACATCCACGATCGCCTGAAACCGATCTCCCATGTTTTCTCCCTGTCCATCACCGCGGAATGATGTGGACCATACAGCCGTGAGCGCTCACGCCGGAGTCCGCCTGGCCAGCCGTACCGCCAGCAGGGTGAGGAAAACCCACCAGACGGTCACCGCGATCCGCTGGAAGAGCCCGCCGTAGGCGACCAGGGACGGATTCTGGGCGAACGCCATGTTGCACAGGACGAAGGCGGTCCCGAACGCCACCGCGCTGGCGGCCGAGTAGGCGGCCCACCCGAGCTCTCTCGTACGGGCGAACCGCACCGCGAACACCACGCAGGCGACGGGGATGGCGGCGAAGCCCACCAGCGAGATCAGGTCGTGCAACTCCGCGGGCAGGCCGCTGTACTCCTGCAGCAGGTCAGGGGTCCCCGGCGGATACCCACTCATCGGGTCGGTGGTGAAGATCCCCGCGCCGACCAGGTGGAGTCCCCAGACTCCCACCAGGGCCGGCCCCCAGAAACCCTTGAGCGCTCGCCGCAGCCCTACGGCGAGGGCGAGTGTCAGCAGGCCCGCCACGATGAAGGTGGCCGCCTGGATCCAGCCGTGTTCGCCCAGGGCGAGCGAGCTGACCGGGTGGCGCAGCGGGTCGTAGTGGGCGCGCACGGCGCCCTGGACGAGGAACGCGACGACGAACAGCGGTCCTGCGATCGCCCCGCACTGGAGTAACCGTTTCGTCGTCCGGTCATGGGGGTCCGCCATCGGGGCCCCGGGGGCGGGGCTGGGCGGTGTGATAGTGCGCATGCCTGTCAGGCTAGATTGACAGGCAATGCTTGTCAATCTAGCCTGACAGTGCGGATTCAGTGCGCGAGGCGGTCTCGAACCAGTCGCCGGCGCTCCGCGGACAGATGGCGGGCATCCATTGCCCTCTGCAAAAGGGCAGAGTCGAATCCATGCGTGCCCATGTGGTCGAGAAGAGGCTCATATCGATCAGGCCGATCTCGCAAAAGCTCTGTGGCCAGCCGAAGTTCCAGGCGAATCATAGGAACAAGATGAGAGCCACATGTGATCAGTACGTAGTGCTCCCACGGGCCACGGCCAACGTTTTCCATCGCGTCGGAGTCGACCTGCTCCTCGACGGTGCTGATCTCCACATCGACCCCGTTCACCTCGTACCTGGTGAAGTACTGCAGACTTTCGGGGATCCAGGATGCGGCGTAAAGGCAGGGAAATGATGAGAGCGCGGCAGCGAACGTGTCCACGTCTTCTCGTCGAGCTACCAAAAGGTCAATGTCCCCGGCAGGGAGATGGACACCTTGCAGAAGAGCGGCGCTTGTGCCGCCCAAGCGATATGTCATGTCGGCGCCCGCGGCTCTCAGGGCGGTGAGCACCGTGTCCAACGTCGTAGTTACGTCCAGCAGCCGCAGAGATGGTTCCCTGACACCCATAAGGATCAACGTATCAATCATGGAGGCGCGCACGGATAGACGTTTCGAGGTCTCGATTGAGCAACCGGTGCGCTTCCGCCGCTTGTCCCGTCTCTTCGCCTCAGCCGATTCTGCGGCCCGGTATTCGGCGTAGCGCGACCAGTTCGCCCTTGCCGACGTTGATGGTGGTGACGGTCAGACCTGGCTCCCGCCGGAGCAGGTTCTCCAGAGGGACGATCTCGTCGGGGTGGGAAAGGGCGTTGTCGGCCACGAGCACGCCTCCCTGGCGCAGAACCCGGTAGGGATGGGGCCACCAGGACGGGTACTCGGGGCGTTCGGCGTCGAGGAAGAGGAGGTCCACCGAGCCGTCCGGCATGTCCGCGAGCGCGGCGCCACCGTCGGCGACGCGGAACTCCACGTGATCGGCCAGGCCCGCCTCGGCCGTCGTGCGCCGGGCGTGCTCCTGAGCCTCGGCGTCGAGGTCGAGGCTGAGAACGTGCCCGCCGGCCGCGCGGGCCGCGTCGGCCAGCCACAGCGTGGACACGCCGCGGGAGGTGCCGATCTCCACGACGGTCCGCGCGCTGATGCTTTGGGCCAGGAACCACAGGAACTGTCCGGCGTCGGGCTCCAGAACCCGCCACCGGTCCAGTCTGTCCTGCTGGGCGGCGTCATGACGGGCCGCGGCCGCGTTCAGGGCTTCGATCGTCTTTCGTACCGTCGCGTCCACGGGTAGGAGTCTGCCCTACTGAGGACCTACACGTTCGGCTTCGACGGGGCCTGCACCGGAGTGTACGACCACGCGCACGCCTTCAGGCTCTGCGACGTCCTGTGTGCCGAGCGACGAGGGCCAGGGCCGTGACCTGCGGACTCAGCACTCGCTGTCCGCGAGCACCCAGTGGTTCGTACCGGTTTGCCGTAGGCCGTGGATGGTGTAGGTGTTCCACAGTCCCATCGGGTCGTTGGAGCCGTTGGCGTAGGTGTAGCCGCCGGACTGGTGGGCGCGGTTCGCGGTGGTGTGGGCGTAGTTGCTGGCCCGGACGCAGGTACCCGGTGCCGTGGGGGTCGGAGTCGGGGTGGGGGTGGGGGTCGGCGGGGCGCCGGCGTTCAGGCCGAAGAAGCCGGCGTCGTGGTACGCCGAGCAGATGGTGTCCAGGAAGTAGGCGGCCGTGGATCCGCACTGGTCGGGCCCGCTGCCCGGATCCACTGGCAGGCCGTGGCCCATTCCGGCGATCTCGTACAGCCGCACGTCGTCATTGCCGTAGACCGTCAGAGTGGTGCCGCCGGTGAGGGAGCGCGTGGCCGTCGGGGTCTGGGACACGCCGCGTACGTTGGTCCACTGGTCGCGGAGCTGCTTGCCGTTCGCGGGGACCACGGTGTAGTCCGACTGGCCCTGCCAGACCGCCACCCGCGGGTACGGGCCCGCGTAGCCGGGATGGGCGTCGCGTACCAGATCGCCCCACTGTTGCGGGGTTCGGTTGGTGGGACCGTACTGGCAGCTGGAAGCCTGTACCAGGCTGGTGGCGCATCGATAGGCCAGACCCGCGCCGATCGAACCGCCCGCGAAGACGTCCGGGTACGTGGCCAGCATGACGGCCGCCATGGCCCCGCCCGCCGAGAGCCCGCTGACGTAGATCCGCGCGGGATCGGAGCCGTAGGTGGCGACGGCGTGGGCGACCATGTTGCGGATCGAGGCCGCCTCGCCCTGGCCCCGCGTGGTGTCGCCGCTCTGGAACCAGTTGAAGCAGCCGGAGGAGTTGTTCGCACTGCCGGTCTGCGCCAGCACCAGGGCGAAGCCCCACAGGTCGGCGTACTTGCGCCAGCCGGAGTTGGTGAAGTAGCCGGTGGCGTTCTGGGTGCAGCCGTGCAGCAGGACGACCAGCGGACGGCCGCTCCCCAGTCCGTCGGGCTGGTAGGCGTACATGGTGAGATTGCCAGGATTGGTGCCGAACGAACCGACCTGGACCAGCGACGCCGCCCGCGCGGGCTGCTGAACCGACACGACCACCCACGGCAGGATGGCCAGCAGCAGGGCGGCGACGGTGCGTCTGAGGAGAGCGGCGGCCATAGAAGGGCTCCTTGCTTCTGGCACGACTCTTCTGAGCTGTTCAGCGCACGGTAGATGGCTGGAGACGCCCGGGACATGTCCACCCAGCACACTCTTCGCCGGAGGATTATGGATATCAGGTTGAGGCGATCAGCCCCCTCGGTAAGGTCCCAGAGGGTTTCCGTATGTCCGGCGAAGAGGCGGTAGTGGCGGCGATTCGGATGCTCACGTTCAGGGCGTGGCGTGAGCATCATCATTACTTGGGTCTCGAAGAGTTGCTCACGTCTCTCGAGCCCCTGATCGAGACCTACGAGTGGCGATTGACGATCGACTGGCTGATTCCTGCGATCGAGATGCCCGAGAACATATGGCTGTCGACGGACCAGGTCCTCCAATTGTTCGGGTCTCATCCACAGCTTGTGGATGGAGAGGCGGAGGGGCGCAGGGTCGGGTCATCGGCAACTGATGTTCGCCTTCGCGCCCTCGACAGTAGTTTGTGGGATGTCCAGACGGCGAGGCCGGACGTCGCGGTGCGGATCAGTGAGCTCTACCCGGACGCTGTTGAGCTCAAGGAGTGGTGAAGCGGCCTTGGACGCGGTCGAGGACGTTTTCCTGATTTTTTCCGCGGTGGTGTCGAATGGCATCGAGCGCGTTCGTAGCCAAGGTGAGAGACCTGCCGCCTGATCCTTTCCAAGGAGTTCGCCATGAAGCAGTACCTGCTCGCCGTACAGTTCGACGAAAGCGCGCCGTGGCCGTCCGAAGGGGAGCTGCAGGAGCAGCAGGCCCGGACGACCCAGGTCACCACCGAGATGCAGTCCGCCGGTTCGTGGGTGTTCGTCGGCGGCCTGCTGCCCTCGACCGCCACCACGGTCGTGCGCCCCGGCAACGGCACGACCACGATGACCGACGGCCCGTTCGCCGAGACGAAGGAGCAGCTCGGCGGGTTCTGGGTGGTCCGGTGCGACGACCTGGACCAGGCGCTGGCCTGGGCCGAGAAGTGCGCGCTGGCCTGCGGGTCCCCGATCGAGGTGCGCCCGTTCGTAGACGCGCAGGGGGGATGAGCGCGGATGGATCTGGACAGCGTCTACCGGGCGGAGTACGGCCGGTGCGTGGCCACGCTGACGCGCCTCCTCGGTGACATCGGGCTCGCCGAGGAGGCCGTGCAGGACGCGTTCGCGGTGGCCGTCCAGAAGTGGGACGAGCTGCCGCCCAACCCCGGCGCGTGGATCGTGACCACCGCCCGCAACCGGGCGATCGACCGCCTGCGCCGGGAGTCCACCCGCGAGGCCCGCCACGCGCAGGCGCTGCTGCTGTACCAACCCGACGAGCCGATGGAGGTGGGACCGGTGCGCGACGACCAGCTCCGCATGATCTTCACCTGCTGCCACCCGGCGCTGTCGCCGCTCGCGCAGACCGCGCTCACCCTGCGCCTGCTCGGCGGGCTGGAGGTGGCGGAGATCGCGCGGGCCTACCTGGTGCCGGAGGCGACCGTCTTCCAGCGGATCGTCCGGGCGAAGAAGAAGATCCGCGACGCCGGCATCCCCTACCGGGTGCCCGGCGACGCCGAGCTCCCCGATCGGCTGGCCTCGGTGCTCACCGTGCTCTACCTGGTCTTCAACGAGGGATACACCTCGACCTCCGGGGAGCTGCTGCGGACGGACCTGTGCCTGG
Source organism: Nonomuraea insulae (assembly GCF_042656245.1). Classification (NCBI taxonomy): domain Bacteria; kingdom Bacillati; phylum Actinomycetota; class Actinomycetes; order Streptosporangiales; family Streptosporangiaceae; genus Nonomuraea; species Nonomuraea insulae. The sequence goes on from NZ_JBHSPA010000005.1 coordinate 95,910, forward strand.
AGGCGGTTCGCCTGGCCAGGGCACTGGCCGAGCTGATGCCCGACGAGCCGGAGGTGATCGGGCTGCTGGCGCTGCTCCTGCTCACCGAGGCCCGGCGGCCGGCGCGGGTGGGGCCTTCGGGTGAGCTGGTGGTGCTCGCCGAGCAGGACCGGTCGTTGTGGAACCGGGAGCTGATCGCCGAAGGACATGATCTGGTACGCCGGTGCCTGCGCCGTGCTCAGCCGGGGCCGTACCAGTTGCAGGCCGCGATCAACGCCGTGCACACAGACGGGCCGGCGACCGACTGGGCGCAGGTGCTGGCTCTACGACCAGCTGCTGCGGCACGCCCCGACCCCGATCGTGGCGCTCAACCGCGCGGTCGCCGTCGCCGAGGTGCACGGACCGGCACTGGCGCTGGCCGCCGTCGACGAGCTGGACCTGCCGGGCTACCACCTGCTGCCCGCCACCCGCGCGGACCTGCTCACCCGCCTCGGCCGTACCGCCGAGGCCGTCGCCGCCTACGACGAGGCGATCACCCTGGCCACGAACGACACCGAACGAGCCTTCCTGCGGACGCGCCGGGCGAGCCTGGGGAAGGAGTCCCGAGATGAGAGGACCAGGACCATGCACGCCGCGGACCAGGAGTCCCGAGATGAGAGGACGAGGAGCGTGCACGTCGTGGACCAGGAGAACGTGAGCGCCACTCTGACTGTCGCCGTGCCCGCCGCGAGGGTGTTCGCCGTGCTGGCGGACCCGACGGCCCATGCCGCGATCGATGGCACCGGCTGGGTCCAGGAATCGGTCAACCAGGCGCCGCTGACCGAGGTGGGGCAGCTTTTCCGGATGGACATGCATCACGCCAACCATCCGAACGGTGACTACCGGGTGGTCAACAGGGTCCAGGTGCTCGACCCGCCGCACGCCATCGCCTGGCTGACGGGGTATGAGAAGGACGACGGTCAGCTGGAGTTCGGGGGCTGGATCTGGCGTTACGACCTCGCGCCGCTCGGTCCGTCCGAGACCGAGGTCACGCTCACCTACGACTGGTCGGCGGTGCCGCAGGCCATCCGGGAGTACCTCCGGTTCCCGCCGTTCGGGCCCGAGCATCTCATCAACTCGCTGCACCACCTGGCCGAGCTCGTTTCCGGCGGATGACGTCTTTCCCTCGCATGGTGAATGTCGCGAATATCTGCACTCAACCTCCCCAAAATCCGAGGGACTTCAGGGCGGTACGCGAGGTCGAATAAGGGCGTGAGGTTCTTTGTCGCCCAGATGCTTCGCTTCGCGTGGGCCGAGACCAGGTCGTGTGCGTTCGCGGTCGCGATGTTCGCCGGACTGGCCGCTTCGTCGGTGCTGCCGTTGCCGATTCCGCGGTATGACGCGCTGCTGGTCTATGCCGTGGCCGTGACGGTGACCTTTCGCGCGCTGCGGTGGGAGAGCAGTCAGGAGATCGCCATCATCGCCGGGTTTCACCTGGTCGGGCTGGCCTTCGAGATGGTCAAGGTGCGGCTCGGGTCGTGGAGTTATCCGGAGGATGCCTACAGCAAGTTCGGTGGGGTGCCGTTGTACAGCGGGTTCCTCTACGCGGCGGTGGGGAGTTATGTCTGCGCGGCATGGCGGATCTTCTCGTTGCGTCTGGTGGCCTTTCGTACGGTGCCGGTGACGCTGGTGGCGCTGGCGATTTACGCGAACTTCGTCAGTCAGCATTGGTGGATCGATCTGCGGATTCCGCTGGCCCTCGTGCTCATCCTGGTCACCTGGGGAACGGTGGTGCACTTCACCGTGGGCGAGCATCGTTATCAGATGCCACTGGCGTTGTCGCTGACGCTTATCGGGTTCTTTCTGTGGGTGGCGGAGAATATCGCGACCTATCTCGGGGCCTGGCAGTACCCGTACCAGAGGGGGACCTGGCAGTTGGTTCATCCCGCCAAGTTCGGGGCCTGGGCGTTGCTGGTCAGCGTCACGTTCGTGATGGTCGCCGCCTGGCAGGCGCGCCGGGGGCGGTTGCACCTGCCGGCCGCCTCCAAGGCGTGCTCACGTGGCTGGGCGTTGCCGGTGCGCCGGGTTCCGGCTCAGATTCCGGGGGCATCTCCAATGGCGGAGTGACAGGACATAGGGTCCAGATCAGCATTTAGGTATCGGCCGCGCGTACGGCGGCCTGTGCGAGATGGAGCCTGCATGACCCTCACTCCCGCGGACCTGCGCACCCTCGCGAGCCGCGCCGAGGCGCTCACCGCCGAGGTCCGGGCGATCGTCGCCGGCGCCCAGGAACGCGATTCTCTCGCGGCGGCGGGGCATGCCGCGGACTGGCTGGCCCGGGGCGCCGAGGACCTGCTGCGTGCGGCGGCGGACCTGGCCAGGCTTCAGGCCCAGCCATGCGGCATGCCGTGGGCCGTCTGTCCAGAACACGGCAACACGCTCGCCTCCAGTGCCGGGGTCTCCACGTGCCGGGTGTGCCGCCGAACCTGGACTTACGGGCGGCCGGGCGAGCCGTGCCGGGAGCCGGTGGCCTGGAAGGTGATCGACCGGGCCGGGACCGAGACGAGGATGTGCGACGGGCACGTCCTCGGGGCCCGGGCGGCCACCGAGGGGGCGACTTTCGTCCGCCTCATCGCCGGTGAAGGCTGAGATGCCGCCGCGGCAGCGTTCGCGCGTGGTGGTGACGACGTCGTCATCGACGAGATGTTGCTGACGCCCGATCTGCTGGACGCACTGAAGGGGCTCGACGTGCTGCGAGTGGGGGGTCCCTTGGCGGTGGCCGAGGTGCGGTAGCCGGTCGCGGTCGTCAGTCGTCCGAAAGTACCGTCGCCAACCCTGCTTTCGACCCATCCCCCCGCCGGGTTCGGTCTCCAGGATGATGGTCATGTCACATCACCATCGGATCGCCGCGCTCGACGTCCTGCGCGGTGTCGCCCTGTGCGGGATCCTGCTGGCCAACGTCAAGCCGATCGCCAACGTGAACCCCGACGTCGTGCTGGCCACGGAAGAGGTGTCCTGGCCGGGGTTGTTCGTCGATCAGCGCTTCTTCCCGATCTTCTCCCTGCTGTTCGGCGTCGGGTTCTCGCTGCTGCTGGAGTCCGCGGCGACGCGTACCGCCAGGCCGCGGGTGGTGCTGGCGCGTCGCCTGCTGGTGCTGCTCGCCATCGGGCTGGTGCACATGATGGCGTTGTGGCGGGGCGACATCCTGACGATCTACGCCGCCGTGGGGCTGGTGGTGCTGCTGCCCTCCACCTGGTTGCCGCGGTGGGCGGTGGCGGTGCTCGCCGGGGTGCTGCTGGTGGCGCCACTGGCCATCGGCAGCAACGGATACCCGCTGGTGCCGGGGCTGTTCCTGCTGGGGTCGGCGCTGACCCGGTACGGGGTGACGCGGCGCATGGAGCAGGCCACGTGGGGGCCCGCGGTGCTGGGCCTGGTCTTCGCGGTGCTGGCCGGGCCCGCGGTGTGGGCGCAGGTTCAGCTGCCCGAGGTGGCGGCGGCGAGGGCCATGGCGGGGCTGCTCCTCGCCGGTGCGTACGTGTGCGGCCTGCTCCTCCTGCTCAGAACCCCCGCCGGCCCGGCGCTCCACTGGGCCTTCGCGCCCCTGGGGCGGATGGCGCTGACCAACTACCTGAGCGCCACGGTGATCGTCCTGGTGATGAGCCGGTTGTTCGGCGGGGTGCCCGAGAACGTGTTGCCGATGGCCGCGGGCATCCTGGTGGCGCAGCGGGTGTGGTCAGGCCTGTGGCTGCGACGTTACCGATTCGGCCCGCTCGAATGGCTCTGGCGCTGGGCCACCTGGTTGCGGCGTCCGGACCTGCGTCAGAGCTCGCCCAGCTCGCCGAGCGTCTTCGTCCAGTAGTCGCCCTGCCCGACCTCGTCGTGCGGCTTGGTGGCTATGTGCATGATGTCGTTGAAGGTCCTGAACGCCTTCTCGTCGCCGGGTCGCATCTCGCAGCAGTGAATGCGGTCGTACCAGTACTTCTGCTCCTCCTCGATCCTGGGGAGGAGCTGGGCGCGTGTAAGGGTGCGGGCTTCCTCTATCGTGAGCCGCCTGAAGCTCAGCATGGGCTCATTGTCTCGCGCGTCGCCGGTGACGTGAAGAGCGGCGGAGGAAGCCCGCCGGTCACCGCACGCCGCACAGCAGCCGGTTGTTCCCCCGCTGCCACAACGTGCCGACCTCCGCGAACCCGGCCTCCCGCAGCGCCCCCACGTGGTGCGACAGGAGGCGGGACTCCGAGCCGCTGTGGGCGGACCCGGCCGTGGTGCGCTCCGCGTTGAGCTCGGCGAAGGCGGGGTCCGCCTCGATCGCGTCCCACCAGGTCCGCCAGTCCTCAGGACGGTCGTTCGCGAAGGCCCGCTCGGTCTCGCGCTCGTGCAGCGCGTGCTCCAGCCGCGACAGGGCCGGCGTGGCCTCCTCGGTGTCCATGTGGTCGCCGTTGAGCAGCAGCCCGCCGGGCCGCAACACGGTCGCCAGCTCCGCGTACAGATCCTTCAGGTCCTGTACGGAGACCCAGTGCAGCGCCGTCGTGCTGACCGCCGCGTCAACGGGCCGCTCCAGCCCCAGCTCCCGCGTCCACCCGCTGGTACGCAGGTCCGCCGAGACGAACGTGAGCTCCGGGTACGCCGCCCGCCCCAGCCCGATCAGCAGTGGATCGGCGTCCACCGGGATCACCGTGGCCCCGGGCAGCCGCTCCAGCAGCCGGGCCGACAACGAGCCGGGCCCGCACCCCAGGTCGAGCACCAGCGGATCGGGCCGCCCCAGCGCCTCCACGGCGTCGATCAGTGCGGTGAAACGCTCCTCGCGGTCGGGCAGGTAACCGGCCTGCTGGCGGTCCCAGCGCGCGATCCATTCCGTTGCGGCATCGTGAGTGAGCACGTGCATCGCTCCTTGTAACTGTCGTTTAAACTTTGGGCAGTCACAACTTAGAACACGAAGGTGTAACCGGTCAATTGGACTACAACAGTCACACGGACACGGTGGTCAGGGTGGCGGTGGCACTCGTCAACGACCTGACCCCGGGCGAGCGCCGCGGGCGCGCGTTCCCCATGCCGGCGGACGCCGGCGCCGCCGCCACCATGGCCCTGCGTGCCGTCTACTCCGCCTACCGCGAGCTCGACGCGGCAGAGGGCGCCGAGCTGGCCGAGGTCGCCGCCCGGTTGCGGGCGGTCTTCGCCGCTGTCGCGGGCGACGACATCGACAGCGCGGCGACGCGGGTGAACGCGCTGCTGGAGGAGACCCACGCCAGGCCGACGCTCGAACGGCACGACGGCGAGCCCTGGCACCTGCACTTCCACGGCAGCGGCGGCACCACGGCCGGCGACTGGGCGGCCAGTTGCGCGACAGGGCTGGCGATCGTGCTGGGCAGCGAGTTCAGCGATCGCCTCGGAATCTGTACGGCGCCGCACTGCGACCGCGTCTACGTGGACGTCTCGCGCAACGGCACCCGCCGGTTCTGCTCCACGGCCTGCCAGAACAGGGTGAAGACGGCCGCGTTCCGGGCCCGGACGAAAACGGGATGACGTGCTTACCCCACGGAGGCTTTCCCCTTACCAGCCGAACCGGATTCCCCCCGGAGCCGTGGGAGGAGTGTCCTGAAGTCTGATGGGAGAGGAAACCATCCCATGCGCAGACAGCTGGCAGCCGCCACCCTGGCGACCGCTGCCACCCTCACCGTGATCGTCGCCCTGCCCGCCTCCGCCAACGCGACCACCTCTGACTCGCACCGCGTCAGGATGAACGGCCGGCAGGAGGTCCCCGGGCGCGGCGACCGCAACGGCTTCGGCACATTCGTCTACCAGGTGCGGCACGGAACGCTCTGCTACGTCATCACCGCCCGCAAGATCCAGCCCGCGATGATGGCGCACATCCACAGGGGCAAGAGGGGAGTGGCGGGCCCGATCGTCGTCACGCTGAAGGCCCCGACGAAGGGCGTCGCGCGCGGCTGCATCAAGGCGGTCAGGCACCAGAGCGCCAAGAACGCCGCCACCACGCTCACCAGGGGTGAGTTGCGCGCCATCGTGAGGTGGCCGCACCAGTACTACGCCAACGTCCACAACAAGAAGTTCCCGGCCGGCGCCATCAGAGGCCAGCTCGGATAGCGGATCCCCCTGCTCCAGCTCCCCGGGGCCGACCCGGGGAGCTGGAGCCCGTTCATTCGGCGGCGAGCCGCTCTGCCTCTTCGTGCAGCGCCTGGATCAGGACCAGCTCCAGATCGAGCCGCTCGAGATCGCACGCCGCGAGACCGTCCAGGACACGCATGGCGGGCCTCCCTGACCGTTGGACGTCTCAGGGGCCACAACGGTTCACGAGTCGTTTCTGAACCGTTCCCACGCGGACTGCCGCGTCATGCCGAGCGAGGCGCCGATGCGTTCCCAGCTGACCTCGCGGGTGCGCAGATGCCCCACCCAGTCACGAAGGTTGTCGTCCACCTGCGTCTGCACGGCGGCGATTTTCGGGAGATGGTCGAGTATTTGGTCTTCGGACATGGATTCCCACGCGGGAAGCCGGGGTTCCGTCGATTCGGCGAGTTTCTCCGCTTCGAGGATTTCGCCGCACAAGCCGATGCATTCGTTGCAAATGTGCACACCGGGCCCGGCAATCACCTTGCTCACATCCGTGCTCTTCTTGTGGCAGAACGAACAGCGGATCTTGTCCTTCCAGTCGTCAGGCATGCCCTGACGGTACTCGCGTCAGGCGACTCCTGACAACCCTGAGACGCGATCCCGTTCGATCTGGGTCCCCAGGATCTCCTGGCGCTCCTCGTTGATCGTGCGGCAGATCATCAGGTACGCGCTCAAGACCTGGCAGTACTTCCCACGCGCCTGTTCGAGGTGGTCGCGCAGCAGGTGGGCGCGCTCGGCGTCACCGTGCTGCTCGGCCTCGGCCAGCAACGCGCGCGCCTCGCCCACGATCTCTTCCGCCCTGACCCTCGTGCGCCGCAGCAGCGCGGAGCATTCGTACAGCTCCGCCAGTCGTGCCGACGAGACGATGAACTCCGCCGTCTGCACGGCCGATCCGTCGTGAAGATCTGATCCCATTTCACGCCACCTCCCGGTCAAGGTTGCCTAACTGTAGACGCGCGAACCTCGCGGGGGGATCACCCGCGGCGCGCGGTGGTGTCCGAATGCACCCCGCGGAGAAGTTTCTGCACCCGCGGAGGAAAACCTCATCCCCGAAGCTCGTTCGGTCCCGACTGAATGAGGTATTTGACGGGTGTGGAGCATCTTATTAGAGGAATGCCGTGATTCTCCGGTGTTAGCAAAAGGCAGCGGATGAAGACCTGCGATCGCCCCTCATGGGCACCCGTGCTCGTCACATACTGAAACGAGATGGCGACGATACGTGACTGTGGAGTGGTGGGATGCCGGGGACAGGCAGTGATGGCGACGCGATCGACGTCAGCGTGGTCATCCCCGTACACAACTGCCGGGCCTATCTCGACCGGTGTCTCACCTCGGCGCTCGTGCAGCGGGTGAAGAAGGAGATCGTCGTCGTCGACGACGGCTCCACGGACGGCAGCGGCGAACTCCTCGACCTGTACGCCGCCTATCACCCCGGCATCGTCAAGGTGATCCACATCGAGTGCAGCGGCGGCGCGGGACGGCCGCGCAACCTCGGCATCGAGCACGCCACCGGCCGGTACGTCTTCTTCTGCGACGCCGACGACTACCTCGGCCCCGAAGCGCTGGAGCGCATGGTCGCCATGGCCGACGCCAACGGCTCCGACATCGTGCTCGGCAAGATCGTGGGGCACGGCAGGCGGGCGCCGGTGTCGATGTTCGAGCAGAGCGTCGAGAGCGTGGAACTCGGCGACAGCAACGTCTACAACAGCCTGAGCTGTTTCAAGCTGTTCAGGCGTGAGCTGCTCGAACGTCACCGCATCAGGTTCGGCGAGGGCATGCTCGTCGGCGAGGACATCCTCTTCACCGTGCACGCCTACTGCCACGCCGGCCCGATCTCCGTGGTGGCCGACTACGACTGCTACCACCTGGTGTCCAGGCCCGACGGCAGCAGCATCATGCAGCAGTCCGGCAGCCGCGACCCGCTGGCCTGGCTCGCCATGATCAAGGGGCCGATCCGGCTCATGGCCGACCATGTCGAGCCGGGGCCGCTCCGCGACCACCTCCTGCGCAGGCACTTCAGGCTCGACGTGTTCACGCAGCTCGGGACCGTGTTCCTGGAGAGCGACGACGTACGGCGCAAGGAGATCGCGCGGGAGGTCGCGGCGCTGCGCGACGAGTGGTACACCGCCGGCGTGCACGAGCGGCTCAACACCATCGACCGGCAGCGGGCCGGCGCGCTCGACGACATCGACCGCCTGATCCGCCTGGCGCGCATCGAGAGCGCCACCGTCCGCCGCAGGCTGACCGGCCTGCGCTGGGAGGCCGGCCGCCTCGTGGTGACGGGCGCCGCCCGGCTCGACGGCATCACCAGGGACGACGGCCTGACCGTGGTGCTGCGCGCCCGGCACGATCCCGGCGTGGAGCTGGTCCTGCCGACCGAGCGCAAGGGCGGGGAGTTCACCGTGCGGGTGGACGTGGGCGCGCTCGACCCCGGGATCTGGGACGTCCGGGTGGCGGTGGAGATCGAGGGCGTGATCCGGCTCGGCCGGCTCGGGGCCGACCGCGACAGCGGCATCACCCGACCGCAGCCCCGGCTCGCCGGCGGCGTCGTGGCCCTGCCGTACTTCACCAGGGACAACGGCAACCTGAGCATCGACATGGGCGGGCACGTGGTCGCGGTGCCCGGCACGGCGCGGCTCATCAGGACCCGGTGGGCCCTGGGGCACCGGCTGCTCGTCGACGGCGAGGTCACCGTCGTGGGCACCACCCCTTCGACCTCGGCGGTCAGGCGGATCGTCTGGCGCGAGCGGCACACCGGCTGCGAACGGGCCGACCGGGTGGTCGCGCTGCCCGGGGGCGGCTTCGCGGGCCGACCGGCCGTGGGGCGGCTCGCGCCCGGCACCTGGGACGCCTACCTGGAGCTCGACCTGGGCGGGCCGCCGGCGCGGTTCAGGATCGAGGCCGACGCCGAGACGGTCGCGGCGCCGCGCAGGTGGTGGGGCAACGCGCTGTTCAGGAGCGTGCGGCCGTATGCGACGTCGGGTAAGGGGCGGCTCAGCGCGGTGGTGCGGCGGCTGACGGCGGAGAGCGTGATTAAGAAGATCTTCCGCTAATTGCCATCTATGTGCAGGTGCAAGACGATGTCCTAAAGTAGGACCGTTTGACCGTCCTCTTTGCTGGAGGCTGCCGTGCACGTACCTGATGGTTTCTTCAACGCAGCGACATCCGTCTCCGCCGGGGTCGTCGCGGCCGCCGGCGTCGCCGTGTGCCTGCGCGGCGCCCGGCGTGAGCTCGACGACCGGACCGCGCCCATGGCCGGGCTGGTCGCGGCGTTCATCTTCGCGGTGCAGATGCTCAACTTCCCCGTCGCCGCCGGGACCAGCGGTCACCTGCTGGGAGGCGCGCTGGCCGCGATACTCGTGGGGCCGTACACGGGAGTGTTGTGCATGGCGGTGGTCCTGCTGGTGCAGGGCGTCTTCTTCGCCGACGGCGGGCTGACCGCGCTCGGCGTCAACATCACCATCATGGGCATCGTGACCGTGCTGGTCGGCTGGGGCGTCTTCCGGCTCGTCACGGGGCTGACCAGGGGGAAGGTCGTGGTGGCGGCGTTCCTGGCCGCGTTGATCTCGGTGCCCTCCGCCGCGCTCGTGTTCACGGTGCTGTTCTGGATCGGCGGGACCGCGCCGATCGAGGTCGGGGCGGTGGCCGCCGCGATGGGCGGCGTCCACGTGCTGATCGGCATCGGCGAGGCCGTGATCACGGCCGTGACCGTCGGCGCGGTGCTGGCCGTGCGGCCCGACCTCGTGTACGGCGCCCGCGGCCTGGCCAAGCCGCTGGTCCTGCGCGGCGCCGAGGGCGCCACCCTCGTGGAGGAGGAGCGGCCGGTGGACGCCAAGGGCGCGCTCAAGCCGTTCCTGCTCGGTGGCGTCGGCGTGACGCTGGTGCTGGCCGGGATCGTGTCCTTCTACGCCTCCTCCGAGCCTGACGGGCTGGAGGCGGTGGGCAAGAATGAGGGCTTCATCAATCAGCAGGCCGACCACCTGTTCGGCTCATGGGCGATGGCCGACTACGGTGATGTGGGCGGAATCCCCGTCGGTGTGGCCGGGGTCGTCGGCGTCGGTCTCGTGCTGCTCATCGCGGGGGGCGTCGCCTACGCCGCGCGGAACCGTACCAAGACCAAGGTGTGACACGTGGGCGCTGGGCATCATCACCAGCTCTATCTGCCGGGCGACTCGGTCGTGCACCGGCTGCCGCCGCAGTGCAAGCTGCTGGCGGTCTTCGCCTTCGCCCTCGTGGTGGTGGCCACGCCCCGTGAGCGGTTCTGGGCCTTCGCCGCGTACGCCGTGCTGCTCGCCGGCGTCGCGGTGGCGGCCAGGGTGCCGATGACGTACGTGTTGCGGCGGATGGTGATCGAGTTGCCCTTCGTGTTGTTCGCCTTCCTCATCCCCGTGATCGGGCTGGGGGAGCGGACCACGGTGCTGGGGCTCTCGCTGAGCGTGCCCGGCCTCTGGGCGGCCTGGAACATCCTGGCCAAGGCCACGCTCGGGGTGATCGCCTCCATCCTGCTGGCGGCCACCACGGAGCCGCGGGTGATCCTCATCGGGGCGCAGCGGCTGCGGTTGCCGAGCCTGCTGGTGCAGATCGCCATGTTCATGCTCAGGTACATGGACGTGATCGTGGATGAGATGCGGCGGATGCGGGTGGCGAGGGAGTCTCGTGGGTTCGAGGCACGAAATTTCCGGCATATTCCGGTGATCGCGCGGTCGGCGGGGGCGCTGTTCATCCGGTCGTACGAGCGGGGCGAGCGGGTGCATCTCGCGATGTTGAGCCGAGGATATTCAGGACAAATGCCAACGATTCATGAAATATCGGCATCTGTGCGCCAATGGGGGACTGCCCTCGCCCTGCCCGCCGTCGCCCTCGCAGTATGGGGACTAACGTGGTGAACTCTCTCGAAGTCCGGCAGCTCGCCTACGCCTATCCGGATGGCACGCAGGCCCTGTTCGGCGTGGACCTGTCGATCGCACGCGGCGAGCGCGTGGCCCTGCTCGGCCCGAACGGCGCCGGCAAGACCACGCTCGTGATGCATCTCAACGGCATACTCACCGCGGGGCACGGGACTGTCACCGTGGCCGGCACCCCGGTGCGCAAGGACACGTTGAAGGAGGTCAGGCAGCGCGTCGGCCTGGTCTTCCAGGACCCCGACGACCAGCTCTTCATGCCGACCGTACGCGACGACGTGGCCTTCGGCCCGGCCAACGCGGGCGTGCGGGGCGAGGATCTGGACCGGGTGGTCAAGGACGCGCTGGACCGGGTGGGCATGCTGGAGGCCGCCGACCGGCCGCCGCACCACCTGTCGTTCGGGCAGCGGCGCAGGGTGGCGGTGGCGACGGTGCTGGCCATGACGCCGGAGATCCTGGTGCTCGACGAGCCCTCGTCCAACCTGGACCCGGCCGCCCGCAGGGAGCTGGCCGAGGTCCTGCGCTCCCTGGACGTGACGGTGCTCATGGTCACGCACGATCTTCCGTACGCGCTGGAGCTGTGCGAACGCGCCCTGATCCTCTCCGACGGCGTGATCGCCGCGGACGGGCCCACGCGCGAGTTGCTGGCCGACACGGACCTGCTGGCGCGCCATCGCCTGGAGCTCCCGTTCGGCTTCGCGATTCCCGCTGTGTGAGATGCCCTGCGGGCGGGTGAGATTGGGTAGAAACCTGGAGCATGGTTCTTGACCGGGTGTTTGGTGCGCCTTTAGAGCTGCCTTGTCCTCCTACATCCGACTTTTCGTAGTTTGTGCATGCCCGCTATCCGGGGATGTCGAAGTACAGTGGCTCATCGAGGAGGGGCCAAATGAAGCTGCGGCTTGCGCGACACGCCCTGGGTGACGCCGTGGTGGTGGCCGTCGAGGGAGAGCTTGATCTGTTCACCGCACCGTTCCTGCGCGACGAGGTGCGTGACGCCATCAAACAGGACGGCGCCAGGCTCGTGCTCGATCTGCAGCAGCTGTCGTTCATGGACTCCAGTGGCCTGTCCGTGCTGATCGAGGCGTGGCGGCTGGCGACGGGGGAGGGCGGCGGCGTGTCCCTGGCGGCGCCCCAGGCGCCCGTGGCGCGCATCCTCCGCACAACGGGGCTGGACCGGCGCATCAAGGTGTACGCCGACGTGGACACCGCCGTGGGTGAGATTTAACCGCCCCCGAGTAGAACTTCATTCGGTCAGCGGGTTAGGGTCCCGGATATGGACGTGAACGGATCTGCAGCAATCATCTCCGGCGGCGCCAGCGGCCTCGGTGAGGCCACCGCTCGTGAGCTGGCCCGCGCGGGCGCGACGGTGGTCGTCGCCGACCTCAACGAGGAGCGTGGCAAGGCCGTAGCCGACGAGATCGGCGGTGTCTTCGTCAAGACGGACGTCTCGGACGACGAGCAGGTGCAGGCCGCCGTGGACGCCGCCGTGGCCACCGGCAAGCCGCTGCGGGCGGTCGTCAACAGCGCCGGCATCGGCTGGGCGGAGCGCACGGTCAATCGCGACGGCAACCCGCATAACCCGGCCTCCTACCGCAAGGTCATCGAGATCAACCTGATCGGCACGTTCAACCTCATGCGCATCGCCGCGGCCGCGATCGCCAGGACCGAGCCGGTCGATTCCGACGGGCAGCGCGGCGTGGTGATCAACACGGCCTCCGTGGCGGCGCTGGAGGGGCAGACCGGGCAACTGGCGTACTCCGCCTCCAAGGGCGGCATCGTGGGCATGACGGTGCCCGCGGCGCGTGACCTGTCCGCCATCGGCGTACGCGTGAACACGATCTGCCCCGGCATCATCGACACCCCGATCTACGGCTTCTCGGCCAACGCCGACGACTTCAAGGCCAAGCTGATCGCGCCGGTGGTCTTCCCCAAGCGCATGGGCCGGGCCGACGAGTTCGCGCACCTGGTCAGGTCGCTGATCGAGAACGACTACGTCAACGCCGAGGTCGTCCGCTTCGACGGCGGCATCCGCTTCCAGCCCAAGTGAGGTCTCGTGTCTGACGAAGTACTCGTCGAAGAGTCGGGGAACGTGGCGGTTCTCACCATCAACCGCCCCAAGGCGCGCAACGCCATCAACGGAGCGGTCGCGCGAGGCATCGCCGAGGCGCTGGACACGTTCGACGCACGTCCCGACATTTCCGCCTACGTGCTGACCGGCGCCGGTGGCACCTTCTCCGCGGGAATGGACCTGAAGGGCTTCCTGTCCGGGGACTTCCCGGTGGTGGAGGGCCGCGGGTTCGGCGGGCTGACCGAGTCGCCGCCGAAGAAGCCGCTGGTGGCCGCCGTGGAGGGATACGCGCTGGCGGGCGGGTTCGAGCTGGCGCTGGCCTGTGACGTGATCGTGGCGTCCTCGGAGGCCAAGTTCGGGCTGCCCGAGCCCAAGCGGGGACTGGTGGCGGGCGCGGGCGGGATCATGCGGCTGCCGCGGCGGATCCCGTACCACGTGGCCATGGAGATCGCCCTGACCGGCGACCACTACCCGGCCGCCCGCCTGTACGAGCTCGGCCTCGTCAACCGCATCGCCGAGCCGGGCGCGGCGCTCGAAGGCGCGCTCGAACTCGCCCGCAAGATCGCCGCCAACGCCCCGCTCGCGCTCGTCGCCACCAAGAGGGTGGTCGTCGAGTCGCAGGACTGGTCGCTGGAGGAGATGTTCAAGAAGCAGAGCACGATCGTCAACCCGGTCTTCGGCTCCAAGGACGCCATGGAGGGCGCCGCCGCCTTCGCGGAGAAGCGCGCGCCCCAGTGGAAAGGCGAGTGATCGTTCCCCTCCCGGCTTCCCCACGAAACGGGAGGGGACTCTTTTAGCGCGCGCATAGCTCTTCCTGGTTACGGTAAAGAAAGAGGAGACGACCTACCGGGAGAGCGCATGAGCGACTATTCGGGTTCCAGGTTCGAGTCCGCCAAGCGCGGTGCCGGGGCCCTGTTCTCCGGTGCCCTGAGCGCTCTCATCATCGTGGTCGGCATGCTCGCCGTGATGTGGGCCGTGGAGGGCGTCGACTTCTTCCTCGACGGCGCGCTCGACCGTCGGTTCGGCATCGTCGGCCTGGAGCCGGACGGCCTGGTCGGCATCATCTTCGCGCCGTTCCTGCACGGTGGCTTCGGCCACCTCATGGCCAACTCGCTGCCGCTGCTGGTCCTGGGCTTCTTCGCCGGGCTGCGTGACGTCGGCAAGTTCCTCTGGGCCACCGTGCTGATCATCTTCATCGGCGGCCTCGGCACCTGGGTGACCAGCCCCAACGTCTACACGGTCGGGGCCAGCGGGCTGGTGTTCGGCTACTTCGGCTACATCCTGGCCCGCGGCCTGTTCGACCACCACCTCCTCGACATCGCCATCGGGATCGGCGTGGGCGTGGCCTACTGGGGGATCCTGGCGGGGCTGCTGCCGAACCAGCCGGGCATCTCGTGGCAGGGACACCTGTTCGGGCTCATCGGCGGCGTGGTGGCCGCCTGGGTGTTGCGTCGCAGGCGTGAGCTGGCCCACCCCGGCCCTTACTCCCTCTAGAGGCCGCTTGGCCGCTTGGCGCCATTCAGTTCCGTCAACGTATGTCCTTTTTACTCCTTCTATCGGATCCTTCGTCCGATTTAGGGGCATGCGTCAGTGGGAGCTGAAGGACGGGAGCGCTGACCATGTCGAAAAAGCTGAGCATCGGCTTTGCCCTGCTCGCCGGGTACTACCTCGGGCGGCGGCGCAAGCTCCGCATGGCCGCGGCCCTGGCGCTGGCGGGGCTGGCCGGTCGCGGCGCGCGCGGGGGTGGGGGCGGCATGCTGGCGCAGGGACTCAAGACCCTGACCTCCTCGGAGGAGCTCAAGCCGGTCACCGACCGCCTGCGGGGCGACCTCATGGAGGTCGGCAAGGCGGCGGCGCTGGCCGCGGCCGGCAAGCAGATCGACTCCCTCAGCGACAAGCTGCATGATCGCGCCGAGTCCCTGCGGGCGCCGGGAGAGAAGACCGCCCCGGCCGCCGAGGACGAGGCTGAGGACGACGCAGAGGACGCAGAGGACGAGGCTGAGGACGACGCCGAGGACGAGGAACCGGAAGAGGACGAAGAGGACACCGAGGACGAGGAACCGGAAGAGGAAGCCGAGGAGCCCGAAGAATCCAAGAGGGCCGGACAGCGCCCCCACGCTCTGCGGCGGACCGGCCGGTCCCGGAGGTGAGTACGGATGGCTGAGACAGGAGCGAGACGAGTCAGGAAGACCGTCCAGGGGGTCGGCCGGAGCGCGAAAGGCACGCCGGGGAAGGCCGCCGGCGCGGCGAAGGGGGCCGCCAAAAAGCCGGTCGGCGCGGCGAAAGAGGCCGCTGAGAAGCCGGTCAGTGCGGCGAAGGGGGCTGCTGAGGAGCCGGTAGGTGCGGTGAAGGGCGCCACGCAAGGGGTGGCCGGCGCGGCCAAGAAGGCCGGCCAGGGACTCCTGCACGCCCTGCCCACGGACCGGCTCGTACAGGAGGCGAAGAACCTGCTGCACGCCGCCACCGGGCGGGCGCTGTCGTCCGCGGAGGACAAGGTCGAGGGGTTGACGGGCCGGTTGAGCGATTACGCGGAGAACAAGGGATCCAGCCTCCTCGGCGCGGTGACGGGCGCGGTGGGCGGCTCGGGCGATTCGGGCGGCGGCAGTGTGCTGGGCGGAGCCATCAAGGGTGGCTTGAAGGGCATGGTGCAGAAGATCACCGGAAAGGGGGGCGGCAAGGGCGGCCACGAGAAGATCACGAACATCGTCGAGGCGATCGACATCGGCGCTCCCCGCCGCCTGGTGTACGACCAGTGGACCCAGTTCCAGGACTTCCCGACGTTCATGAAGAAGGTGGAGAACGTCAAGCAGGAGTCCGACGAGGAGCTCATGTGGAAGGCCCAGGTCTTCTGGTCCCACCGGAACTGGAAGTCGCACATCATCGAGCAGGTCCCGGACCAGCGCATCATCTGGCGCTCTGAAGGTCCCAAGGGCTACGTCGACGGGGCCGTGACGTTCCACGCGCTCACCGAGGACCTCACCCGGGTCCTGATGGTGCTGGAGTACCACCCGCAGGGGCTGTTCGAGCGTACCGGCAACCTGTGGCGCGCCCAGGGACGACGGGTACGGCTTGAGTTCAAGCACTTCAGACGGCATGTGATGGCGCACCTGCTCCTGAACCCCGACGACGTCGGCGAGGGCTGGCGCGGCGAGATCCGCGACGGCGAGGTGGTCAAGGACCACGAGACGGCGATGGAGGAGGAGCGCGCCGAGCAGGACGAGGAAGAGCCCGAAGAGGACGAAGAGGACTACGAAGACGAAGAGGACTACGAGGAGGAGCCCGAAGACGAAGAAGACCACGAGGAAGAAGACGAAGAGCCGGAGGAGGAAGAAGAAGAGGAGGAGCCGGCTCCTGCGGGTCGCTCCCGCCGGCGCTAGACCTGCTCCAGATGCGAGCGCGTGTGCTCGGCCGGTGAGCCGGACAGCAGGCGGTCGATGTAGGCGAGCCCGATGGCCGACACCACGAACGCCAGATGGATGATCGTCTGCCACATGATCTTGTCGTTGGGCGTCGTCTGCACGCGGATGAACGTCTGCAACAGGTGCACCGACGAGATCCCGATGATGGCCGTGGCCAGCTTGACCTTCAGCACGTTCGCGTTGACGTGCGACAGCCACTCCGGCTCGTCGGGATGGTCGTTGAGGTTGATCCGCGAGACGAACGTCTCGTATCCACCGATGATCACCATGATCAACAGGTTGGAGATCATCACCACGTCGATGAGCGCCAGCACCGTCAGCATGACGACCACCTCGGGCGACGCCCCGTCCGGCACGACGCCCCCGTGCAGGAACACCGTCTCGATGAGGTGCCACAACTCCAGGACGAACTGCCAGACGTACACGGCTTGCGCGACGATCAGGCCCAGATAGAGGGGCACCTGAAGCCATCGGCTGGCGAACATCACATAACCGAGGCTCTTCGGCCGTGCGGTCCCGTGGCCGAATCGGGGGTTATCGGGCAAGAATGTTTCCTACTCGTCGAGCCGGAGGGATGTGAGTTGGCGAACCTGGGATCCCTGGAACACGCGATCATGAACGTTTTGTGGGATGCCGGCAAGCCGATGCGCGTCAGAGAGCTCCTCGTCAGGCTGAACGAGGAGCGCATGCTCGCCTACACCACGGTCCAGACCGTGGCCGAGCGGCTGGTGAAGAAGGGCCTGCTCATGCGCACTCCGTATCGCAACGCCTTCCGTTACGCCGCGGCCCGGTCGAGGGCCGAGCACGTCACCGCGCTCATGCTGGAGGCGCTGTCGGCCAGCACCGACAGGTTACCGGTGCTGGCCAAGTTCGCGCAGAGCGTCGAGGAGGAGGACGCGCACGCGCTCCTCGACGAGCTGGCCCGCAGGACGGGAAGGAGGGCCGATTAGAGGCGCTCGACCACGTAGTCGACGCAGACCGTCAGCGCCTCGATGTCGGCCGGGTCGACGGCCGGGAACATCGCGATGCGCAGCTGGTTGCGGCCCAGCTTGCGGTAGGGCTCGGTGTCGACGATGTCGTTGGCGCGCAGCACCTTGGCCACGGCGGCGGCGTCGACCTCGTCGGCGAAGTCGATCGTGCCGACCACCTGCGAGCGGAACTCGGGCGCGGCGAACGGCGTGGTGTAGGAGGTCTTCTCCGCCCACGTGTAGAGCCGGGTGCTGGAGTCGGCCGTGCGGGCGGTGGTCCAGGCCAGGCCGCCGTTGCCGTTCATCCAGTCGAGCTGGTCGGCCAGCAGGAACAGCGTGGCGACGGCGGGGGTGTTGTAGGTCTGGTCCTTGCCGGAGTTGTCGATCGCGACGGGCAGGCTGAAGAACTCCGGCACGTAGCGGCCGGTCGCGGCGATCTCCTCGACCCTGGCCAGGGCGCGCGGCGACATGATCGCGATCCACAGGCCGCCGTCGGAGGCGAAGCTCTTCTGCGGCGCGAAGTAGTAGACGTCGGTCTCGGCGAGGTCGACGGGCAGGCCGCCGGCGCCGGAGGTGGCGTCCACGAGCACGAGCGCGTCGTCGCCGCCCACGCGGGTGATCGGCATGGCCACGCCGGTCGAGGTCTCGTTGTGGGTGAGCGCGTAGGCGTCCACGCCGTCCTCGGCCACGGCGGCCGGGTGGGTGCCGACCTCGGACTTGATGACGCTCGGCTCGGCCAGCCAGGGCGCCTTCTTGGCGACGGCGGCGAACTTCGAGGAGAACTCGCCGAACGACAGGTGCTGGGACTTCTCGCGGATCAGCCCGAAGGCGGCGATGTCCCAGAACGCGGTGGTGCCGCCGTTGCCCAGCACCACCTGGTATCCCTCAGGCAGCGAGAACAGGTCGGCGAGACCGGAGCGCACGCGGCCGACCAGGTTCTTGACCGGCTTCTGGCGGTGCGAGGTGCCCATGAGGCTCGCGCCGGAGGCGGCGAGCGCAGCCAGTTGCTCGGTGCGAACCTTCGAGGGCCCACAGCCGAACCGGCCGTCAGCGGGCTTGATGTCAGCGGGAATCACGATGTCAGCCACGTAACGGAGCCTACCGACCGGCGTGGAATGGCTTGAACCGGGTCCGGATTCTGAGACCCGTGAAAGTTTCACATTCAGCGGCAGGTCAGCGCCCCATGACGAGTCCCGGGGCTTGACTAACCGCTCAGGGGATCACACGTTCCTGACAAGTCGCATGAGGCGTGATGGCCATGGAAGACGCTGAGGTCCTCACCGTCAGGGAGCTGGAGATCCTCTCCCTCACCGGTTCAGGCCACAGCGCCCAGGAGATCGCCGACCTGCTGCGCGGTGGAGAACCATCGGCGGCGCATCTACCGCAAGCTCGGCGTGGCCGGGCAGGGACAGGCGGTCTTCCGCGGGCTCGGCCTGCTCAGGCCGCCGCCCGGCGAGCCTCCCGCCGAGTGCGCGCGGGGGCGGGAGCTGGTGATCGTGCACGCCAGGTGCCTGGTGGCGGCCGAGGTGGTGACGCGGGCGCTGCTCGGGTGCGGGCGGGCGCTGGTGGCCGTACGGGACACGGTGCCGCACGAGGAGGAGACGCGGGGAACCGGGCCGAGGCGCTCACCGACGCCTACCGCGCCGGCCTGGTCATTGGCCCCGGCTCGCCGGATCCACCCGGGCGAACGTGAGCAGGTCCACCATCCGGAAGTCGCCGGGGCCCGCGCCGTAGACGGTGTCGAGGTCGAGGGCGGGCGTCCTGACGCCTTTCCCCTAGTGCGTTTCGGCACAGAAAACGGCCACCGCGGGCCGCGCGGTGGCCGTTTCGGTGACCCTCAGACCCGGCCGGTCACCTCGGCGGCGCCCGGGACGTCGTTGAGCGGGCGCGAGGTGGGACCGGTGTAGATGGCGCTCGGGCGGACGAGCCGCCCCGTGAGCTTCTGCTCCAGGATGTGCGCGGCCCAGCCGGCCGTGCGGGCGCAGGTGAACATCGAGGTGAACATGTGCGGGGGCACCTCGGCGAAGTCGAGCACCACGGCCGCCCAGTATTCGACGTTCGTGGCCAGCACCCGGTCGGGCTTGCGCGCGTGCAGCTCTTCCAGCGCGGCCTTCTCCAGAGCCGCCGCGACCTCGTAACGGGGCGCGTCGAGCTCCTTGGCGGTCCGCCGCAGCACGCGGGCGCGCGGGTCCTCGGCACGGTAGACGCGGTGCCCGAAGCCCATGAGCCTGGAGCCCTTGTCGAGCTCGCTCTGGACGTACTTCTTGGCGTCGCCGAGCTGCTCGACACCCTCGATCATGTGCAGCACACGGGCGGGGGCGCCGCCGTGCAGCGGGCCCGACATGGCGCCGACGGCGCCGGAGAGCGCGGCGGCCACGTCGGCGCCGGTGGAGGCGATGACGCGGGCGGTGAACGTCGAGGCGTTCATGCCGTGCTCGGCCGCGGAGGTCCAGTAGGCGTCGATGGCCTTGACGTGCTTGGGATCAGGCTCACCGCGCCAGCGGATCATGAAGCGTTCGACGATGGTCTTGGCCTCGTCGACCCGGCTCTGCGGCACCATGGGCAGACCGAGGCCGCGCGCGGACTGCGCGACGAAGGAAAGGGCCATGACGGAGGCGCGGGCGAGCTGGTCGCGGGCCTCCTCGTCGCTGATGTCGAGCAGGGGCTTGAAGCCGTAGGCCGGAGCGAGCATGGCCAGCGCGCTCTGTACGTCTACGCGGATGTCACCGGAATGGACAGGAATGGGGTACGGCTCCGCCGGGGGTAGACCCGGCTGGAACTTGTTGTCGACCAGCAGGCCCCACACGGCCCCGAACGGGACGCGGCCGACCAACTCTTCGATGTCGACGCCCCGGTATCGAAGGGCGCCCCCTTCTTTGTCCGGTTCCGCGATCTCGGTTTCGAAAGCTACGACGCCTTCGAGCCCGGGTTTGAAGTCGGACATACTCGGCCGCCTCCCCTTCTCTTGCCATGTTTGGGCAATGCCTTGATGTCGAGATACCGGCGGGTCAATTTAACCCCCTCGCAGCTCATGGTCGGTCTCGGGACCCGCCGTAAGGCCAAACCCGCTGGTCGGGAGCGGTGCATGGGATCTACCACACGAGCGCGCAAGAATACCGTCTCGTGGATGCCACCCCGCGCCCGCCCATGCTGGCGGGGCTTCGCCGTACGTATGAGGGCGAGCCGCTGCTCGAAACCGACATCGCGTCCGACCCGATCGCGCAGTTCACCTCCTGGTTCCAGGACGCGCTCGACGCCGGCCTGCCCGAACCCAACGCCATGGTCCTGGCCACCGCCTCCGCAGGCGGGCGACCGAGCGCCAGGACGGTCCTGCTGAAGGGCTACGACGAACGCGGATTCGTCTTCTACACCAACTACGAGTCCCGCAAGGGCCGCGACCTGGCCGAGAACCCCCGAGCGTCCCTGATGTTCCCCTGGCACCCGATCCGCCGCCAGATACGCGTCGAGGGCACCGTGACGCGTATCTCCCACGAGGAGTCGGCCGAATACTTCGCCTCGCGCCCGTACGGCTCCCGCATCGGCGCCTGGGCCTCCCGGCAGTCGGCGGTGGTGCGCTCGCGGGAGGAGCTGGACGCCCGTTATGAGGAGCTGGCGGCGCGCTGGCCGGAGGATCCGCCGGTGCCCGACTTCTGGGGCGGTTACCGGGTCGCCCCGGTTGAGCTGGAGTTCTGGCAGGGGCAGCTCGATCGGATGCATGACAGGCTGCGCTATCGGCGTACGAGACCCGGTTGGGTTCTGGAGAGGCTGGCCCCTTAATGTTCCTTAAGTGGCATTAGGGGAGCTGGTAAGGCGTCATCTGGTAGACACCCGGCCTTTGGGGGTTGCCGCATACCGGCGTATCTGGGCCGGACAGACCGTGTCGAGCGTCGGTGTCGGCGTCACCCTGGTGGCCGTCGGGCAGCAGGTCTTCGAGCTGACCCACTCCTCGTTCTACGTCGGGCTGCTCGGCATGGCCAGCCTGATTCCGCTGATCGTCTTCGGGTTGTGGGGCGGGGCGGTCGCCGACGCCGTGGACCGGCGCAAGCTGCTCATCGTGGGCTCGCTGGTCGCCTGGGCGGCCACCCTGTTCATCCTTCTCCAGGCACTGCTCGGCCTGGAGAACGTCTATCTGATCTTCGCCGCGGTCGCCCTGAACTCCACCGGCTTCGCCATCACCGGCCCCACCAGGGGCGCGATCATCCCCAGGCTTCTGGAGCCGGAGATGGTGCCCGCCGCCAACGCGCTCAACTCGCTCGTCTACAGCCTCGGCGCGGTGGCGGGGCCGATGGTGGGCGCGGTCATGCTCGGCAACGGCGGGTTCGCGGCGGCGTACGCGGTGGACGCCCTGTTGTTCACCGGCAGCCTCTACGCGGCGCTCAGACTGCCCTCACTGCCCCCGCTGGGCAAGGTGAGCCGCCCTGGGGCACGGGCCGTGCTCGAGGGGCTGAGCTTCGTCGTCAGGAGCCCCGTGCTGCTGATGTCGTTCGTCGTGGACATCATCGCGATGGTGTTCGCCATGCCGCGCGCGCTCTTCCCCGAACTGACGGCCGTGCGGTTCGGCGGCTCCATGGACGCGCTCGGCTGGATGACCTCCGCCCTGGCCATCGGCTCGGTCGCCGGCGCGCTGTTCTCCGGCTGGGTCGGCCGGGTCAGGCGGCAGGGGATGGCGCTGTCGATCGTCATCGCCGTCTGGGGCCTGGCCGTGGCCGCCGCTGGGCTCGCGCACGATCTCTGGCTCGTGGTGGCGTTCATGGCCGTCGGAGGGGTCGCGGACGTCATCTCCTCGGTGTGGCGGCAGTCGATCCTGCAGTTGTACGCGCCTGACGAGATGCGGGGGCGGCTGCAGGGCGCGTTCATGGTGGTCGTGGCCGGTGGGCCGCGCCTGGGCGACCTGCGGGCCGGGGCCACCGCGACCATGTTCGGGCTGACGGGGGCGTGGGTGGGCGGCGGCATCGCGTGCGCCGTCATCGTGCTCATCGTCGGGCTGTCGGTGCCCGGGTTCAGGAACTACCGGGGTCGTTAGCGGCCGCCCGGAGGCCGGCCAGGAAGCCCTCATAGGCCGTCGGCTACTGATGAATGCGTCTTTTGCCCCGAGGAGTGAAAGAGAAGAGTTTGACCGCGTTCGTGAGATAGACATCCGTCCGTGCGATTCCGGCCCCTTCCAGACCCCTGTCCGAAATGCGGCCTGCGGGCCCGGCGAACGGGTGCCCCCGGCGGTCCTCCTGGTCCCCAGGTTGCTCACCGACGAGCATGAATCCGGCCCGCCGCGGACCCTCGCAGAACACCGTCCGAGTGGCGTTCCCGTACAGGTCACAGCCCTCGCAGCGGGCCGCCGCGGTACGCGGGGAGTCAAGATCGAACCGGTCGGGAAGGAACTCGGCCGCTCCGTTGTTGCCGTCCTTAACCATCGTCGGTCGTTCTCCCAATAGGGTTCCAGTGACTCCAGTGCCCGCAGCGGACGGGCTCGGTCCCCGCCACGACCGGCGTACCATTCAGTTGGGAGGAGCCTTGACCGCACACGGCCTGATTGACACGACGGAGATGTATCTCCGCACTATTTACGAGCTCGAAGAGGAGGGGATCGTCCCTCTTCGCGCCCGCATCGCCGAGCGCCTTCAGCAGAGCGGCCCTACCGTCAGCCAGACCGTGGCCCGCATGGAGCGCGACGGGCTCGTCCGCGTCGAGGGTGACCGCCACCTGTCGATGACCGAGCTCGGCCGCACGCTGGCCACGCGCGTGATGCGCAAGCACCGGCTGGCCGAATGTCTGCTCACGCAGGTCATCGGGCTTCCCTGGGAAGAGGTGCACATCGAGGCGTGCCGCTGGGAGCACGTCATGTCGGAGTCCGTCGAGTCGCGACTGGTGACGCTCCTCGACAACCCGACCGTCTGCCCGCACGGCAACCCGATCCCGGGTCTCGCCGAGCTGGGCGCGAGGGAGCCCGCGGAGAGCGGTTCCGACGTATTGACGACGATGTGCGACCTCGCCGGCACACGCGACACAGCAGTTGTCGTGCGTCGAATTAGCGAACAAGTGCAAAGCGATCCTGCTGTGATGCTTAAACTCAAGCAAGTTGGGATACAACCCGGACGCGAGGTGACGCTCGCGGCGAGCGACGACGGTGTACGGGTGACAGGTGACGGTGACGCGAAAGAGACGCCCGCGGAACTTCCGCGCGATGTCGCGGCGCACGTTTTTGTCTCCAAGCGCTGACGCGCCCGCGGCTACTTGGTTGAATCCCTTCTGGGAGGCCCTCCACTCTCCCCTGCTGCCCAAGACCGTTGCAGGAGCGCCCGTGGTCCGCTTTGCACACACGCCACCCCGAGGAGTGGTCTCCGGATGAAGCGATGGGGGGATCTGTCACCAGAGGCGGCTGATCACCTGGCCGCCGGATCCGTGCTCGACCACGCCGAAATGGCCGTGGTCGTCACCGATCGTTTCAGCAATCTCCTCTACTGGAACCCCTTCGCCGAGAAGCTCTTCGGCCATCAGGGCAAGTCGCCTTCGCGTGACGCGTCCCTCCTGTCCCTCGGGATCATGGAGAAGGACCACCCGATGGCGATCGAGCTGGCCAAGCATGTGCTCAAGGGCGGTGTGTGGGAGGGCACGTTCGACGTCAGGCGCGGCGACGGCGCCATCGTCTACGTCCGCGCGCAGGCCGTGCCGCTGCGCCACCCGAGTGGCTCCGTCACGGGGATCGTCATCCTGGCCCGCGAGGCGCTGCGCAGCAACGAGCGGGAGAAGGACCGCTTCGGGCTGCTGGAGCGCATCGGCGAGCGGCTGGCGGGCTCGCTCTACGTCGAGGAGACGCTCAAGCGGGTCGCCGAGATGCTCGTCCCGCAGTTCGCCGACCACTGCTTCATCGAGTTGATGGAGGGCGACCGGCTCGTCCGCAGGGTCTCGCAGCACGTGCAGGGGTGGACGCCACCGTCGGGAACATGGAAGCCGGTGGGCGCCGAGATCCGCTACCCCTCCGGCCACTACGCCGACACCGCACTGCGCCGCCAGGAGACGATCCTGGTGGAAGACTTCTCCACCAGCCGCTTCCCCTCACCCCACGAGAACAGCGCGCGCCTGTGCGGCGAGATCGGCATGACCTCCGCCATCGTGGCCCCGCTGCTGGTGCGCGGGGAGACGCTCGGGCTGATGTACCTCGGCCTGTCCAACCTCACCGACCGCCGCAGCCCCCACTACGACGCCTTCGACCGCGACTTCGTGGGCGCCATCGCCACCCGGGTGGCGCTGGCCATCGACAACGCGCTGCTGTTCGAGGAGGAGCGGCACACGGCCGAGTCGTTCCAGAAGCACCTGCTGCCGCGCGCGCTGCCGCAGCTCGACGGGCTGCAGATCGCCGTACGCTACTACCCGGCGGCCCCCCTCGCCTCCCACGGTCAGGGCATCCAGACCCAGGTCGGCGGCGACTGGTACGACGTCATCCCGCTGTCCGCCGGCCGCGTCGGCATCGTGATCGGCGACGTCGAGGGCAGGGGCGCCAAGGCCGCGGCCATCATGGGCCAGCTCAGGGCGGCGCTGCGGGCCTTCGCCCAGGACGACAAGTCCCCGGCCGACATCCTGGCCAGGCTCGACGAGTGGACCCGCATCATCGCCACCCCCGAGCAGGACGACAACGGCACAGAAGTCAGCATCCCGCCCATCGTGACCTGCCAATACCTGGTCTACGACGCCTGGTCCCGCCAGCTCTCCTTCGCCAACGCCGGGCACGCCCCGCCGCTGCTGCTGGTGGACGGGCAGTGCCGCGAGCTGGACATCGAAGAGGTCGGCCAGCCGCTCGGGGTGCGCGCCAAGGGCCTGCACGCCGACCTGGTCTACAAGGAGGAGACGCGCACGCTCCCGCCGGGTGCGGCGCTGCTCCTCTACACCGACGGCCTCATCGACCGCCGCCCCGCCCGCGACGGCCGGATGCCGACCGAGGAAGAAACGCTCGGCGTGCTCTGCGGGAAGCTGGCCACGATGGCCGACGCCGAGGTCGAGCGCATCGCCGACGCCGCCACGGTGGCGGTGCCCGGCGAGATCGACGACGACATGGCGATCCTCGTGGTCCGCTCCAGCGACGTGGACCTTGACGTCGAGGCCCGCACGTTCCCCGCTCAACCGATCATGGTGGGCGAGGCCCGGCGCATGGCCGCGGAGGCGTTCTCGAGCTGGAACGTGCCCGAGGAACGCGCCGAGCTGGCCTGCCTGCTCGTCTCCGAGGTCGTGACCAACGTGGTGCTGCACGCCGCCACCGCCGGGGTGCCGCGCAGGGAGCTGGTCGTGGAGGGGCCGCCGCTGCCGTTCGAGGAGTCCTGGGACACACCGGGCTTCGAGGACGAAGTGGTCGGCGACAAGGAGTTCACGCTCCGGCTGCGCAGGGGCGAGGAGGCGGTCTGGGTCGAGGTGTTCGACCAGGACCTGCGCCTGCCCCGCATCCGCAGCGCCGGGGAGAACGACGAGGGCGGGCGCGGCCTCTACCTGGTCGACCAGCTCGCCAGGCGTTGGGGCTCGCGACCCACCAGGGAAGGCAAAGCGGTCTGGTTCGAGATTCCCACCCGCGGCAGGTGATGGTTCACTGGCGCCTATGGAGCTGGCCTTTGAACGACGGGGCACCGGGGATCCGCTGATCCTCATCCACGGCATCGGTCACCATTGGCAGGGGTGGCTGCCTGTGCTCGACCGGCTGGCCGCCGAGCGCACGGTGATCGCGGTGGATCTGCCCGGCTTCGGGGTCTCTCCGGGGCTGCCCGACGGCATCCCGTACACCGCGGAGTCGCTGGCCGACGCGGTCGAGTCGTTCTGCGCGCTGCTCGGCATCCGCGAGCCGCACGTGGCGGGCAACTCGCTGGGCGGTTACATAGCGCTTGAGCTGGCCTCTCGTGGTGTCGTACGGACGGCGACCGCGCTGTCCCCGGCCGGCTTCTGGACACGCCCTGAGCTGCTCTACTGCCAGGCGGTGCTGCGTGCCCTGCGCGCCTCGGCACGTTCCATGACGCCTTCGCAACTCGCCATGACGGCCGAGAACCCCTATCTGCGCGCCGTGTCCTCCGGGCTCCTGGTCGCCCACCCCAGCAGGCTCGACCCGGTCGCCCTGCTCGCCGCCACGCAGGCCCTCGGCCAGGCCACCGGGTTCGAGGAGACGCTGGAGTCGTTCGGCGGGCTCATGCCGCCCGCGCCACCGAAGTCGCCGATCACGATCGCGTGGGGCGAACATGATCGGCTGCTGCCGCGCCGCCAGGCGGTGCGCGCGGCGCGGTGGTCGGGTCAGCGGGTCAAGCTGCTGAAGGGGTGCGGGCACCTGCCGATGAGCGACGATCCCGCGCTGGTGGCCCGGGTCATCCTGTCGTCGTGAGGTTGGCGGCCATGCGGCGCAGCACGTCCACGGTGGCCTGATACTCCTGCGCCGTCACCCCTTCCATGGCCTGCCGGCGGAATCGGGCCACGCGCCCGGACAACTCCGCGTGCGCGGCCCTGCCCTCGTCCGTGAGCCGCCCTCCCGCCAGCCACCCTCTCTCCGTCAGCCGATCCACGGCCTCCTGGACACCGTCGAACGGGTCCAGGTCCAGGTCATGTGTCACGGCGTTGAGCACCTGCCACTCGCGCCGCGAGACGATCAGCGCGCCGTCCATGGAGCGCTCCAGCAACGTGTCCAGGTGCTTCAACCAGTAGCCAATGGGCTTATCCATGCATGTACAATAACAACTATATGTATGGAGACAAGCAAATTGCCGACATCGAGCGCGCGATGGTCGCCATCAGGTGGCGGCAGAGCAGGCGGGTGCTCGCGCGTACACAGGGGGCTTCGGGCCCGGAGTTCGACGTGCTCGACGTGATCGAGGGGGCAGGCGGGGCTCACGTCACGGTGTCCACGGTCGCCGAGGCGCTGAGCGTCGATCAGCCCAGGGCCAGCAGGCTGGTGGCGGCGGCCGTGACAGTCGGCCTGGTGAGGCGCGAGGCCGATCAGGCCGATGGGCGGCGGGCGTGGCTGGTGCTGACATCCTCGGGCGCGGCGGCGCTGGAGCAGGCCCACCGCGCTCGGCGGACGGCGTTCGCGGCGGCCACGGAGGACTGGACAGAGGCGGAGCGCACGGAGTTCGCCCGGCTCCTGACCCGCTTCGTGGACGCCATGCCTCAGATGCCACCCATGTCCAAATAATGGGACTGGATGGCGCTGGTGGAGATGGGGCTGACTGATACCGAGGTGAGCGTCGTGGTGACGTTGGACCGTCAGGCGGTCACGCGTTTTGAGTGCGACCTCGTACTGGACCCGCCGGTG
This sequence comes from Nonomuraea insulae, assembly GCF_042656245.1. Classification (NCBI taxonomy): domain Bacteria; kingdom Bacillati; phylum Actinomycetota; class Actinomycetes; order Streptosporangiales; family Streptosporangiaceae; genus Nonomuraea; species Nonomuraea insulae. The sequence continues at coordinate 123,617 of NZ_JBHSPA010000005.1, forward strand.
AACGAGGCCCAATACGAACGGGTGAGGCAGTCTCCGGTGCGCCGAACGTTGAGCAAATCATTGGAGTTCGAGACGCTGGCTCCGGCGGCTCGCCCATAGGCTCAGTCAGTGATGTACGTCTTCGACGTCGGAGAAACCATCCTCCGCGATGACCGCTATTGGGCGTCGTGGGCTGACTGGCTCGACGTCCCCCGCCATACCCTCTCCGCCCTCGTCGGCGCCGTCGTCGCCCAAGGAAGGGACAACGCCGACGCACTCCGTTTGTTGCGCCCCGGCATCGACCTGGACGCTGAGTACGCCGCTCGGGAGGCGGCCGGTCGCGGTGAGCGTATCGAGGAGGAGGACCTCTACCCCGACGTCCGGCAGGCGTTGACCGCGCTGAGGGCGGCCGGCCATCAGGTGCTGATCGCCGGGAATCAGACGGCTCGCGTCGCCGAGTTGCTGCGTGCGCTCGATCTGCCGGCGGATGGGATCGCGACATCGGGCGAGTGGGGTGTCGCCAAGCCGGATCCGGCGTTCTTCGCCCGCCTGATCGAGTTCGCCGGCGCCCCGCCGGACCAGATCGTGTACGTGGGCGACCACCCGTCCAACGACGTCACCCGGGCCAAGGCCGCCGGTCTGCGGGCCGCTCATGTGCGGAGAGGTCCGTGGGGGCACTTGTGGGCTGACGGGCGGGAAGCCGCAGCGGCCGACTGGCGTGTCAACAGCTTGACCGAACTGGTCGGCATCGCAGACTAGCGCCAACCGCTGGAGCTCATCAGTCCCGTCGGGCGCCGTCGGGCCAAATCACCCGGACCGGCACTTCCCGCCGCCGGGCCTCGCCCACCACGTCAGCGGTCCCGCCGTAGCCTCGGGCGGGCTGCCCGTCCCAGACGGCGAACAGCACGTCAGCGTCGCTGATCATGCGTGTGCTGGCCGTCATGTGCGATTCCGAGGTGGACGCGACGAAGTCCAGCCGATGGGTACGGACCGCTCGACTCGACAGCTCGTCATACGCCGCATGGCATTCGCTGGGTAGCCCGTCCCGGTACTCCTTGGCGGGAACCACGACCTCCAGCTCGCCACCGAGATCCAGCACCGCCTGGGCGAAGATCTGATCAGCTCCGTCGGCCAGGCAGGACAACCCGCTGATGGCCGGAAGGTAATCCGTGAGCGCCTCTCGTATCGCCTGATCGACCAGCGCGACGCTCTGGGGCGGCAAGCCGCGATGGCCTGAGACGGCGATCCGGGTCATGATCCTCCTGGAAGCGTGACGTTGAGACGAACGATCGCACTGTGGGTCAATCGACGTGCGGATGCCTTCCCTCCAAGTAGTCGTTGAGCTGCCGCCACTGCGTGGGGTGGATGTCCAGCGTGCGAAGTTCGCCCGGCTCGACCCAGCGCACGTCGCTCGCCTCGTCGTTGGCTTCCGGCTGGCCGCTGACGGGGCGGGCGATCAGCATGACCTCATACTCCTGCCGGACCTCGCCGTCGGTGTAGGCGACGATGTGTCCAGGGTCGGAGTAGATCCCGAGAATGCCCACCGGCTCGACACGGATGCCGGTCTCCTCCTCGGTCTCCCGCACGGCACATTGTGAGGGCGTCTCGCCGATCTCCATCTTGCCCATGGGCAACGCCCACTGGCCGGTGTCACGCCGGCACTGCATGAGGATGCGCCCCGTCTCGTCCACGGTGACCGTCCCGCAGGCCGGTACCAGGCTGTTCGCCTTCGGGGCGTTCGGATCGTTCCAGTACTCAACTCGTCCCATGAGTGGCCTTTCAGATCTCCGCGCCGGACCACGGAACGGCTCCGGTCCAGACGCGCTCGAACGATGACATGTAATGCTCGGCCATCGTCCCGCCGTCGAGGCGGCGGAAGTGGAAAGTCGGGTTCTCCGTACGCGTGCGGATTGACCAGGATGTCGTCGTCGTAGCGGAACAGTGAGGCGTACAGCGTGGTGGAGTGCAGCCGCATTTCACAGCCGTCCAGGTCGGGCAGCGTCCTGTAGTACGTCAAGGATGATCGGATTTTGGCGCCCAGCGTTCCACCGAGCCCCTCTTCACGATCGCGCGTCTCGACGGACTGAGCGCTGGGATCACCGAAGCACAGCCTGATCGCGACACCGCGCCCCGCTGTCTCGGCCAGCAACCGTGCGATCTTGGGCTGCGTCTGGGCGAAGAACGTACGCCGAGATGCGCGCGTCCCACCCGCACTCGGCCCTGATCGCCGGAGCGCAGCCGTGCCGGTGACCTTGGGCGATGTGCTCAGAGCCTTCCCCGGGTGGCGGATCTCCGAACTGGCCGGGGGCTGGGCGGCGATTCGTACGAACCTGGTGCCGAAAAGCAGCGGTCTGTCCAATGTGCGCTGTGGAGAGACCTTGGAGGAGCTGGTCAAGCATATGGAGGCTGAGGTCGATGCGACATCCAGGCGCGAGGCTAGATCTTGGTCTGGCCCCAGAGGAGCAGCATGACGATGGCGAAGACGATCACTACGCCGACGTAGCCGATGGGTCCCAGGCGGATCGCCCGGCGCACGCGGTTGAGGCCCCAGGCGAACAGCAACGCCAGGAAGATCAGGAGGATCAGGCCGGGGTCCATGTTGTCCAGTATGCGGCGCGAACGGAGTCGGCGGGTGGCTTCTGGGCAGCCGTCTCAGCCTGTCATCTACGTTTACGATCTTCGCCTGGTCAATGCTTGTAGCCGTAGAGGAAGGTGTGCACTCCTGCGGCGACCATCGCCCTGACCGCGTCCTCGTCATGCAGGGCGGCTCGATCGGTCAGGTTGTCGGCGGAGATGAGCAGCATCAGGTGCCCGGCCGCGCGTGCGGGGTCGTCGATGGCGAGGTCGCCGTGCTCGGCGATGCGGCGTAGCCGTTCGGCGAGTTCGCGCCGGGTCCGGTCGGGGCCGGTTTCCTGCCACAGTGTCAGCGCGGCCGGCGGGATGTGCTCCATCTCGGCGTTGATCTGGCGGATCAGCGCGAAGTGCGGCGCCAGGTCGGAGGTCAGCACTCCGATCCAGACCAGCCCGAAGTCGACCAGATCCGCTTCGAGGTCGACGATCTTGCCCAGGTGGCGGTCGATGATGTCGACCATCGTGTCGGCGACGCGTTGTGTGCTCTCCTGGATCACCGTCTGGAACAGCTCGGTCTTGTCGGTGAAGTGGTTGTAGATGGTGCGATTGGAGACGCCCGCCTCGGCGGCGATCGCGTCCAGGCCGGCGCGGGTGTAGCCGTCGCGGGCGAACAGCGTCAGCGCCCCAGCCACGATCGCCCGGCGCTTGTCGGGCTGGCCGACCGGCTTCTTTGTGTCCGTCACGCCTGCTGAGGTTACTCGATTACACCCCTGGTTGCACTTGTTGCACCGATCTATGTAGTGTTTGCACCGATCGGTGCAACGCCATCGAGTTGAGGAGATGTCATGACCAAGATCGGGATCATCGTCGGCAGCACACGCCCCGGCCGCCGTGGCCGAGCCGTCGCCGAATGGGTCGCCTCGGTGGCTGCTCAGGAGCGCCCGACGGACGACTTCGACATCATCGACCTGGCCGACTTCGCGCTACCCCTGCTGGATGAGACACACCCGGCGGCCTCCGGCCTGTACGGCAACGCGCACACCACCCGCTGGGCCGAGGCGATCGCCCGCTATGACGGGTTCGTCTTCGTCACGCCGGAGTACAACCACTCCATCCCCGGCGCGCTGAAGAACGCCCTGGACTTCATCTACGCCGAATGGAACAACAAGGCGGCCGGCATCGTCGGCTATGGCCTGCACGGCGCCACCCGTGCCGCCGAACACCTCCGGCTGATCCTGGCCGAGCTGAAGGTCCCCGCTGTACGCACCCAGGTGGCGCTGTCCCTGCATCACGACTTCACCTTCACCGCGCCCACCGAGCCGGGCGACGTCACGCCCGGCCCGCACCAGCATCAGACCCTCACCGCCCTGCTCGACGACGTCATCATCTGGTCGCGGGCTCTGCAGCCGGTTCGCGAAGGAGTTCTGGCATGACCGCCACCAGCAGCCCCCTGCCGGCCACCACGTTCGACGACCTGGCAGACGCGATCGCCACCGGCGCCACGGTCGCCGGGCTCGGCGAGTCCACCAGGTTCGCCCACGAGACCTTCGACGTGCGCGACCAGCTCTTTCGCCGGTTGGTTCGCGACCACGGCTTCCGTGCGCTGGCCCTGCAGGACAACGCCTCCGTCGGCGAGACGCTAGACGCGTACGTCACCGGCGGCGCGGAGACGGCCACATCCGCGCTGCAGAACGCCTGGCGTCCCTGGCGCACCGCCGAGATGGCCGCGGCGCTGGAGTGGATCCGCACCTTCAACCAGGACCACCCAGACGACCCCGTCCACATCTTCGGGGTCAAGCCCGCCCAGGCGCGGCCCGCCGACTATGACGCCGTGCTCGACCACGCCCGCCGGGCGGCCCCGCACCGGCTGGCCGAGCTGGCCGCGCACCTGGAGCCGATCCGTACCGCACACGAGACCGACGAGCACGTGCAGCGCGCGCGGGGCCTGCATCCGGGCCGGCCCTTCGCCGAACACGCGCGCGACGCACTCGCCATCGTCGAGCAACTGCCCGACGACGCCGTTCTGGCCCGGATGCGCCTGATCGTGAACTTCCACGAACACAGCGTCGCCGGACGGGACAACTACGCGGGCGACGCCCAGGTGTGGGCTCAGACGATCACGGACCACCAGCACCGCACCGGCCACCTCGTGGCCTACTGGGACGGCATCGCGCACACGGGCGCGGCGCCGGCCACCCTGGGCCTGGCCCCTCAACGCGGCCCCCAGCCCACGGTCGGCAGCGTGCTGCGCCACCAGCACGGCGCTGGGTACGTCTCTGTGGCGATCGGGTTCCACCACGGCGACCTCGGCGTCGCCGCCGTCCCGGCGCCGGCCCCGGACTGGCTCGACGCCCGGCTCGGCGCGGTGGACCGGCCCGCTCACTGGCTGGACCTACGCGTCGGCGACCTGCGCCGGCAATGGGACGGGCCCGCCAAGGCGCGTGTCATCAGCGGCGTCTACGACCCCTCCCGAGACTCCGCCGAGCACCTCGCCGTCGCCTCCCTGCCCGAGGCGTTCGACGTGCTCGTCCACCTGCGCCGCGTGTCCCCAGTGCGATGGTTGCCCGCGTAGGCCCGTTTCCGCACATCACCGCGCCACAGGCGCCCACGTGGTCGTGTCCGTCAGCAGACCTTGATCTGTATGGTCGTGGAGCGACGCGTGCCCGGCCTGAGAAGCCAGAAGGTGGCCTTGTGGGTGCCGGATTCGGAGAAACCTTCCCGGGTGACGGTTTCGAATGGCCCCTTGGGGCTGAAGCTGGTGGTCACGCCGCTCTCTTGGCCGTCGAGCACCCAGCGGTGGCCTATCGGTTCGGCGTCGTCGACGATCGTCCCTCGGAACCGGACGCGGACGCCGCTCTCGTAGCAGGATCCGTTCTTGCTGCCCTGCGCGGTCAGGCTACGGAACACCAGTGCCTCCGGCTCCGAATCGGTCGGGGGCGGCGTGGACTCGGTGGGGGAACTCGTGGGAGGCCCCTTGGGAGACCTTGTGGGGGAGCTCGTGGGAGACCTCTTGGGGGAGCTCGTGGAAGGCCTCGTGGAGGAACTCTCCTGGGACTCGGAGGCTTTGGCGAGCGGTGAGTTCGTGGCCCCGTCCGCGAGAGGATTCGTGGCTTCTCCAGCCGGAGGGCGGAGCAGCAGGGTCACGCTGAGGGTGACGGAGGTGACGACGACGGCGGTGCCGGCGACGAGTAAGCCGGTGCGCAGGCGCGTGGAACTGACGGTGGGTCTGGTGTCAGTGGCCAGGTCGGAGGGGGCGATCGGCCGTACGCGCTGCTGCCCCAGCAGTTGGAGCAGCACGTCCTGCATGGTAGGGCGGCGGGACGGTTCCTTCGCCAGGCAGCTGGTGACGATGGAGCGCAGCGGTTCGGCCATGTCACCGAGGTCGGGGGCCGAGTGCAGGATGCGGGCGATGACGGCGGGCAGATGGTCGACGCCGAAGGGCGGGCGGCCGGTGGCGGCGTAGACCATCACCGAACCCCAGGCGAACACGTCGGCGGCGGGCCCGATGTAGTGGCCACCGAGTTGTTCCGGCGCCATGTAGGAGGGGGTGCCGACGATGCTGCTGGTGACGGTGAGTGAGGCCTCGGTGTCGCGGGCGATGCCGAAGTCGATGACGCGGGGCCCGTCCTTGGCGAGCAGCACGTTCGCCGGTTTGAAGTCGCGGTGCACGATTCCGGCCCGGTGGACGGCGGCGAGCGCCGTCGCGGTGGACACCGCCACCCGGTGGAGCGCGGGGCCGTGGTGCACGCCGGCCTGCTGCAGCGAGAGCCCTTCGACGTACTCGGTGACGATGTACGGTCGCCGGCCCTGGAAGGAGGCGTCGAGCACCTGGGCGACGCAGAACGGCTCGACCCGCTGGGCGGCGGCCAGCTCCTTGGCGAACCGCTCGAGTACCTGGTCGGAGACCGCGCCGTGCAGCACCTTGACCGCCACGTACCGCCCGTCCCTGGCCTGACCCAGGTAGACGACGCCCTGCCCGCCTACTCCCAGGCGGCCCATCAGCCGGTATGGGCCGATCGCCGGCGGATCATCCGGATGAAGGTGCTCGGGCATGATTCAGGACCTTATTACAGGCTTTGTCAGGCCGAAGGTCGTTCAAGATGTTGAGGAGGCTGCTCGGCAGATGGCGCTCAGAAGCCGAAGGACCTGCCGATGATCTCCTTCATGATCTCGGTGGTGCCGCCGTAGATCGTCTGGACCCGGCTGTCCAGCCACGCCCTGGCCACCGGGTACTCCATCATGTAGCCGTACCCGCCGTGGAGCTGGAGGCAGCGGTCGATGACCTTGGTCTGGAGTTCGGTGGTCCACCACTTGGCCTTGGCGGCGTCCACCACGGTGAGCTGCTTGGCGTTGAGGGCGAGGATGCACTTGTCGATGTAGTGGCGGGCGATCTCGGTCTCGGTGGCCAGCTCCGCCAGCACGAACCGGGTGTTCTGGAACGAACCGATGTTGCGTCCGAAGGCCTGGCGGGTCTTGCAGTAGTCGATGGTCTGCTCCAGTACGGCCTCCGCCGCGGCCACCGCCGCCACGGCGATCGACAGGCGTTCCTGGGGCAGGTTGTTCATGAGCTGCACGAAGCCCGCGCCGTCGGCAGGGCCGAGGCGATTGGCGACGGGGACGCGTACGTTCTCGAAGAAGAGCTCGGCCGTGTCCTGGGCCTTCATGCCGACCTTCTCCAGATTCCGCCCGCGGCCGAACCCGTCCATGCCCCGCTCCACCACGATCAGCGTGATGCCCCTGGAGCCCGCCTCGGGGTCGGTCTTGGCCACGACGACGACCAGGTCGGCGTTGATGCCGTTCGTGATGAAGGTCTTCTGTCCGTTGAGGACGTAGTGGTCGCCCTCGCGTAGGGCGGTGGTCCTGATTCCCTGCAGGTCGCTGCCGGCCCCTGGCTCGCTCATGGCGATGGCCGTGATCAGCTCACCGCTCACGAAGCCGGGCAGCCAGCGCCGCTTCTGCTCGTCGTTGCTCAGATCCACCATGTACGGGGCCATGACGTCGTTGTGCAGCGTGAACCCCAGCCCGCTGGCACCGTGCCGCATGATCTCCTCGACGATCACCGCGTTGTACCGGAAGTCCGTGACGCCCGCCCCGCCATGTTCCTCGGGCACCGAGAACCCGAACATGCCCAGCTCCCCGGCCTTCTTCCAGACCTCGCGCGGCACGATGCCGTCCTTCTCCCACTGAGGGTGATGCGGCACGACCTCGCGGGCCATGAACTCACGCACGGTCTCGCGGAACAGCAGGTGCTCTTCGTCGAAGAGGTCTCGCCGCATCAGTCGCCTCCGTCGGCAGAATGACGTTCTGTTAGCGCCAGGTATACCCGCTTTTGCTGGGCGGGAGGTGGCCGTGGACACGGGTTCATCACAAGTGCCGGATGAAGCGGGATTCAGCATGTGTTGAGGGTGTTTCGATCCTAAGATCTACCTTCGGTCTATTTGTGGGTGATCGGAGTCTCCGTGAGTCGGTGGCGCAAGGCGTTGATCGCCGGATCATTAGGCATGGCGGCATCCGCCGCGTTCGTCGCGACGTCGTCGGTCCCAGGTCAGGCCGAATCTTCGCTGGTAGCCAACTACCACTGCACGGGCGGCATCGCGGGCACCGGGGTGGACCTGGAAGCGCGCATGACGCCGCAGGTCGAGGCGGGCCAGATGGACGTCCGCTGGGACATCTCGTACGAGAGTGTGCAGAAGTTCGGCTCGCCGGGGTTCTTCCCCGAAGGCTCCTCCCTGCATCTTGAGGGGCTCGTGGACATCAGCGGCGCCTGGAACGGCCAGCTCAGGCCACGAGGCGACAAGAGCCAGGCCGAGTTGGTGCCCGGAGACTACCTCGAACTTCCCGAGGGGCTGTCGGACGGCGCGCGGCTCACACGTACCGGCACCATCCGCTTCAAGCCCGCTGCGTTGACCATCAAGTTCACGCCTGCCGAGGGCGAGGTGATGGTCAACAACAGCGAGACGTCGAAGATCAACTACGGCGGCAACTGGAATACCATCTACACCGCCCCGACGTATGACGACTACCTCAGCGACGTGGGGAAGGCCACCGACGTCAACGCCAGCGCCACGCTGGAGTTCATCGGCACGAAGGTCGCCTACATCAGCAGGCGGGAGCAGGACCTCACTCCGATCAAGGTGCTCCTCGACGGGGAAGAGGTCACCTCGGGCCTGGTCTACCCCGGCCAGGACGGCAGCGGGGGCGACATGACGGGCACCGAGACCCAGCAGGAGCTCTGGGAGTCGCCGCAGCTCACCTACGGCCCGCACACGGTTCAGATCATGAACACGGCGAACGGGACCGCCTACCTGGACGCCTTCCGGGTGCTCACCGGCGACGTGCCCGAGCCGCCGGAGCACGAAAAGGCGATCTGCGCGCTGCAGGGCAACCCCGGCGCCATCGACGTGACCGTCCCCGGGACCACCCAGTCGCCGACGGTTGACCCCACGGACGACGACCCCACGGACGACCCGAACGACCCCGACCCGGACGACGACTCGTCGCCCACGGCCACGACCACGACGACCGACAGTCTGGGCAACATAGTCGTGGTCGTTCCCCAGGGGTCCAGTTCGAGCTCGTCCACCCCGAAGAGCACCGGCCCGACCGCGACCAAGTACTACCGGGCCCAGGTGGCCAAGACGCCCAGTGGCGGGGTGGAGACCGGTGTGGCGCCCGATGACGACAGGCACCCGTACGGGCTCATGGTCGGTGGGATGGCAGTGGTGATGGGAAGCGCCGGCAGCGGCCTGGTGCTGCGCCGGCGCAGGGCCGCGCACGCGGGAGGTGTGCACTGATGGCCGAGGAGACCGCGCCGGCGGAGACGACGCCCCCGGTGAAGACGGCCCCCGTGAAGACGCCGATGCAGAGGGCGCTGCCCGGGCTGCTGATCGCCGGGTCGCTCGGCGGCGTCGGCCTGGTCATGGTCAGCCTGCTCTCCCTGGCGCCGCCCCCGGTGGACGACGGCTCGCTGCCGCGCGAAGTGGCGGCGAAGGCTCAGGACGCTCCGACGGTGGATGTGCAGAACGCGGGCGCGTTCGTCCTGGCGGCGACGGTCGGGCCCGGTGGCAAGAACGTGCCCCTGACCCCGGCCCGCCTGGAGGCTCCGCCTCCGCTGGCGGCCGCTCCGGTCGTACCGGCCATCCCCAGAGCCAAGACCAAGGCCACCAAGGCCAGGCCGATCCGCATCAAGATCCCCAAGATCAAGGTGAACTCCGCGATCGGCTCGGTCACGATGGACGCCAAGAACGCGCTCGGCACGCCCCCACTGACCAAGCCGAACCAGACGGGCTGGTTCAGGGGCTCACCGGTGCCGGGTGAGGCGGGCCCGTCGATCATCAACGGCCACGTGAGCACCCGCACCGGCCCCGCCGTCTTCGACCGTCTCCGGGAACTGGCCAAGGGCGACCAGATCTACGTTTATCGGTCGGACAAGAAGGTCACCCGGTTCACGGTGAGTGGGATCGAGCAGGCCAGCAAGACCTCGTTCCCGACCAAGCGGGTGTACGAGAACACGAGCAACGCTCAGCTCAGGCTCATCACCTGCGGTGGGGTCTACAACAAGACGACGCATCACTACACAGACAACATCGTCGTGTACGCAACGTTGTCGAAGAAAAAGGGCTGATGTGGGAAAGTTGTGGCGTGTTTGGCGGTTTACGGGAAGTTGACAGGGACAGTTCGTAAGATCTCAACCTAACCGTGACCCACGGCTGGAAGTCTGGCACGACTGTTGATACTGCGCTGAATTGGAGCTGGAAGTGCTGACGTCAAAGGCGCGGCGCCGCGTCGCCCTCAAGACATCTGCTATGGCCGTCCTAGGCGCAGGTATCTTCGGTTCGATCCCCGTGGTGGCGGCTATGGCCGCAGCGCCGGTTGAGGCCGTGTACACCTGTACGGGAGGATCGACGACGCAGACTGTCCCGTTCCGCATGGAGCTGAGGACTCCTGCCGCCGCTATAACGCCAAACGCCCTCGTGACTGTCACGTGGGACGTGCTCCCAGCGACGACGTCGGCCAACGGGACCCCGACCCCGTTGCTGGCGATTTCGAGCATTACAGCGAACAGCACGGTCGCGGCATCGGCGACAATCACTCCAAGCGGGACGCCGGCCTCGACCCCGGTGACCGCGTCTGGTGCCGCAGCCGCACCGTCTGTCTCAGTCAGCGGCACCATGCCGGTGCCAACGGCGATGACCATGGTTGTCAAGCCGACGGCGACGGGAACGGTCGGGCTGAAGGGCGGCGACTTCGCCCTCTACGTGAACAGCTCGCCGTGGTACACGTGTGATCTGACTTCGGGCGGGGCCTCTACGATCCTGACTGTCACGACCCCCGGGACGACCTCGACGAGCCCGACCTCCACGAGCACGGACACGACCACCCCCACCCCCACGACCACCAGCCCTCGCCCCACCACGACCCACACCAAGACGGAGACGGTCACCCCTACCGGCAGCACCACCAGGAAGTCCCAGACCCCCAAGGCGGGTGCGGATACCGGTGCAGGTGGGACGATGGGGCCTGATGGGCGGTTGTTCATTCTGACGGGCACCGTGTTGGTCGGAGCAGCTGCCGTCGGTGGGCTGATCATGCGACGTCGTTCGATCAAGGGCTGACCGGTGTCGGGCTACTATCCCTACGGCGGCGGCGAGGCACCCGCGCCGCCCCCGCCGCCAGAGGACAAAGGCGGCACCGCGCTCAAGACCGTGCTCATCGGGGCGGCCATAGCCGGTGTCGTGACGGTCGTGGCGGGCATGCTGATCGTGTTCAATTCCCCGGCGGAGTACGGCCTGGCCGGCAACGACAGGGACACCCTGGCTCTGGAGACGCAGCCGAAGACGGGGCAGCCCGAGCAGGCGCTGTTCCAGGCCCCGGCCAACGTGCCGCCGCCGCTGCCGCAGATCACCCCGGCGCCCCCGATGTTGCCCTCCACGCCGGTCAAAATCGTGATCAAGAGGCTGGGGATCAACGCGCCGATCAAGTCGGTCGGGCTGGCCAAGGACGGCAGCATCGAGGTGCCGCCCTCGAACAACGCGAACCTCGCCGGCTGGTACCGGAACATGTCCACCCCGGGCGAGGTCGGCCCGGCCGTGATCCTCGGGCACAAGGACACCGCGACGCGCGCCGCCGTGTTCGCCCGGTTGCCGGAGATCAAGAACGGCGACACCATCGAGGTCAAGCGCCAGGACAAGACGACCGCGGTGTTCACCGTCGGCGGCGTGGAGCAGGCGAGCAAGAAGACCTTCCCCACCCAGCGCGTCTACGGGGCCCAGGACAACGCCCAGCTGCACCTCATCACCTGCGGTGGTACCTACAATCGGTCCACCGGGCACTACACCGACAACGTCATCGTCTACGCGACGATGACGAGCTCTTATCGAAGCTGAGCACGGAGGCGGGCATGGGCTGGATGGCGAAGCGCAGACTGCGTACAGGCCCCACGGCGGCCCTGCCCGCCAAACCGGACCCCGACGAGTTGCTGCGCATCATCCAGCTCGCCGATCCCGGCGCGAAGCGGGACGGCGACGACATCGTGGCGGCCGACGTGCGCGTGTACGCGCCGGTCGAGGTCGAGGGCGAGCTGACGGGCGGCGAGCTGGAGAAGGCGTGGGCCGTGCGGGTGGCCGCCGAGGGCCCGCTGCCGGTTGACTTCTTCGACCGCTACCTCGCCGAGGGGCTGGCCTTCCGGCTCGGGGGGCTCGCGGTGTGCCGGGGCGAGGTGAGCGACCCCGCCGACGACAGCGAGAGCGGTCCCGCGGTGATCGTGCCGGTGCGACCGACGGTGGAGGAGCTGGCACCCCTACTGGAGCAGGAAGAGGAGGGGCCCGCGTTCACGGCCGGCGACATCAGGGCCATGCTGGTGCCGGAGAAGGGGCAGCCCCCGTCCGTACAGGAGCTGCTGCCCTTCGCCACCGAGCTGACCGCGATCGAGCTGCGCGGTGAGGAGCCCGTCAAGCTCGGCGCGTTCGCGCTGGAGCTGTCGGACGCGTTGAACGGGCTGGCCGTGGACCGGTGGCGGTTCCGGATCGAGGCGGCGGAGGAGCTCGTAGCCCCCGCGCAACCTGCGCCCGAATGACGTTCTGTTGTACTCTGCACCTAGTAACCGAATAATGCTCGGTTTCCAGGAGGCACTGTGGCAGAGGCGTACATCGTCGGGGCGGTTCGCACCCCGGTCGGCAAGAAGAAGGGCGGCCTTTCCACCGTCCACCCCACTGACCTGGCCGCTCACACGCTGAAGGCACTGATCGAGCGCACCGGCGTCGACCCCGCGGCGGTCGAGGACGTCATCATGGGATGCGTCATGCAGTTCGGCCCCCAGAGCATGGACATCGCGAGAAATGCCTGGTTGTCGGCCGGACTGCCCGAGACCACCGCCGGTGTCACGATCGACCGGCAGTGCGGCTCCTCCCAGCAGTCGATCCACTTCGCCGCCCAGGGCGTCCTGTCCGGCACCCAGGACCTGGTGGTGGCAGCCGGCGTCGAGTCGATGAGCGTCGTGCCCATGGGCTCGTCGATCACGGCCGCGCTGGAGAAGGGCATGCCGTTCCCGTTCGGCGAGAAATGGGTCGAGCGGTACGGCAAGCAGGAGATCTCCCAGTTCCGCGGCGCGGAGCTGATGTGCGAGAAGTGGGGCTACACGCGGGAGGCGCTGGAGCAGTACGCGTTCGAGTCGCACCAGCGGGCCGCCAAGGCCATCGCCAACGGCCACTTCAAGGACCAGATCGCGCCCATCAACGGCGTCGAGGACGACGAGGGCCCCAGGGCCGACACGACGCTGGAGAAGATGGCCGGGCTGAAGACGCTGAAGGAGGGCGGGCAGATCACCGCCGCCACCTCCTCGCAGATCTCCGACGGCTCCGGCGCCGTGCTCATCGCCTCCGAGCAGGCCGTACGCGAGCACGGGCTCACCCCGCGCGCCCGCGTCCACCAGCTCGCGCTCATGGGCGACGACCCCGTCTACATGCTGACCGCGCCGATCCCCGCCACGCAGCGGGCGCTGAAGAAGGCCGGCATGTCGATGGACGAGATCGACGTGGTCGAGATCAACGAAGCGTTCGCGCCGGTGCCGCTGGCCTGGATGAAGGAGCTCGGCGCCGACCCCGCCAGGGTCAACCCCAACGGCGGCGCCATCGCGCTCGGCCACCCGCTCGGCGGCACGGGCGCGATCCTGATGACCAAGCTCCTGCACGAGCTGGAGCGCACCGGCGGCCGCTACGGGCTGCAGACGATGTGCGAGGGCGGTGGCCAGGCCAACGTCACCATCATCGAACGGTTGTGAAAGGTCGGAGCGCCGCCTCCAGGCGTATGGGGAGGCGGCGCTCCGGTTTAACTACCCATCCAGGTAGTTGTCCTAGCGGCCCTTCGGCGGGATGCGCCGCGGGGGCGCGATCGGCCGTTGCGGCATCTTGGGCATCGGCCGGACGACGGGCAGATGGGGATGGCTCTTCTTGTTGCTCGCGCGAACGCGCATAAGGAAGCTCCTTTACGTAACTCTCACGACGCGGCTCAGGAAGGCCGGTCGGCAATGCTCGGTTGCCGCGTCTCATGGCTGGACGGGTGGACGGAGCGGAATCACAGGTAAAGGCGCATGTCCAAGAGGCTATGGAAACGGCCGGAGCCTGTGCAACCGAATTAACCGCGGCGGGCCGGTCCGATCGGTACGGTGACGTACATGGCCTACGCAGCCGCTCCATCACGTGCACAGGCGGTTCCTGAGGATGGGGGTTGGTCGATCTTCATCCCTGGACTGCCCATCGCGGCAGACGGCCGGACCTTCGATGAGGCGGTCACGGAGATGGTGGGCGCGCTGCGTGAGTACGCCGAGGACTGGCAGGATCACCTGCTCGACGCGCCGAACCATCGCGAGAACAGTGGACTGGTGCGGTTGATCAGCCTGAGCGACGACGATCGGTTGCGTGAATGGCTGGAGCCGCTACAAGCGGCTCGCTGAGATCACCAGGTCCAGGGCCTGTCTGGACTCGTCGAGGTCGCGCATCGCGCGCTCGATCCGGTCTCGTTCCGCGCGGAGCCGGCCCACCACGTCCGGGCAGGTCGGGGCGAGGCGTTCGCCGTCGGTTTCCAGGCAGGGCAGGACGGTCGCGATGCGATCAGCTACGCGGCCATCCCACGCCGTGAGCCCGCGATGGCGGGCTAGACCAGTTGGTGCTCGAACCCCGTCACCATGGCGAGCAGGCCCGAGTCGAACCACTGGTCGTAGAAGGCGAGGGCCGCCTCGTCATGCGCCTCGCCCACCTGGGCCAGGGCGTGGCCGAGGACGTACACGCCGACCGACTGGACGGCGGTGAGCGCGTCCCGGGAGGCGATGCCGGCCGCCTCGAAGCGCGACAGCAGGCCCGTGAGCAGCTCCACGTCCACAGGGCCGGCGGCGATCAGCGGCACGGCCCGCGGGTGAGCGAGCAACATCCGCCGGTAGGCCACCCCGAACCCGGCCAGCGCCTCCGGCCAGGCCGTCTCCGGCGCGTAGTCGGCCACCGCCTCGGCGAACAGCCCGCTGACCACCTTGGCCAGCAGCGTGTCCCGGTCTGGGAAGTGGCGGTGGAGCGACATCGCCGCGACGCCGAGCCGCGTGCCGACGCGGCGCATCGTCAGCGCCTCCAGCCCTTCGGCGTCCAGGACCTCGACGGCGGCGGCGACGATGCGTTCGGTGGTGAGCACGGCAGGCCGCCCTCTCGCGACTCCGGCCGGAGTCATGCGTTCAGGGTAGCGGCGAGCTCAGAGCCGGTACGGGTCCAGCGGCAGCGTCCTACGGCCGCCGGGCGGACGGGGGCGGCGCTACCCCTCGAACCTCCTGAGCTGCCACTGCGCGAACGAACTGATCTCCTCGTCGCGCACCCTGGCGGCGTGGCGCAGCAGCGCCGGGTCGTCCTCGGCCATGCGCGCCGCGATCGCCGCGGCGAACAGCCGGGCCACCGGGTCGTCGCCCTCCAGCCCGGCGACGACCTCGCCCGGGTCGGGGTCCTCGGTGTCCGAGGCGACCAGCCCGGCCGTGAGCCGCCTGACCTCGGGGTCGGTCAGCCGCGACAGACCGGCCATGAGCTGCTCGGTCGAGGCCATCGCCAGAAAGTGCAGGACCTTCCACCGGATGGCGGTATCGGAATCCCGGCTCAGGGTGAGGGCCTGGGCGATGATGTCGGCGTGCGGCTCGTCCGCGGCGAGCAGCACGAACTCGACGGCGAAGAACCGCACCTGGTGCCTCGGGTGGGCCAGCAGGCCGGGGACCTCGTCCAGCAGCGGCGCGGCCTGCTCGCCCAGCTCCGACAGCAGCCAGGCCCCGGTCTGCACCGCGTCGTCGTCGCCGCTGTGCAGCAGGGTGCGGAGGTTCTCGACGGGGTAGCCGCCGAACAGCTCGTTGAGCAGGTCGTTGGCCGCCTGGCCGAGGGCCTCGTCGTCGGCGGGGCGGGCGAGGATGCGCGCCATCAGGCCGTCGCCTGTCTGTGTCTGCATCTCGCGTTATTTCCCCTCGTTGGCCTTGCGCTCAAGCTCTTCCAGGAGCTCCTGCTCCTGCTTCAGCCGCGCCGCGTGTCCGGAGTCCTTACCGAGACGGGCCTCGTTCATCTTCCGCGTGAGGATGCTGTCCTTGACCTCCGCCGCCGCCTTTCTCGCCTCCTCCGCTGACATCTTGTTCACATCGCCGCTGTTGGGCAGCCTGCCGTGCATCCGCTGCGCGGCGGCGTCATAGCTCGCCGAGGAGCCCGGATTGTAGCCGCGGCCGCCGCCTTTTTTCTTCTTGCCCATCAGCAGGATGCCGGGATTGCTCTCGAAGCCCTTGCCGCCGATCGGGACGCGCCCGCCGGGGAGCCGCCCGCC
Organism: Nonomuraea insulae; assembly: GCF_042656245.1. Classification (NCBI taxonomy): domain Bacteria; kingdom Bacillati; phylum Actinomycetota; class Actinomycetes; order Streptosporangiales; family Streptosporangiaceae; genus Nonomuraea; species Nonomuraea insulae. Next base: position 139,994 of record NZ_JBHSPA010000005.1, read on the forward strand.
CGCGCCCGCCAGCGCCGGGCTGCCGGGCCCGCCCGGCCGCCGGAGCTTCTCCATGATCTCACGCAACGGGTAGGTGACCCGCTTGGCCAGCGTGGGAGCCATCTGCCGCCCGGTGCCCTCGGCCGCCTGGCGGAAGACCTTCGCGCCCGCCCGTCTGATGGCCAGCAGTGTGGCGCTCGTGGTGAGCCCGGCGGCCGGCCCGCCGGCCAGCGCGGCGTAGAGCAGGCGAACGGTGCCGACGGCCGCGACCGTGCCGACCGCGATCTTGGTGCCCGTCACCACATAGCCCAGGCCGTCGAGGGCCACGGGCGCGACCTTCACCGCGGCCGTGGCCTTTGCCAGGTGGCCGGAGGAGTTGTCGTTGGCGTCCCAGGAGCCCTGGAGCGCGGTGGCGGACTCGCCCCGGTAGATGGCCGTGGAGCCGCGTACGGTGGCGTCGGACTCGGCGCCCGCCAGCGACGTGCCGGCCTGAACGACCCGGGCGGCGTGCGCGTCGGCGTGGATCTCGTCCTCGTTGACGTTGGGGAACCAGAGACCGGCCAGCTCCAGCGTCGTGTCCAGCTCGCGGGGGAGCATTATTGCCATGCGCTGGGCTCCTGCATGGCGCTGGCGTCCTCACCCGCGTCGATGTTCCTCGGGACGGCGAGCATGCCGTCGCCCACCCCGTTGACCGTGCCGCCGATGCCGGGCACGGCCTCGATCACGGTCTGCCGGCAGTCGACCCAGGCCGCCTCGATCTCGGCGAAGAGCCCGTCGTCGCCCCATCGGCCGCCACGCTCACGCAGTCTCTCTACCGCCGCTGTGTAGTCGTCCCCGTTCGTGTGCAGGCGGGAGGCCTGCATGCGGAGGGCGTCTTTGCCGACTTCCACCCCAGAATGCATAAAGAGACCCTAGCGCCTCATACGTGACGTGCGGCGGGCATATGAGTCACCCGCACTGTCAGTCGAGGAGGCGGCCGAGGTGCCGTTGCAACTCGGCGGGGTCCAAGGTCAGGCCGGGGACGGCCTGCTGGAGTTGCTCGCGCAGCAGGGCGTCCACCTGGCTCTGGGCGTCGCTCTGGGCATCGCCCACGGCCGCGAGGATCGCCTCGCGGAGCGCGTCGGCACCCTTGCGCACCGCCTGCTGCCCGACGGTGACCTCCAGGATCCGGCCTTCGGCGTTCACGGTGGCGCTCACGTGGCCGCCGTTCGTCCCGCCCGTTCCGGTGATCTCCGCCAGGAGCCCGTCCACGTCGGCGAGAGCCTCCTCGGCCTGACGGGCCTGCTCGGTCGCGCGGTCGACGTCCTGGGGGCGGATGTTCCTGGGGTCGATCTCGTAGCCGAACATCACAGGCCTCCCGAATGCATGTCCCGCATCGCGGCCTCGACGCGGTGCTGGACGAACGTCTCGTCGAGCGGCTCCGGCAGGGCGCCGACGTAGGGAGCGACGCCGTCCACGATCTCCTTGGCCCGCCGCGCGGAATCGTCCTGCGCGGCCTGGATGGCCTTGGTCACCTCGCGGCCGATGACCGCGGGGGCGAGGCGGAGCACGCGGGGGTTGAGGTCGATGCGGCGCAGAGCGCCGCCCGCGTCGGTCGTCACCTGGATCAACCCGTCGGCGGCCTCGCCGGTGCCTTCGATCTGACCGATCAGGTGCTTGGCCGTACGGAGGTGGCGCATCGCGTCCCTCGTCTGCTGCAGGACCTGGTCGAAGTAGAGACTGTCTTGGTCAGGCGCCGGCCATGACACCAGTGGCCTCCCTTGTCACCTTAAATCGGGAAAGCTCCTGGATATCACAATGTTTTCAGGGTGTGGGCAGTTGCGCCGGGACGGCCTTCTGTACCTGCTGGAACACCACCGACGTGCGGAACCCGACGATCTCCTTGCGCTTGCTCAGCCGGTCGAGCAGGAACGCGTGCAGGTGGTCGAGGTCGGGCACGCCCACGTGCAGGAGGAAGTCGTCCCCTCCGGCCAGCACGAACACGCTCATCACCTCCGGCATCGCGGCGGCCGACTCCTTGAAGGTGTTGATCACGGCCCGGCTGAGCGGCCGCACCTGGATCGACACCATGGCCTGCACGCCGCGGTTGAGCGCGACGGGGTCGATGTCGGCGTGGTAGCCGCGGATCACGCCCCGGCGGGTGAGCGCCCTGACCCGTTCCAGGCAGGTCGAGGGGGCGATGCCGAGCTGTCTGGCCAGCTCCCGGTTGGACTGCCGCGCATCCGTTTGCAGCAACCCTATGATCGCCGAATCAAGTTCATCCATACCCCCAGCTTCACATGTCATTTCGACCGAACGTTCGCCAGGACGGGGGTCACTCCGAATGGATGGATTAGTTTCGGCCGCTATGAGTGGACAAATGGGAGCCGCGCATGGCACGGCGTTGCTCGTGGGTGCGGTCTTGGGGCCGGGCATGCTGGTGCTGCCGCACCTGGCCGCCGACGCCGCCGGGCCCGCCTCCGTGCTCGCCTGGGCGGGCATGCTCGCGCTGAGCGTCCCCGTCGCGCTGACCTTCGCCGCGCTCGGCGCGCGCTACCCCGGCGGCGGGGGAGTGGCCGCCGTCGTCGGCCTCGCGTTCGGGCGGCACGCCTCCGCCGTGGCCGGGTGGTGGTTCTACGGCGCCGTCCCCATCGGCACCGTCGCGGGCGCGCTCGTCGGCGGCCAGTACGTCGAAGCCTGCCTCGGCGTGAACGCCACCCTCGCCGCCTGCCTGATCCTGGCCGCCGCGTTCGCGGCCAACGCCGCCGGGCTCCGGACGTCGGGACGACTGCAGATCGGCCTCGTCGCCCTCCTCGTCACACTGCTCGCCACCGCGGTGATCACCGCCGCCCCGCACGCCGACGCCGCCAACTTCACCCCTTTCGCCCCGTACGGCGCCGCGGGCGTGGCGGGCGCGGCCGGGGTGCTCATGTTCGCCTTCGTCGGCTGGGAGGCCGCCAGCCATCTGTCGGCCGAGTTCGCCGACCACAGGAAGGGCCTGCTCAGAGCCACCGTGGTGACCCTCGTCGTGATCGGCCTGCTGTACGCGGGCGTCTCCGTCACCTCGGTCGCCGTGCTCGGCCCTGACATGACCGGCGTGCCGCTCACCGCGATGCTGGAGACGGGCCTCGGCCCGGCGGCCCGGCCGGTGACCGGGGTGGTGGCGGTGCTGCTGACGTTCGGGGCGGTCAACACCTACATCGCGGGGGCGGCCAGGCTCGGCGCGGCCCTGGCGGTGGACGGGGCGCTGCCCGGCTGGTTCGCCAGGGGCGGAGGGCAGGGGGAGACGCCGTACCGGAGCCTTGGGCTGGTGCTCGTGCTCAGTGTGCCCGTACTGGTCTGGGCGGTGGATCTGGACGTGCTCATGCGCGCGACCTCCGCCTGCCTGGCGGCGGTCACGTCGGCGGGTGTGGCGGCGGCGGTGCGGATGTTGCCCGCGGGCAGGCTCCGGAGCACGGCCGTGGTGGGGACGGTGATGTCGCTGCTGGGGCTGGCGTTCTGCGGTGCCTACCTCGTGGTACCCGCCGTGCTGGCGGTGGCGGCGCTCGGTGCGCTGAGGGTCAATGCTCGCCGTTCATACAAAATCGGGCTATAAACGGCGACAGGGCGCCGTCATGGCGGGCAGTACTCATGGGCACATGACGGCGCAACGTCGGGAGGTGCCATGACCGAGCACACCAAGTACGCGGAGTCACGGGAGGTCGGCGAGCAGGCGCGCGAGAAGGAGTGGGCGCGTCCGAGCTTCGCCAAGCAGCTCTTCCTCGGCGACTTCCGCCTCGACCTGGTGTATCCGGCGCCGAGGCTGCCCGACGAGGCGACCAAGAAGGGCGAGGACTTCGTCCGGGCGGTACGCCGCTACCTCGACGCCCACGTGGATCCCGCCCTCATCGAGCGGACCGCCCGGGTGCCCGACGAGGTGGTCAAGGGGCTGGCGGGGCTCGGCGCGTTCGGGATCACGATCAAGGAGGAGTACGGGGGCCTCGGGCTGCCGTACCTGTACTACTGCCGTGCTCTCACGCTCGTCGGCTCCTACTGCCCGGCGCTGGCCACGCTGCTGTCGGCGCACCAGTCGATCGGCGTGCCCCAGCCGCTCAAGCTGTTCGGCACCGAGGAACAGAAACGAGAATTCCTGCCGAGGTGCGCGGCGGGCGAAATTTCCGCGTTCCTGCTGACCGAGCCCGACGTCGGCTCCGACCCCGCCCGGCTGGCCACCACCGCCGTCCGCGACGGCGACGACTACGTGCTCGACGGCGTCAAGCTCTGGACCACGAACGGCGTCATCGCCGACCTGCTGGTCGTCATGGCCAGGACCGGCAAGAAGATCAGCGCGTTCGTGGTCGAGGCCGACTCGCAGGGCATCACGGTCAAGCGCCGCAACGAGTTCATGGGCCTGCGCGGCATCGAGAACGGTGTCACCGAGTTCTCCCAGGTCAGGGTGCCCGCCAAGAACCTCATCGGCAAGGAGGGCGACGGGCTGAAGATCGCGCTCACCACGCTCAACACCGGCCGCCTGTCATTGCCCGCCACCTGCGCGGGCAACGCCAAGTGGGCCGTCAAGATCGCCCGCGAGTGGGGCAACGAACGGGTGCAGTGGGGGCGCAAGGTCGGTCAGCACGAGGCCGTGGCCACGAAGATCGCCTTCATCGCCGCCACCGCCTACGCCGTCGAAGCCGTCTGCGAGCTCACCGGCCGCCTGGCCGACGACCGCCGCAACGACATCAGGATCGAGGCGGCGCTGGCCAAGCTGTTCGCCTCCGAGCTGTCGTACCAGGTGCTGGACGAGCTGGTCCAGATGCGCGGCGGGCGCGGCTACGAGACGGCCGCCTCGCTGGTGGCCAGGGGCGAGCGCGGGGTGCCGGCCGAGCAGATGTTGCGCGACTCCCGCATCAACCGCATCTTCGAGGGCTCCTCCGAGATCATGCGCCTGGCGATCACCAGGGAGGCGGTGGACGCGCATCTGTCGGCCGCCGGCGAGCTGATCAACCCCGACGCCGGTCGCCAGGAACGCGCTCAGGCCCTGCGCCGGGCCAGCCGCTTCTACGCCAAGTGGCTGCCGACGCTGGTCGCCGGCACGGGCAACCTGCCCACCGCGTACGCCGACTTCGGCCCGCTGGCCGCCCATCTGCGCTTCGTGGAGCGGACCAGCAGGAAGCTGGCCAGGTCCACCTTCTACGGCATGTCCCGCTGGCAGGGCAGGCTGGAGCACAAGCAGTCCTTCCTCGGCAGGATCGTGGACATCGGCGCCGAACTGTTCGCCATGACGGCCGTCTGCCTCAAGGCGCAGGAGGACTCCCGGGACCTGGGGCGCAGGCCGTACGAGCTGGCGGACACCTTCTGCCACCAGGCACGACGCCGCGTGGACACGCTGTTCGACCGGCTCTGGGACAACAGCGACAACCAGGATGTACGGCTGGCGAACTACGTCCTGGAGGGCCGCTACACCTTCGTCGAAGAGGGCATTCTCGACCCGTCGGTCGAGGGGCCGTGGATCGGCACGCCGGAGGGCGGGGAGAACGTGCGGAGAAAAATCCTCTGACGCCCGGTCTAGACCGGATGTGAGGATTTATCAGCCCGAGTGTTGCCAAAACGAGACGAGCCGGTATAGACCGGCTACTTAAATCGGGCTTACGCTGGCGCAAACGCGGGTGAGCTACGGCGTTCCCGCGCCTCATCCCCCTGGGCGGGGTCCGTTGGCTGGTACGGACCAGCGCACCCGTCCGACGAGAAGGCGGTATCTCCAGTGAACATGAAGCTTGTGGGCGGCGCCGCTCTCGGCCTTGCCACGATGCTGGTCCTGTCCAGCTGCGGCTCGGGCGGCTCCACCGGCGGTGGGGGCGACACCCAGGCGTCCGGCGGCGGTCAGGTCACGCTGAAGATGGTCGCCGCCGACTACGGCGACGGCCCCGGCAAGCCGAACTCGGGTGAGACGTTCTGGAAGGGCGTCGTGGACGAGTTCCAGGCGGCCAACCCGAACATCAAGGTCGACGTCCAGGTCATCAACTGGAACGACATCGACAAGCAGGTCGCCACCATGGTCCAGAACGGCCAGGTGCCCGACATCCTGCAGACCGGCGACTACTCGGGGTTCGTCAAGGACCAGCTCCTCTACAAGGTAGACGAGGTCCTGTCCCCGACCGTCTCCGGCGACATGCTGCAGAAGTTCGCCGACTTCGGGAAGGTGGACGGCGCCGCGTACGGCATCCCGTTCGTCTCCTCCGCCCGCGCCCTGTTCTACAACAAGGACCTGTTCGAGAAGGCCGGCATCGCCGAGCCGCCGAAGACGTGGGACGAGATCAAGGCCGCAGCCGAGAAGCTCAAGAAGGCCGGCGTGACCCAGCCGTTCGGCCTGCCGCTCGGCCAGGAGGAGGCCCAGGCCGAGTCGTACCTGTGGATGCTCGGCAACGGCGGCGGCTACAAGGACGCCTCCGGTAAGTGGGCGATCAACTCGCCGCAGAACGTCGAGACGTTCACGTACATGAAGGGCCTGGTAGACGCCGGCCTGACCACCCCGAACCCCGGCACCAAGGACCGCAAGACGGTCTGGGAGGACTTCGGCGCCGGCAAGGTCGGCATGGTCAACGGCGGCCCGATGTCGATTCCGATCTTCGACGCGGCCGGCCTGAAGAACTACGGCGTCGTGCCCATCCCCGGCAAGGCCGGCCCGCTCGACACCACGCTCGGCGTCATGGACTGGATCATGGCGTTCAACAAGAACGGCCACGCCGCCGAGATCAAGAAGTTCTTCGACTTCTTCTACACCGGCTCCGCCGCCCAGAAGATCTCCGACACCTACAAGCTGCTGCCCGTCACCAACGGCGGCATCCAGAAGTTGTCAAGCGACGAGAAGCTCAAGCCGTTCCTCGACGCCCTGCCCAACGCCAGCTTCTACCCCTTCCAGGACCCCAAGTGGGCCGACCTGAACCCGGCGATCAAGCAGACCATCGGCGGGGCCGTCAAGGACGACCCGGCCAAGATCCTCGGTGACCTGCAGAAGACCGCCGAAGCGGCCGGCTGATCCAGCGGGACGCGGGTACGGCCGGCACCCGCCGGCCGTACCTTTCCTGGAAAGGTGTCTGATGAGAAGGTTGCGCGCCCTCGAACCCCTCGCCTGGGTCGGGCCCGCCATCGTGCTGATCGCTCTGGTCGTGCTCTGGCCCGTGATCGAGATGATCAGGTCCTCGTTCCTCGAGATCAGCCGGCTGGGCGTGGAGCGCGGGTACAACGGATTCGCGAACTACGACAAGCTCTTCGCCGAGAAGGACTTCGCCGACATCATGGTCCGCAGCGTGATCTGGGTGGTCGCGGTCGTCGTGCTCACCGTGCTGATCTCGCTGGCCCTCGCCCAGCTCTTCAACCAGCGTTTCCCGCTGCGCAAGCTGGCCAGGTGGGCGCTCATCGCGCCGTGGGCCGCGTCGGTGCTGATGACGGCGATCATCTTCAAGTGGATGCTCGACCCCGAGGTCGGCGTGATCAACCAGATCCGGCTGAAACTCGGGCTGATCGACGCGATGGGCGGGGCCTCGGCCGACCAGCTCGGTGACGCCGCCAGCGCCATGCCGTGGCTGATCTTCGTCGCGGTGTTCGTGTCGGTGCCGTTCACCACGTACGCGCTGCTGGCCGGACTCGCCACGATCCCCGCCGACGTGTACGAGGCCGCCACGATGGACGGAGCCGGACGCCTACGGACGTACTGGTCGATCACGCTGCCCCTGCTGCGCCCCGCGCTCACCGTGGCGGCCCTGATCAACGTCATGAACGTCTTCAACAGCTTCCCCATCATCTGGGCCATGACCCACGGCCAGCCCGGCTACTCCACGTCCACCTCCACGATCCTCATGTACATCCTCAAGGGCTCCGACATCGGTGAATCGGCCGCCATGTCCGTCGTCAACTTCGCCATGGTGATCGTGCTGACCGTGATCTTCCTCAGGGTGTCGCGGTGGAACAAGGAGGTGGCGTGATGGCCGTCAAGACCATGCCGCCGCAGGCCCAGCCGCACCACCACGCCCGCCCGCGACGGGGCGGCTCCTCACGTGTGATGCCCAGGCTGAAGACCACCCTCGTCGCCGCCGCCGCGTACGTCATCGCGCTGCTCTTCCTGTTCCCGTACGTGGTCATGTTGCTGACCTCGCTGCGCTCCCAGGAGTCGCTGCGCGACGTGACGTTCTGGCCGCAGGAGTGGGTGTGGTCGAACCTCGCCGACTTCTGGGGCAGCGGCCTGGCCGGCAACCTGTGGGTGACGATCAAGGTGGCCGGGGGCTCGACCATCCTCGTGCTGCTGGTCGCGCTGCCCGCCGCGTACTACTCGGCCCGGCACAACTTCAGGGGCCGCACCGCGTTCCTGATCCTCGTGCTGATCACCCAGATGTTCCAGCCCACGGCCATGGTGGTCGGCATCTACCGCGAGTTCTTCCAGTTCGGGCTGGTGGACTCGATCTGGGCGCTGATCCTGGTCAACGGCGGGTTCAACCTGGCGTTCGCGGTGTGGATCCTGAACGCCTACTTCTCCTCGATCCCGCGCGAACTCGAGGAGGCCGCCTTCATCGACGGGAACGGGCGCTTCGGCGCGTTGTTCCGGATCACGCTGCCGCTGGCCATGCCCGGCGTGATCACCGCCCTGATCTTCACGTTCATCGCCGCGTGGAACGAGTTCGTGGTCGCGCTCACCCTGACCACGACCACGGCCAACCAGCCGCTTCCCGTGGCGCTCAACTCGTTCATCGGGCAGTACCAGGTGGACTGGCAGAACCTGTTCGCCGGTTCGGTGATCGCCACCATCCCGGTGATCATCCTGTTCGCCCTGATCGAGCGGAAGGTGGTCGGCGGCTTGACCGCCGGCTCCATCAAGTAGCCCGCCCGGCCGCCCCCGCAACCCATGGGGCGCGGCCGGGTGTGTTACCGCTACTTCGGCGTGGGCACCCGGGCCACGCAGAACACCGTCTGACCGAACGGCGGCCGGACGAACCGCTCGATGAACCGCGTCAGCGGCACCACCGTGCGGTCGTAGATCTTGACCAGCCGCGGGTTCGGGTAGCCCACCCCGCCCCGGCGCACGGCCGCCCACCAGGCGATGCCGCCCAGGAAGTTGATCGGCTTGAGCACCTCGACGTCGAGCCCGGCCTTGGCGACCGCGGCGCCGAGCGTCTTCGGCGTGTAACGCTGGACGTGACCCACCTTGCGGTCGAAGTCCCCATAAAGCTGCATGTAGCCGGGCACCCAGATGATGATCCGCCCGCCCGGCAGCGTGACCCGCGCCAGCGAGCGCAGCGCCCCTGCGTCGTCCTCGATGTGCTCCAGGACGTTCATCATGACGACCGTGTCGACCTTGTCCTCAAGCGGGATGTCCGTCGGCAGCCCGAACTGCAGGACGCTGATGTCGTCGTTGTCGGCGAAGCGCTTCTCGAGCTGCTCCACGCAATAGGGGTCGAAGTCGCTCACGACGAGCCTGTCGAGACGCGGCATGAACTGCTCGGCGAAGTGACCCAGCCCCGAACCGATCTCCAGCATCGAACGGCCGACATGCGGGGCGACCATATCGAGCTCGTACTGCCGGTAGTTCTTGGCCTCGTCCCCACCCAGGTGGTTCTCCAGGGCCTCGTCACCGGCCGCCGGTTGCACTACACGGTCATACCCAGAAGACATAATCCCGTTCCTTCGAGGGGCTCATGGATTTGCCCGAGTCTAATGCCCCGGCCAGTGATGAGCATGACACGATCAGCGAAACACCCTTCCCGTGTGGCGCGCGATGCGGTGGAATCTGACTCGCCATGAACGACGACGAGGCGATCGCCCGTTCGCTCGACGGCGACCTAGCGGCCTACGAGGTGCTGGTCGCCCGCTACAGCACGCTCGCCCACCGCACCGCCGCCATGCTGGGAGCCGGTGACGAGGCCGAGGACGTGGTGCAGGAGGCTTTCGTCAAGGCGTTCCGCCATCTGGCCACCTTCCGGCGCGAGGCACCCTTCCGTCCGTGGCTGCTGCGCATCGTCGCCAACGAGACCCACAACCTGACCCGCTCCCGAGGCCGCCGCGGCGACCTGGTGCTGCGGCTCAGCGCCACCGCCGACCCGCTCGCCCCCGACGACCCCGAGGGCGCCGCCGTCGCCACCGACCGGCGCTCGCGCCTGCTCTCAGCGGTACGCGGGCTGCCGGAACGGGAACGCCAGGCCGTCGTGTGCCGGTACTTCTTACAACTGAGCGAAGCGGAGACTGCACAGGTGCTCGACTGGCCCGTCGGCACCGTCAAGTCCAGCACCCATCGGGGGCTGGCGCGGCTCAGGGAGGAGGTGGGCAATGAACTCGCGTGAGCCTTTCGACGACCTGGAGGCCGAACTCCTGGCACTCGGCGACCTCATCGACACCCCGGCCCCACCCCCCGCCGACGTCGCCGCCACCATCGGCGCCCGCCTCACCACCCCGACCCCCGACGTCACCCCGACCCCCGACGTCACCCCGACCCCCGACGTCACCCCGACCCCCGACGTCACCCCGACCCCCGACGTCACCCC
>NZ_JBHSPA010000006.1:0-15119 GCF_042656245.1 Nonomuraea insulae
ACGCGGTCGGCGGCGGCGTGGGCGGCGCCGACGATGCCCGCCTGGTTCTGGAGGGCGGCGGCCACGACCGGCGTGTCGAGGTGCACGTGCGGCAGGAACTTCTCGGCCTTCTTGCTCACCCCGCCCCCGATCACGATCAGCGACGGCGAGAAGAGCATGTCGACGTAGCGCAGGTACTCCTCCACCCGCCCGGCCCACTTCTCCCAGCTCAGCTCGTGCTCCTCCCTGGCCCGCGCGGAAGCCCGGTGCTCGGCGTCCTTGCCGCGCAGCTCCAGGTGCCCCAGCTCGGTGTTGGGCACCAGCACGCCGTCCACGAACAACGCGCTGCCGATCCCCGTGCCGAAGGTCAGCACCAGCACGGTCCCCCGCCGCCCGCGCCCCTGCCCGAACCGCACCTCGGCCAGGCCCGCCGCGTCGGCGTCGTTCAGCACCATCGCCCCGCCGAACAGCCGGCCCGCGTCCACGCCGACCCACGAGTGGTCCACGTTGGCGGCCGACCTGATCACGCCGTGCACCACGACGCCGGGAAAGGTGACCCCGACCGGACCGTTCCAGCCGAAATGCCCGGTGATGGAGGCCACCGCCGCGGCCACCTCATCAGGCGCGGAAGGCTGGGGTGTCGGGATGCGGAGCCGGTCTTCCAGCAGCTCACCGGTATCCGTGTCGACCGGCGCTCCCTTGATCCCGGAGCCGCCGATGTCGATGCCCAAGACGTTCATGTTTCTCCATCTTCCCCAGCGGACGCGCAAAACTATATTTCCGACCCGGCTGAACCCGCCTCCGCCGCTCCGCGTATCTCGCGTCACAAGCGCTAATTAGGAGGCAACGGATGCGGCCACGCATCATCACACTCTGCGCTGTTGCGGTCGTTCTGGGAGCGACTCTCACGACTCCCGCACACGCCACCACCAGGACGCGATTCGACGTCACCAACCTTGTGTCGGACGTCAAGGGCAAAGCCCCTGTCACCGACCCCAAGGTCGTCAACCCGTGGGGCCTGGCCATGGGAAAGACTCTTTGGGTTTCCAACACCGGCACCGGTAGTGCCACCGTCTACTCGGGAACGGGCAAGAAGGAACAGACGGAGGTGGCCATTCCGGGCGGAGCCCCGACGGGCCAGGTGTTCAACCCGGGCGACGGCTTCACCGTGAAGGGAAAGCCCGCCTCGTTCATCTTCTCCAGCCCGAGCGGCGCCATCAGCGGCTGGAACGCGGAGGTCGACAAGTCCAACGCGATCATCGCGGCCTTCACCCGCGGCGCCGACTACAAGGGGCTGGAGCTCGTCCAGACAGAGGACGAGGCCTTCCTGCTGGCCGCTGACTTCGCCGGCGGGCGCATCCACGCCTTCGACGAGGACTTCCAGCGCATCCACCTGGCTCGCTGGCAGTTCCAGGACCGGGAACTGCCCAGCGGATACAACGCGTACAACGTCGCGGTGGCGAACGGCAACGTCTGGGTTGCCTACGCCCTGCGCGACCCGGCCACCGGCAAGCCGGTCTTCGGCAACGGAAAGGGTTTCATCAGCCGCTTCAACGCGGGCGGCCGCCTGACCGGGCGCATCTCCAGGACCGGGCTCAACGCCCCGTGGGGGCTGACCGCGGCGCCGAAGGGCTGGAGTCAGTACGCCGGTTCGCTGCTGGTCGGCAACTTCGGCGACGGCACTGTGCACGCCTACAAGAGCGGACGTCATCTGGGCTCATTGCGTACCTCCGAGGGCAAGCCGATCGTGCTGCCCGGCCTCTGGGACCTCGAACCAGGGACCGCGGCCACCGGCGGCGAGAGCGCGTTGTGGTTCTCGGCCGGGATCGACGGCACCAAGCACGGCCTGATCGGTGTGATCGCACCTCAGGGCACGAAGGTGAGCTCGAGCGGGGCGGCAGGGACCCCGTCGGCCAGCCCGTCGCACCCAGCGGGCCACCAGAAAACGAGCGCTCCTGCTACCCAGAACCCCTACGGCGGGTACTGACACAGGCGCTCGGCCGCCGCCGCCCCTCGCCCGGCGAGAAGCGCAGCTCGCCCACATGCGGCGGGGGGCGGCGGTCAACGGCGTTTCCGGCGCGGCCGGCGCGAGCCGCGCCGGAAACAAAGCGCCAGAAACAAGCGCTGGAACAGGCGCTGGAAACAGGCGCTGGAAACAGGCGCTGGAAACAGGCGCTGGAAACAACGCCTACAGTCGAAGCCGTGATTTTCAGCGAATGGCTCAGGCGGCAGTGCGAGGCCGAGTGGACGGCGGTGGTGACACATCCGTTCGCGATGGCGATCACCAAGGGCACGGCGGCCGACGACGACATGCGGCGCTATCTGGAGCAGGACTTCCAGTTCGTGGACTCCTTCACGGCGCTGCTCGGCGCGGCCGTGGCCAGTGCTGACACCTTCGAGGCGCGGGTGCCGTACGGGAAGTTCCTCGGCCAGGTGGCCACCACTGAGGAGAAGACGTACTTCCACCGGGCGCTGGCCGAGCTGGGCGGGACCACCGAGGCGCCGCTGGAGCCCGCGACGGCGGCGTTCAAGGGGCTCATGGACGAGGTGCGCGCGAAGCAGGACTATCTGCTGATCGTCACCGTGCTCTGCGTGGCGGAGTGGTGTTACCTCGGCTGGGCCTCGCACGCCGAGGAGCCGCTGCCGGAGGGTTTCGTGCACCGGGAGTGGATCGAGCTGCACGAGGGAGAGGAGTTCCGCGCCTGGGTGGCCTTCCTGCGCGGCGAGCTCGACCGCCTCGGCGAGAACCGGCGCGAGGAGGTGCTGACCGTCTTCAGGAAGGCCGTGGAACTGGAGCGGGCCTTCTTCGACATGGCGGTCAGCCAAGGGTGAGCCCGGGGGTGAGCTACGCCAGGACGGCCGCGAGGTCGGCGACGGTGCGGTAGTGCAGGCCGGTCATGCCGAGCACCCTGGCGGCCTCCACGTTCGGCAGCCGGTCGTCCACGAACAGGCAGCGCCCCGGCGCGGCCCCGGCGCGTTCCGCGGCGATCTCGTAGATGCGCGGGTCGGGCTTGGCCACGCCGACCCTGGCGCTGCTGACCACGTCGTCGGCGAAGTACGTGAGCCCCAGCAGGTCGATGTGCCCCTCCAGCGTGTCCATGGCATTGGTCACGATGATCACCGGCACCTGCTCCTGCGCCCGGGCCAGCAGCTCCTTGACCTCTTCGTCCACCCAGAACCTGATCGCCATGAACTCGGCCACGGCCTGCCTTGCGCGCTCGTCCCCGCCGAGCGCCACGGCGATCGACTCGGCCCACTGCGCCTCGGTGGCCTGGCCGAGTGTCGGAGGCATGATCAGCTCGGGGTCGAAGGCCGTCTTCATGAGAGGCAGGCCGTAGCGGGCCTCGATCTCGGCCTGGCCGGCGTGGTCGAAGTGGCGCAGTACGCCGTCGAAGTCCGTGAGAACCGCGTCAAAGGGGATCACAGCCCACCATTCTGCCTCGTATGCGAGGTCGGGCCCTAGCCCACAGGTGCTGAGGCGACCGACACGACTACCATCTCCGAGACAGGATGTCGGTATCTGAACGGTAGGGCATGAGCGATCTCCGGCTGCCACGCGAGCTGTGCCGGCTGTTCGCCGACGGCGGCAGAGGGCGGCGGCTGCCCGTGGCGCTGCCCCCGGGCGAGGTGGTCTGGCCGGATCCCAGCTACACCGGGCAGGGTGAGGCGGAGCGGCCGGCGTTCTGGATGAGCGACGAGCCGGCGAGCGGCGAGGACTGGACGCGGCTGCGCGAGTGGCACGAGCACAGCGGCCTGTGGCCGATCCTGCTGGACGAGTCGACGCAGCCCTGGGCGGTCGGGCAGGTCGTGCCGGACGATCCCCGGCAGATCCACCACTTCACCGCCGAGGGGTTCATGACCGAGGTGTGGCAGGAGTTCGTGACGCAGATGCCGCAGGACGCGCTGGAGGAGCTGGAGCCGTACGGTGCGATCTGCCCGGGTCCGGCGGCGCCCGGCGTGCCGCGGGCCGATCCCGGGGCGGTCGCCGACTGGCTGGCGGGCGAGCTGGCCCCCAAGGGCATGCCGCTGGGCCTGGTCGCCGCCCGGAGCGGCGCGGACGCGCTGACGGTCATGGGGTGGCAGGGGGCTTTGCACCACAACGAGTGGATGGTGCCGATGGCCGCGGTGGTGCGCAGCTGGGAGGACAGATTCGGGGCGCGGGTGGTGAGCGTCGGGTTCAACACGCTGGATCTGAGCGTGTCGGCGCCGCCGGTCGATCCCGAGCACGCGTTACACGTGGCGGCCGAGCACTGGGCGTTCTGCCCCGACAACGTGGTGCAGGGCCCCGGCGACCTGCAGGCGTACGCGGAGCAGATCATCGGCGGGTATGCCTGGTCCTTCTGGTGGGACTGAAACGCCTCTTTTACGCTACCTTTAATGATCGTGCCGTGGGGAGATCTGACACCGGAGCTGCTGCACTCGTCCCTCTGGGCCGACGCGCTCGTGGAGTCCGCGGGCATCCCCGTCTACGACATGCCGCTGGTCTCGGTCGGAGGCGGTCTCGGCTCGTTCACTCTGGTCGACGTGCTGCGCATCCGCGGCGTCGCCGCCTCCTCCATGCGGGTCCTGTCCAACAGCGACTCCCCCTGGCAGACGTGGGAATACCTGACGCGGGTCTCGCAGCTCCCCGCCCATGAGCGCATCCGCTCCGACGCGGGCGCGCGACCGGACAACATCTGGGGCTTCCCCTCCTACGCGATGCAGGAGGCCTGGCGCGAGCGCTCGGTCAAGCCGCTGTTCCAGGTGCTCACCGAGCCGGTCCTGAGCGACTTCTACAGCCCGCGGGCCGAGCTCGTCATGCGCACCGCGCAGCGCGAGGCAGAGCGCGTCGGCTACTGGGAGATGCTGGCCAAGGGCCAGGTGCGCATGGTCAGGAAGCGGCTGGGCGGCGGCTACTTCACCGTGCTGACCCCGCCGGCCGGCGCCGAGCCGACCAAGCGGGTGGTGCTGCGCTCCCGATACGTGCACCTGGCCGTCGGCTATCCGGGGCTGAAGTTCCTCGACGACCTTCAGGACTTCCGGCGGCGGCAGGGTGAGCGCTATCGCGTGGTGAACGCGTACGAGCCGCATGAGCACGTCTACGACCAGCTCACCAAGCGCCCCGGCGTGGTGGTGGTGCGCGGGGCGGGCATCGTGGCCTCGCGGGTGTTGCAGCGCCTCATGGACGACAGGGAGCGCCACGGCCTCCAGACGCGCATCGTGCACCTCTTCCGCACCTATGTCACCGGCTCGCACGGCCCGCACGCGTTCATGCGGCGCAAGGGCGGCGACGGCTGGGCCTACCAGGCGTTCACGATGCCGAAGTCGGCGTTCGGCGGCCAGCTCAAGGCCCAGTTCCGCAAGGCGCCGCCGGAGCGGCGGGCGCGGCTGGCGTCCCTGGTGGCCGGCACCACCACGCCGAAGCTCTCCCGCTGGCAGGACCAGCTCCAGCGGGCCAGGCAGGGCAACTGGTACCACCCGGTGCACGCCGAGGTCGACCACATCGACCGGGCGCCCGGCGGCCGGCTGGTCACCCACACCCGCAGCGCGAACTCGGCGCCCATGCAGTACGTCTCCGACTTCATCATCGACTGCACCGGGCTCGAAGCCGACATGCCCGAGCACCGGGTGCTGGACGACCTGCTCAAGCACGGCGGTGCGCGCCCCAACAGGGCGGGGCGCCTGCAGGTCGGCCCGAACTTCGAGGTGCTCGGCGCGGAGAGCGGCGACGGCGCGCTCTACGCCTCGGGCGCGGCCACCGCGGGCAACCACTTCCTGGCCGTGGACAGCTTCCTCGGCCTGCAGACCGCGGCCCTCGACATCGCCGACGACCTGGCCGGGCGCGGGTTCTGCGGGAGGCTCGGGCCGGTCAGGTCGGTGTCCCAATGGATCAGGTGGGCGGCGAACAGGAGGCCGGCTTGATCCCCACTCTGGCCGGGCGTGTGCAGACCCGGCTGTTCGTGCTGGCCACGGTCGGCGTGGTGCTGACCGCGCTGGTCACGGCGGTGCTGCCGATGTCCTTCGCCGACGCCTACCTGGTGCTGCTGGCCGTCGCCGTGCTCGGCGTGGGCTGGGAGCTGCTCTACCACCTGCTGATGCAGTTCCGCTGGGACAAGGACTGGCCGACGCTGTTCGGGCTGCTCACGGCCGTGCCCGAGGGGCTGCTCATGTGGGTGCTGCTCGACCTCGGCCTGGTGCCGGGCGTCGGCGGGCCGGTGGTGTCCTGGGCGTTCGCGATCATGTTCGGGGTCGTGTGGCTGGGCCAGTGGTCGTTCGTGAACGGGCCCATGCGGGTGCTGTTCGTCCAGTGGCGGCTCAGGGGTGGCCGCCTGTTGTGAGATCCGATCGAGAGGGGACCTGATGGGCGGCGTCGAGCTGGCTCGGCCGCTGTACTTCTGGCTGGGAACGGTGGCCACGGTCGCGGGGGTGGTGCTGCACCTGCCGATGTACCTGCACGGTTCGGAGATGGGCTACCGGCTGGCCGGGATGCCGATGGACCTGCCGATGACGGTCGGCATGGTGCTGATCGTGGCGGGGCTGGTCGTCACCGCGTACGGGCTCGTCCCGCCGGGGGCGTTCACCGCCAGACCCGCGGGAGAGGTGCGGGTGCGCGCGCTGGACGACCAGAAGATGGGCACGGCGCACATCGGGCTCATCGTGGTCATGTCGGTCGCCGTGGTGATCGACGCCATGAAGCCGATCACGCTCAGCTTCGTCGCGCCCGGCATGGTCAAGGAGTACGGCCTGAAGTCCGTGCTCAACCCCGACGGCCCGCCGGTGGCGCTGCTGCCGCTGTTCGGCCTCACGGGGACCGTGCTGGGCTCGTTGTTGTGGGGCTGGCTGGGCGACAAGATCGGCCGCAAGCCGTCCATCCTGTACGCGGGCGTGCTGTTCGTCGGCACCGCCATCTGCGGCGTCATGCCCAGCTTCGAGGGCAACCTGGCCATGTGCCTGGCCATGGGCCTGGGCGCGGGCGGCATGTTGCCGATCGCGTTCTCGCTGCTGGCGGAGACCATCCCGCCCCGGCACAAGGGCTGGGTGATGGTGCTCATCGGCGGCAACCTGGCCATCGCCTACCTGCTGGCGAGCTGGCTGTCGGCCACGCTGGCGCCGGACTACTCCTGGCGGATCCTGTGGCTGGTCGGCCTGCCGACCGGGGTCATCCTGATCCTGCTCAACCGCTTCATCCCGGAGTCGCCCCGTTTCCTGCTCGCCCACGGCCGCGACACCGAGGCGCGGGCGATCATGGCCAGGTACGGCGCGGCCATTTCCCCGGACGCCGAGCTGGAGCGGGTCGAGGACGAGCACAAGGGCGGCTACTCACGGCTGTTCCGCCGCCCGTTCACCGGGCTCACGGCGGCCGTGGTGATCCTGGGGCTGAGCATCGGCCTGGTCACCTACGGATTCCAGCTCTGGATCCCGTCGAACCTGCAGCGGCTCGGCCTCGACCAGCCGACCGCGGACCGGGCGCTGGCCGACTCGACGTTGCTGGGGCTGCCGCTGATCTTCATCGCGGCCGCCATGTACGGCCTGTGGAGCGCCAAGAAGACGATCGTCGTGCTGTCGTCGCTGGTCGGCGTGGCGCTGGTGGTGTTGTCGTTCTCCGGGGAGTCGCTGGCGCAGGACCGCACGTGGCTCTACCTGGTGCTGGCCGGGCCGATCGTGGGGACGGCGGCGATCGCCGCGGTGCTGGCCGCCTACAGCTCCGAGATCTACCCGACCCTGGTGCGCTCGCGCGGCTCCGGGTTGTCGGCGGGCGTCGGCAAGGCCGGCGGCGTGGCCGTCACCGCCGTGCTGGTCGCGGGCGCGGCGGCCCCGTCCATCGGCACGACCGCGCTGCTCGGGGCGATCCCGCTCGTGCTGGCCGTGCTCGCGGTGCTGGTGTTCGGCGTCGAACCCGCCAAGGGCCGGGCCGGCGAACCGGCCAGCCCTTCGGCGGTGTGACGGCGTCAGGGAATCCGGGCCACGGCGCCGTAAGTGCCCGACGCACCGGGCTGTTCCGCATCGGCGGTGTCGTGGTCATGGGGCCGCCATTCCGGGACCCACACCAGTCCCGGCTCTACCAGCACCAGACCTTCGAGCAACGCCTCCACCTCCTCCCGGGTGCGAATCGCGTGACCGGGCAACGTCATCGCCAGCAGATCGTGAATGGCCGGCAACAACTCCGGTGGAATGGCGTCGAACGTGGTCTGCAACAGCGACAGGTAACTCCTCTCCGGAACCACCTGCCGAATGCGCTTGATCACGTAATGGAAGTACTCGTCGTCGTTCAGGCTGTGGGCCGACAGCAGCAACACGGCCATGGGCCGGTCCCAGTCAAGGAACGTCTGCAGGACCCGATCATCGAGAAGGTCGTCGATCTCGTGTACGTCGCCCTCTACGACGCGTACGAGATCGGTGACCGGCTCGATGGTCGCCCGAGCTCCGGCCAGCACCATAGGGTCGTTCTCCACGTAGACCACGCGGGGCACCGAGACGCGCAGGGCGTCGCGGGCCACGTCGTGCAACTGCCTGCCCGGCGGCAGGCCGCTGGGAACGCCGCTGCCGACGATCACGAACTGGTCCACTCCTTCGGTCGCCAGATGACGGACCACGCGGCACAGATAATGGAGCACGGCCCGCGCGGCGGCCGTCGTGATGGGGGCTGCCAGGTCGTAGCGCCGCACGGCGTCTCGGTCCGCCACGAAATTGTTCTTCCCACCCGCGGCGGCGTCGAGAATCCGGGTGACGCGTGCTTGAGTCAGCTCCAGCTTCGCCAGGTTTCGGATGGCACGCTGACGCATTGAGTGATGCCCCTTTCCCCTCGCCCACTACCTCGGGAAAAGCTGATCCTTTCGGACCCCACTCGATGACCCAGACCATATGATCCCCGCCACACCGGGAAAGACAACCGGAAAAGCCATTAGTTCTGGATATACCTACGTAACCATTTGTTGGTATAAATGATCTCAGAGGTGGGAACGAGATCATATTCCCAGCGAACGCGAGAGCCTTTCACGATGGAAATTCAACAGCTCGAAGGTCTCTTCGCGGGTCGTCGTCGTCACCGACAACTTGGTGAACGCCTGGTGGTAGGCCTCGACCGCGCCCGACTCGGTGATCAGCGCGTCGGACTCGATGCCGTGCGAGCAGGCGATGTCGGGCTCGAACGCCTCGGCGAAGCGCCAGAGCGTGAAGGGGCCGGTGCGCGGCACGTACGCGGGGTCCTCCATGGGCACCACGTGCAGGGAGACGTTGGGCCGCTTGGCGTGCTCGATGAGCACGTCGAGCTGCCGGAGCTGGACGTGCTGGCCGACGATCGAGCGCGTCAGCACGCTCTCGTCGATCACCGCCCACACCACGACACCGCTGTCGCGGGCCACGGCCTCCTGGCGGGCCAGCACGAGGGCGAGCGCCTCCTCCACCGTCTGCTGCCCGAGGGTCGCGGGGCCGGCCACGGTGATGGCGGCCCTGGCGTATTCCTCGGTCTGCAGCAGCGGCGGGACGAACTGGTTGTGGTAGGTGCGGATCACCGTGGCCCGCTGTTCGAGCGCGTAGGCGGTGGCCAGCCAGACGGGGATGGACTGCGCGTCGAACCAGGCGGCCTCGCGCTCGCCCCTGGCCAGCGACAACACGTATTCGCGGATCGGTGAGACCGAGACGCCGTAGACGGTCAGCAGGCGCTCGACGGTGATCGGCGCGGGAGCGATCCTGCCCTCCTCGATGGCGGGGATGGCCGCGGCGCCCCTGCCGATCGCGGTCTCCACCTGCTCGACGGAGAGCAGGGCGGTCAGGCGCAGGCCGTGCAGCCGCTTGCCGAGCGCCCGGCGCTGCGGCCCGCTCAGCGGCGCGACCGCCTCCGGGATGTCGGAGCTGGGCTCGGGCTCCTCTGGCAGCCCCTCGGCCCTGCGGGCCAGCTCGACCACGCCGCGCAGCACGGTCAGCGAGCCCTCGGACAGGCCGGAGGCTGACAGGCCGATCGTGGCCGCCCGCAGTTGCAGGTCCTCCACGGAGCCGGACTCGAGGAAGTCGTCGCCGACCAGCCAGCCGACGCTCACCTGCAGGCAGGTCGCCAGCGCCCTGAGCACCTGGAGCGTGGGGTTGGTCTGCTTGCCCGTGCGCAACTGGCTGACGTAGGCGCGGGTGATGGGAATCCCCGCCTCCGTCAGGGCGGAGGCCACCTGCGCGCCGGTGTAGCCGCGCTTGGTCAGCGCGAGATCGAGCCGTTCGGCGAAGTTCGCCACGGCACACCTCCTACCGCCCGTGAACGTTTCCCAGCGTAAGGGACGCGGGCTCCAGTGTCCCCTGCCATGCGGGCAAGCTCTGCCACGCGGGCTGGTACTAACTTATTCGCAAACTGTGAGTTGACATAGCCCCGCTCGTAAGCGGACTATCGGGGCGTGTGGTAACTGAGACTTAACAGCCTAACGGGTTCTGGAGAGATTCCCCGCGACAAGGAGGTGGCCGGACATGACCATGGATCCCCGAGGTGGTTCCTGGTTCTGCGAAGATCCGGTCTCCACCGGGCAGGAACAGGTCGTTCAGCGCATCTGCACCCGCGTGGCGGGTGACGGAGTGAACGTCGCCGCCCTGCCGCTCGGCGGTCTCCAGGTCTGGCTGGACAACCCCCGTCACCGCTGGCGTTTCCACCACCGGATGGCCCGCGAGCTGCGGCTGGCCGGCTGGCACACGGAGACGGGTCCCGATCGGCTGCTGCTGCTCGGGTGGAGTGCCGTCTGTCTGAGCCACCGCGCCAGGATGCTGGGCGCGGCCCTGACGGGACGGCTGGCCGACTACGACAAGACGGCGTTCACCGCCGTCATGATCGCCACGCGGCTGCTTCACGAGGGGTTCCCCGCCGAGGAGCTTCCCGCCGAGGTGGAGTCCCGCTGCGCCGACGCGCTGCGCTGGCCCACCCGGCTGGACGATCTCGACGGCCTCGAACGACGGTCGTCGCTGGAGCCGATGCGGCTCAGGCTGGCCCAGGTGGCCGGTCTGGAGGCCAAGGTGGCCCGGCGCTGCGGCGAGCACCTCGCGCTCGCCTCCAAAGTCGCGCGTACGGTGGCCGGTGGTGCGGGACCGGACCGGACGCGCACGACAGGCCGGCGTCCGTCGGCACTGGGTGCGGGCCTGACCGAGAGAATGGTCTGTGTCAGCGTGCCCAACATGGCCGACAGCACGGCCGGGGCCACGGTGACGGCCCGATGACGCTGACGCTCCCACGCCGGCACCGGGCCACAGCGGTCCCGGTGACGGCGGACGGCGTCGGCCCTGCCCTGTCCTGCCCGGGCGCGACGGAGGTCATCACGGCCGCGCCCCGGCAGGTGCTGCCAGGGCGTACTCACAAGCTGGCGCTGCGATCCGGCGGCGAAGGGTCGCGCGACCCGTTCGCCGCCTCAACGGTGGCAGCGCTGTTAGCGCTGGCCCCGGCGCTTCCCCATCCCCCCGGCACCGTGCGGCACGTGCCCGACCTAGTCGGTTCGGTGCTGTTGGCCAGCCCGACAGCGGCTGGCGTGCTGGCCAACTCGAGGGGTAGCGCTTGGGGTCGGCTTTCTTCCCGCGCGCTCGGCTGCGCGGGGACGTTCGCCGCGCTGCTGACGGGATCCCTGGTGATCTCGTCGCGGCGTCGTGCGAACGGCCCGCCGAGCGCGCAGGTGGCCGTTCCACCGGCCGCCGCTCTACTCGCCGCCACGGCGCTGGTGCGGGTCGCCGGGGCGTCGAGACGTGAGACCGTCCGACGATCTCAACGCGCGGCGGAGGAGGGGCCGGCAAGGCGCCGCCGGCTCCTCGCCGGGCCGCGCATCGACCAGGTTCTCTCCCCTATCAGAGAAGTCAACCCGCGATAACAGGAGCGATCATGCTCGCCGACGAAGTGCGCAGGTCACAACCGCACGAAGTGCACGCCCGGGGCGTACGTCCCGACGCGCCGCAACCGGCCTGGGGCGAGGACCAGGGCGACGTCCCGCGGACAACGGGACCGGCGCGCACCGTGCATCGGCTACGCCGCATCCGGCAGGTCTCCGTCGAGGCCGTCACCGAGATGGATCAGACGCCGCGGCGCCGTACCACCTGACTTCCCCCTTCTCGCCTTCCCGCACAGGAGGAGACCTTCACCATGCGCACCGTCCGGGGCACCCAATGAGCCGCGGCAGGGTCGGCGTGATCGTTGCGCCCGCGAACCCTTCGGCGGAGCCGGAGCTGACCCGGTTACTCGGCTCACGTGCCGACATGCACGTCGCCCGTTTTCCCGTACGGCCAGGGCTGTCCCTGGTGGACCGGCTGGAGGGGTACAACGAGGCGCTGCCCGCCATGGCGGGCGCGTTCGACGCCCTGCGGCTGGACGCCATGGTCATGGCCTGCAGCGAACCCCGTTACCTGCTCGGCCCCGACGAGGACCGCGAGCAGTGCGCCGAGCTGACCTCGGCGACCGGGGTGCCGTTCGCCTCGGCCACGCTGGCCACGCGTGAGGCGATGGAGCACCTGATGGTGAGCGACATGGTGCTGGTCTCGCCGTACCAGCCGTGGGTGACGGAGCTGGCGGAGCGGTTCTGGAAGACGGCCGGCTTCACCGTCACCCAGGTCCTCCAGGTACGTTCGCGCGACGGTTACTCCTCCTACGCGGTCACCCCCACCGAACTGATCAGCCAGGTCGAACTGGCCGAGCCGCCCGAGGACGCCGTGCTGGTGTTCACCGGCACCGGCCTGCCCACGCTCCCCGTGCTCGGCCCGCTGGCCAGCGGCAACGACCGGGTGCTGCTCACCTCGAACCTCTGCGCGGCCTGGTGGGCCCTGTCCAGGGCCGTCGGCGGGCCCGTGACGCTGAGCCGCGTGCCCTACCGCCGTCACAGACCGGCCCCGAGGACGGCGCACACGGGAGGCCGGGCATGAGCGGCGTCGTCGTGGTCGGAGCCGGGCCCGCCGGGCTGACCGCCGCGCTCTCGCTGGCCAGGGCCGGGATACCGGTCACCGTGCTGGAGCGGGAGAAGGAGTTGCCGCGGCAGCCGCGCGCCTGCACCTTTCACCCCGCCACGCTCGATCTGCTGGACGACCTCGGCGTGGCCTACCGGCTGGTAGCCGAGGGCCGGGTGGTGGACCGGGTGCAGTGGCGCGACCGGTCCGGGATCGTGCTGGCCGAGATGGGCATGAACCGGCTGGACGGCCTGACCAAACATCCGTTCAGGATCCACGCCGACCAGGCGTCACTGACCCCGCTGCTGCTTGAGGCCCTGAACGTCTACCCGGACGTGGACGTGCGGTTCGGCACCCACGTGGACGGCGTGGCGGAGGGCGGCACAGGGATCCGGGTCCGCGTCGGCCACACCTGGACGCGGGCCCGGTACATGATCGCCGCCGACGGCGCCCACAGCACCGTACGGGGCTCGCTGGGGCTGCCGTTCCCCCGGTCGGCCTATCCGACGCAGGCGCTGCGGGTGTTCACCGAGTCGCCGCTCGACCAGCTGCTGCCGAGTCTCGCGCCGCTGACGTACGTACGGGATGTGCAGCAGTCGTGCACCCTGCTCGGGCTGCCGGACCACTGGCGCATCATCTTCAAGATCCCCTGTGACTCGCACGAGCCGCTGTCCACGTCGAACCTGTCCCTGCTGGTCCGCCGTGCCCTGCCGGGCGCCAGCGGGCCGATCCGGGTGACCGGGGCCGACAGGTTCGGGCTGTCGAGGGGGGTGCTGACCTCGTACCGGTGCGGGCGGGTGCTCTTCGTGGGCGACGCCGCGCACCTGACCTCGACCGTCGGCGGGCTGAACATGAACGCGGGCATCCACGACGCCGCCGAGGCCGGCCAGGTGATCGCCGCCGTGATCGGCGGCTACGCCGCGCCGGCCGCGCTGGAGGCGTGGGCCTGGCGGCGGCGCTCGGTGCTGATGCACCGGGTGGTGCCGCGTGGCGAGACCCGACCGGCGGGCGTGCGCGAGCGCGACAGTGCCCGGCTCGCGGCGGCCATGGCGGGGCTGCGGGCCATCGCCGGCGACCCGGACGCCACGCGCGCGTACCTGGCGCAGGCGTCGCTGCTGGACACCGTGCGACATTCGCCGCAGATCGACAGCGCGCGAAATCCGTCGCAGATCGACACCGTGCGGCATTCGTCGCAGATCGACAGCGTGCGAGATTCGCCGCAGCTCGACAGCGTGCCGAATTCCGGGAGGACCTGACGACGTACACGCGTCCGCGTACCTATTGGAGGAGGTGACACCGGATGTGGCGAACCCTGTCCGACGACGCGCGCCAGGCCATTCGCGACCTGTGCGACAAGCACGGAGCACGTCTCTACGACTACTGCCGCACCGAGCTCGCCGCCGGTGACGCCGAACAGGCGGTGGCCGGCGCCGCGATGACGACCCACCTGTACGCGGACCGCGTGGTCGATCCGGCCCTGCGCCGCCCCTGGTTGTACGCCGTCGCCCGGGCCCATCGGGCGGTCGTGGCCAAGCCCGCGAGCATCGGCTCGTGGTCGCGCCCCGGTCGCATGTCGGAGCTGCTGCCCGAGGCGCTGCTGTCCCTGGAGCGCCCGCAGCGGGAGCTGCTCGACCTGTCCGTCCGGCACGGCCTGGCGGACCACGAACTCAGCGTGATCTTCGAGCTGCCCCCGGCCGAGGTGCACACGATCGTCGCCCAGGCCGCCGCCGGCCTGGAGGAGTGGTTCGCCGCGATCATCGCCGCGCGGTCCCGCGACGGCTGCCCCGACCTGACGGCCCGGATGGCGGAATGGGTCGCGGCCCCCGGACGGCGGGCCAGGGCCAGGATCGGCCGTCACATCCAGTCCTGTGCGACCTGCCGGGCCGCGCCCAGGACCATGACGGCGGGGACGCTGCTGCGCCGCCTGCCGATCGCGGCACTGCCCGGCACGCTTCCCAACCGGCTGGCATCCGCGCAGCCGCTGCCCGGCGAGGGGCCTCTTTGGCGGGCGGACGGCTTTCCTGTGCAGGTACGCACACTGGTGGAGAACGGCTCCTCGTCGCCGGCTCCCCCAGGCGCCGACGCCACGCCGTCAGTCCCGGTCGCCGGCCCCACGACGGCGACGCCGGGAAAGCCCTGGTCGGCGGCGGGCGCGGCTGCCGCCGACCAGGAGCACCCCGACCACCAGCACTCCGGCCATGAACGCTCCGAACGCGAACGCTCCGGCCGTGAACAACCCGCCGATCAGCGGCTGGCCGCCCAACGGCAGCCGG
>NZ_JBHSPA010000006.1:15138-129349 GCF_042656245.1 Nonomuraea insulae
GCCGCCGCTCGCAGCGCCCACCGGCGAGCCGGCGGCCACCGGCGAGGAGCCGCTCGCGGCGCCCGCCGTGCGCGGGCGGCACCCGTTCACGCCGCCGAGCCGCACGCGGGCCTTCCGCGGCGGCGCGAACGGCGACAAGCTCGTCTACAGCGCCGTCGTCAAGGGGGAGAGCAACGGCGTCCACAACAACGGCGCGGTCATCCGGTACGGCGGCCTCACCCTGTCCAACATCGAGCAGCCACCCGGCGGGGACGTCGGCGCTTCGTGGCAGGAGTACTGGCGGGAGCTGCCCGACGACGACGATCCCGAGCCCGGCACGCCGATCAGGGCCGTGGCCAGGCTCGCGCTGCTCCTCGGCGTGGGCCTGCTGGCGGCCGGCCTGATCTGGGCCGTCATGAACGCCCGCGACCACCCGGTCGCGGTCACCAAGACCGCCGCGCAGACGGAGGTGCTGCTGGAGGAGGAACCCGCCGACCAGGTGCCCGCGGCCCCTGCCGCTACCGCTGCCGAGCGCGCGGACGGCTCCGGGCTGAACTCGGTGCGCAGGAAGGCCGCCCTGCCCAAGCCCGCTCCGCCGGTGGCCAGGCTGTCGCCGTCGTCGGCGTGGCTGGGCTCGGAGGAGCGTACCGGGTCGTTCTCCCTGTCGTGCACCGGCCGGTGCGAGATCACCTCGGCCACCGGCACGGACGGCATCGACGTGTCCGGGACCCGCTTCCGGGTCGGCGACGCCTACTGCCTCCGCAAGGAAGCCGAGCGAGGGAAGATCACCGTACGGTGGACGGGCCGGACCACCGGCGACGGCCGGCGTACCGGTGGCACCACCACCGCCCAGGGCAGCCTGACCATGAACGTGGCCTGGAACGGGTGCCGGTAGGGACCCCGCGGCCCCTACCGGCGACCGGTCAGAAGAAGTGGAACTCGCGGTCGGGCTCGGGCAGGTCGAGCTGGTCGGGACCGCGGAACCTGGCCGTGTCCTTCGGCACGTCGGCCAGCGGCGTGCCCAGCACGAACGGCACGCTCACGCTGCTCCTGGCCAGATCGATGGTGACGGTCGCGCCGGTGCCGTCCTCACCGGTGTACGTCGAGTCGGTGCCGGCCACCACCAGGCCGATCCTGTGGCCCTTCTTGAAGGTGTAGTCCTGCGGCAGCGTCAGCCACTTGACCGTGCCGTACGTGCCCGCGGGCAGCGGCTTGGACTGGCTGAGCGAGTCGCGGTTCTGCACGTCGATCCAGCCGCGGGCGACGATCTCCAGCGGCCGGGTGGCGACGTTGGTGACCACCTTGCGGTAGCAGGCGTCGTCGGCCGCGGTGCTCTCCCCGTGGCAGTCCTCCTCGGTGAGCGTGGTGATGCCCTGGCCGGTGCGCCAGTCGACGCGGGTGTCCGCGCCGAAGTCCACCAGCAGCGCGGTCAGGTTGGAGGTGGGCTTGTCCAGCTTGACCCGCAGGTCGGCGGTGGGGGTGCCGGACAGGCGCAGGTTCAGCGGGAGCGCGCCGGTGGTGAACGCCACCCGGCCCGGGTTCGCCGTGCCCACGTCGGCCACCATGGCGTTCTCACTCATGGCGACGTCGGTGAAGGTGGCGGTGCTGTTCCTGGCGGCGGGCCGCAGGCCGAGCGAGCCGTCGGCCGCGGGGCGCAGCGACGCCTTGAGCGCGAACGGGGCCGGCCAGTCGCGCTGGGTGGTCCACTGCGCCGGGCCGACCTCGACGTCGGCGCGGGGCTCACTCATGATCCCGTTGCGCACGCCGAGCAGCCAGTAGTCGAACCAGCGGTGCAGCGTGTCCACCCACAGGTCCCTGCGGCCCTGGAAGTCGAACGGGTCCACGTGCTGGGTCTGTCCGACCCAGATCTTGCGCGGCACGTTCCTGTCGGCCAGGGCCTTCCACCAGGTGGAGAAGTTGTCGGGCCGGACGTTGAGGTCGTTGACGGTGTGGATGACGAAGACGCTGGCCTTGACCTTGGAGGCGTCGCCGAGCAGGCCCTTGAGGTAGTCGCGCTCGGCCCAGAACGGGTTGTAGTTACCGGTGTCGTCGCCGTCCTCGGCGTCCATCTTGTCGCGTACCGGCTGACACTTGGCCTCGGGATCGGTGTCCACGTAGTTGGCCAGCCAGGAGGCGTAGTCATAGTTGTAGACGACGCCGTTCGAGCGCTGGTACTTGTACCAGGAGCTGATCGCCGAGATGGGCACGATGGTCTTGAGGCCCTCGACGCCCGTGGCGGCTACGGCGTTGGCCAGGGTGCCGTCGTACGACTTGCCGATCATGGCGGACTTGCCGGTCGTCCAGTCGGCCACGGCCGGGGTGCCGTCGGCCTTGACGGCCTTGGCGCGGCCGTTCAGCCAGTCGACGACGGCCTTGCCGCCCAGCACGTCGGCCTTGCCGCCGACGTCAGGGCAGCCTTCCGACCTGGTGGTGCCGAGCATGTCGACGTTGAGGACGGCGTAGCCGCGGGGGACGAAGTAGTTGTCGTAGAAGAGCGGAAATTTCGCGACATTTCCGGCGGCGTCGTACACCTTCCGCTCGCCCTCGTTGCCGCGGCCTGAGTTGTCGTAGTACGGGCTCTCGTCGATGATGACCGGCACCTTGAGCGCCGGGCCCGACTCCTTGGGCCGGATGATGTCCACCCTGACCTTGTCGAGGTTGCCGTCCAGGTCGCTGTCGACCGTCGACTCGACGTACACGTGCTCGCGGATGGCGTCCGCGTAGGAGAAGACCGGCTGCGTACGACTGTTCTCGACGCTTATGCCGGCTGTGGGTGGGCCCGTGGCCGGGCCGGCAGCGGCCTGAGCCGGGGTCGCGATCGCGAGGGTGAGGGCGACTGCGAAGAGGGCTGGGCGTAATTGGGACACGCGTGACCTCCGGGACAATTGACCAAATATGCGCAATCTCTCACCCGTCCCGGGAGGTGGCAAGATCCCAGGCATGGATGTTCTGGATCGGGTCCGAGGTTGCCTCCTGGGCGGCGCGATCGGCGACGCGCTCGGGGCGCCGATCGAGTTTCAGTCGTTGCGGGAGATCCGCAGGGAGCACGGGGCAGAGGGCATCACCGGATATGTCACGACCTGGCGCGGCAGAACCGGCCTGATCACCGACGACACCCAGATGACCCTCTTCACCGTCGAGGGCCTCCTGGAAGCCCGCACCGCCCACGTTAACCCGCCTCCCAGCACCTCCCCGGGACCGACGCGCCCACCCACCACCCCGCGACACCCTCTCGACGAGACGACGCCCGCGGCACACCGCGCCGCCGGGGAGGGCCGCGCCGAAGAGGGCCGCGCCGGAGAGGCAGCGGACCGCGGCCCACGGGCCGCGTCGATCGGCGGCGCACCTGACGCGACTGAAAGCGGCCCCGGAGATACGGCGAGGGGCGGCCCTCGGGGCCCGATGGCGGGGGGCGGCCCTCGGAGCGCGATGGCGAGGGGCGGCGGCCCTCGGGGCGCGATGGCGGGTGGCGATCGAGAGGCCGCGGTCGGGGCGGTGCGGCAGGCGTACCTGAGGTGGCTCGACACCCAGCGACACCGCACGCCCCCTCCCGCGGACCGCCCCCACCGGACAGGGTGGCTCAGGAACGAGAGCTGGCTGTACTCCACCCGCGCCCCGGGCAACGCCTGCCTGTCGGGCCTGGGCCGCCCGTTCCCGGGGAGGTCCGCATGGGGCGAGCCTGGCCCGGTGAACCCGGAGTCGAAGGGCTGCGGCACGGTCATGCGCTCGGCCCCGTTCGGCCTGATCGCGCTCGTCCCCAAAGAGGCGTTCGAGCTGGCGGCGGCCTGCGCCCAGATCACCCACGGCCACCCCACCGGCTACCTGGCCGCCGGCGCCTTCGCCGCGATCGTCGCGAACCTGATGACAGGCGAAGCGCTCGCCCCCGCCGTCCATGCTGCCCTGGAGCTGTTGTCCACCTACCCCGGCCACGACGAGACGAGTACGGCCCTGCGCGCCGCCCTGTCCCTGGCCTCGACCGGCGCGCACTCCCCCGAGGCCGTCGAATCGCTGGGCGGCGCCTGGGTGGCCGAGGAGGCCCTGGCCATCGGCGTCTACTGCGCCCTGGTCGAGCCCTCCGTGGACAGAGCCCTGCTGCTGTCGGTCAACCACTCGGGCGACAGCGACTCGACCGGCTCGGTCTGCGGCAACCTCCTGGGCGCCCTCCACGGCGCCACCGCCCTGCCCACGGCCTGGCTGCGCCCGCTGGAGGGCCGCGACACGATCGAACGCCTCGCCACCGCCCTGACCTGACCCCTTTCCCTGCGATCCTTCGGGGGTGACACCCCGCCCCGCCACGAAACCGTGCGTGCGCGAACGCGTCTAGGGTGGATGTCTTCAGCCGATGAGGAGAAGGTGCATGCGTAACGTCGCTCGGACCTCGCTCGTGGACGCCGCCATCGCCGAGCTCCGCCGTGAGATCGCCGAAGGGGTGTGGCCGGTCGGCACCAAGATCCCGTCGGAGAGCCGGCTCGCGGAGAGCCTGGGCATGAGCAGGTTGTCCGTGCGCGAGGCCGTGCGCGTCCTGGCCCACGCGGGGCTGCTGCACACCCGGCAGGGCGACGGCACCTACGTGACCGCGACCGACGAGTCCAAGGTCGCGCTCCAGCGCCGGCTCGACACGGCGGCCGCCATGGACATCATCGACGTCCGCCGCGGCCTCGACCTCGTGGCGGCCCGGCTCGCGGCGGGCCGCCGCACGGCCGAGGACCTGACCGCGATGCACGAGGCCCTGTCCCGCAGGGACGGCGCCGGCCAGACCGGCGACCTCGACGGCTTCGCCGACGCCGACGTGGACTTCCACCTGCGCGTGGCGGACGCGGCCCACAACCCCCTCCTCGGCGACCTCTACCGCAGCATGAGCGACGCGCTACGCGACAGCGTCAGGGACCAGGAGCAGGCGGCCCTGGTGCCCGACAAGACCCACCACGACCTCCTCCAGGCCATCGAGACCGGCGACGCCACCCAGGCGATCGCCGTCTCCGTCTCCATCCTCGACCAGCAGGAACGCGACCTCTGACCAAGGACGGCCGGACAAGAAAACAGGCACACGTGTTCGATGTCGGGGATGACGCGGGATCGGCCGAGACACTACCCTGGTGATGTGGGCCGGTGGGATGACACGGAACGCGCCGCGATGGTGGCGCTACTTCGGTGTACGCCCACGGAAAGAGGCGAGCGCGAGCTCGTTCAACAGCTCACTGATGAGGCCTCGGCGGTAGCGTTGCTGCGCCGGCGCCTGGCCCCCGTCGATCTGTTCTCCGATCCCATGGAAGAAGCGATAGCGAAGGCCAAAGAGGAGATCGCTTCCTGGGAGCAGGACGGCGTCCAGGTCATCACGTTGGGAGACGATCACTATCCGCACAGGTTGCGCGACGTGTTCGATCGCCCCCCGTTGTTGTTCGCCCGTGGGGCGGTCCTTGATGACGACGACGGCGTTGCGGTGGTCGGTTCTCGAGGGGTCTCATCCGAAGGCCGGGTGATCACGGCCGAATTGGCCACGCGGCTCGTCGAGCGCGGCCTTACCGTCGTCTCAGGCTTGGCCGCCGGTGTCGACACCGCGGCGCATCAGGCCGCGCTTCGAGCGGGCGGCCGGACGGTGGCCGTCATCGGCACCGGAATCCGTAAACATTTCCCCCCGGAAAATCGCGATCTTCATCGAGAGGTCGCCGAACACGGGGCGGTGTTCTCCCAGTTCTGGCCGGACAAAGCCCCGGACAAAACGACGTTCCCGCTGCGCAACGGCACGATGTCGGGCTACAGTTTGGCGACGATCATCGTTGAGGCCGGCGAGCGCAGCGGGACCCGTATCCAGGCGCGCAAAGCTGTGGAACACGGCCGTCCCGTGATCCTGATGCGTTCCGTCATCGATCGCACCGAGTGGGGACGGGTTACGGCTGGTAAGCCGGACGTTCACGTGGCTCAGGACGTTCTCGAGGCGATGACCATCGTCGATGACCTGCTCGACCGCCCCAAGCAGCTCGAAGATTTGCTTTCACAGATAGGCTGACTCCCTTTGGCGGAGACATCACCGGTGCTACGGGAGATGATTCGCGAGCGGCTTGGCGCGATCATGACGAACCCCCTCCGAATACCGAACGTCACCTGTGAGATCTGCACGGGACCCGTCGCGCCGCGATACACGCGGTGCTACCGGTGCGACAGGGATGCCCGACGAGGAGATGCGCCCGTCGCCCGCCGGGTCATCCCCTTGACCTATGCCATTGTGGGCACCCAGGCAGACCGGGACATGTATCGCTACAAAGATCCCATGCCCAAAGCTCAGCGGCTCCGCAATCCCTCCTACCAGCGGTTACTCCTTCTCCTTCTGGGATTCGCGCGTGCCCACGCATCATGTCTCGATGTCGTCGCGTCCAGGCCCGCCACAGGTGTGGCGACGGTCCCCTCGCTTCGAGGACGTCCCGGCACCCATCCCCTCTGCACTCTGGCGGCCGTTCTGCCGGAGCATTGGAACGAGGTAAGGCTCGAAGCCACGCCTGACATCCCTGAGATGCAGCGGCGTGAGGCGCGGCCTGAGCACTTCACTCTGCCCGATCCAGCAGCTGTGGCGGGCAAGCACATCGTCGTACTGGAGGACACCTGGGTTCAGGGCGGCCACGCGCAGTCCGTGGCCTCCGCACTTCTGCTTGCGGGGGTGGCGGAGGTGAGCATCGTGGTCATCGCCCGCCGTATCCGTACCGACTTCCAGCGATCGCTTGTTGAGCAGTCGCTTCAGCAGATACTCACCGATCGCGAGTACTCCGTGGACATCTGTCCCGTCACTGGCCGCCACCACTGACCGCAAGTGTCACGGTTGTAGATAACCCAGCAGCACGGCCATCCCCAGTGCCAGGGAGGCGGTGGCGGCGAGCAGGGCGACTGTGCCTGTGCGGCGTTCGGCTGTGCCGTGCCAGAGCAGCAGGTCGAGCGCCGCGAACAGGCCGAGGCAGACCGTCTGCAGGAACAGGAACAACGCCGCGTACGCCCGGGGCCGGTGGGTCTCACGCAGGGAGTAGACGGCGCAGAGCAGGAACAGCAGCGAGGTCATCGCGATCAGCGGCAGCGACAGGCCGTCCACGCCGACGTGGTAACCGGCGCCGACCGAGGGGATCCAGCGCAGTCTGGTCTGGTACGCCAGGCCGCCGCCGTACCCGATCCACATCGCGACGACCAGGGCCA
Source organism: Nonomuraea insulae (assembly GCF_042656245.1). NCBI lineage: Bacteria > Bacillati > Actinomycetota > Actinomycetes > Streptosporangiales > Streptosporangiaceae > Nonomuraea > Nonomuraea insulae. The sequence goes on from NZ_JBHSPA010000006.1 coordinate 22,294, forward strand.
GGTCGGCGGCGGTGGCGGCGATCCAGATCCGGATGGCCGCCCGCGCGCCGAGCCTGGGCAGGGCCAGCGCCGCGGCGGCGACCAGGGGCAGGAAGATCACTGTGGAGAGCGCGTTCATCCCAGGACGGCGAAGGCGACGGCCAGCACGATCAGCGCCACGGCGGCCTGGGCGAAGTAGAGGTGCACCTGGCCGGTCTGGGGCCGTCTGGCCAGCGCCGCCGATCGACCTCGGCCTCGACGAGCAGCCGCACCCGCGTCCCGTACGGACACCCCACGACGAGCACCCGGGGCCGGAGGGCGGCCTGGCGCGACAACCACCCGCTCAAGCCCACCTGAACGCCCCCTCCCGCCAGGCGTAGAGCACCCCCACCAGCAGCAACCCCAGGAAGAGGAACATCTCGACGACCGCCATGGGCCCCAGGTCGGCCACGACGACGGCCCACGGATACATGAAGATCATTTCCATGTCGAAGGCGAGGAAGATCAACGTCACCGCGTACCAGCGCACGTGGAAGCGCGACATCGCGTGCTCACGAGCCCGCGCCCCCGACAGGAACGGCCTGACCTGGACCACCCCGCGAGGCGCGAGGAAGGCGGAGACGGCGTACACCCCGGCGATCCCCACGCCGAGCAGCGCCACCAGCCCCAGCACCGCCCCCACAAAGCCTCCCCCATCAGGTGAGAGCCGGGATGCGCCCGCGACGCGTGCCGCTCGGGAAGAACGGCGTCGCGGGCACACCCCGGCGGTCTGTCATCCGGAGATCACGATGGTCTCCGCCGAGGCGTCCACCGGCGGATCGGGCTCCTCCGTCCTGCGCCGCCTCAGACGCGGCAGGCGCAGCGCCCCCACCGCCAGCACCGCGCCACCGGCGACGGCGAGCAGCAGCGTCCAGGCGGGCACGCCGCTCTCCTCATCCCGAGGCTGGGGCTCAACCCGAGGGGCCGCCGTGGCGACCTCCTGAACGGTCGCCGACGCCGGAGCGGGCAGTGGCGGCCGTACGGCGTCCCAGTAGTCCTCGTTCGCCCCGGTGAGGGCCCCCGCCAGATCGGCCGGCACGGGATCGATCCGCAACGAGCCGGGCACGGTCAGCGTCCCCACCTGGTACGGCTGGAACGGCCCCTGCACACCCTCCACCCTCCACACACCCTCCTCCAGCACCACGGACGTCGCGTAGTGCCCCGCCTCGGGCAGCGCCGTCCCCCCGAACTCCACGCTCTTGCCGTCCGCCCGCGTGAACCGCAGCCCGACGGGCGACATCTTGCCCTCGAACGGATGGGTGCCGTGTTGCAACACCCAGAAGCCCAGCGCGTACGACTGCCCACCGGCGAACCGGGCCGGCGCGGGATCGACGTACGTCACCGCCCAGTTCCCGGCCGCCGCGGCCGGGACCGGCAGCCAGCAGGCGACCAGCACGGCCGCCAGCGCGAGCAGGATCTTCCTCATGAGACCACCTCCGGTGTAGATACACCGGGAGCGGCCCCGAGGTTCTCCGGCACCCCCAAAAGGAAATGCGACATTTCCCGATAAGACGCGCACAATGGAGTCAAAGGCGAGAATTCGGCGAGGAGCAAGGAGGCTTGCGCCGTGTCCGCCGCCGGACGTGAATATCTGACCGCGATGCTCGACGTGCTCGTTTACGAGAACATATTGGTGGCGTGGCGACGAATGCCGCTGGGCGAGTACATGATCGTCTCGCACGAGGGCGAGGAGATCAGGCTGACCGCGCAGCAGGCCGACATGTGGACGAGGGGCGCTTTCGCGGTCTATCTGGCACTGGTCGACCAGCGCCGCATCACGCCCCGCATCCCCGGCGACACCGCCCAGAATATGGAGCTCTGACCACGCGATATACCGCCGGTCACGCACCAGGTCACCGGATGACGCCGGCGACGGATCGGGCGCGCGAGAAGGCTCCCGCGCACCCGCCCTAGACCGCCCGAGTACCTCTCACGCCTTGTTGTTCATGAACTGCGAGATCTTCCACTCCCCGCCGTCCCGCGTGAGCAGGAACAGCTCACGGAAGTTGTCGTTGCCCATCTTGCTCGTCGACCGCACGATGGCGTCGTCGCTGCCCGCCGTACGCGACTCCTCGATGGTGTGCGTGGCCTGCTTCCAGCCGTTCGCGCCCGCGAGCTGCTTCTGGAACAGGCCCTTGATGGCGTCGCTGCCCTCCGCCGTGGGCTGCCCGTTCACGGCGGCCACCGCTTCGTTGGAGAAGGACTCGGCGACCTGGTCCACGTTCCCCGACTTGAGCGCGTTGAAGAAGGCCTGGACCGCCGACTCCGCCTGGCCGCCGGCCCCGGTCGGCGAGGCCTCGCCGGTGGAGGTGTCGCTCTGCTCGGGCGACATGGAGTCCATGTCCGTGGGCCCGCCAGGGCTCGCCGCCCCCTTCATCGCCTGATTGTTCGCGGAGCAGCCCGCGATGAGGAGGGCGGGGACGATGGCCGCCAGCAGGAGTGCCCTGCGCTGAGAAATCTTGCTCATGGCCGCTTTGATGCCCCCGATGATCGACGGCGAATGCGCGGTTTAGGCAGTCCGCACGGCCCCTTTACCTGGTCCAGGTATTACTCACGGTAACGGTTCACGGAAGTTGGAGAGACCGGTCAGAGTTGTGATCGTTGCCGCACCGATACCAGCGGGCGCGGGAGCGCCGATAGCGTCCATCTAGTGCCGCGAACCCAGGCGAACCCCGAACCCCTCCCCCAGCGCGACGACGCCGAACGCTGTGACAGCGTTGTGTCAGAACGGCGGTGCGTGCTTCCAGCGGCCCACCGCAGCCAGCATGTCTACCCCCCGGTGGACGCCGGCGCCGTGGAGACCAGAGCCTAGCCTGCCGCCTGCCCGCCGCGCAGCCGATACGCAAGGACAGCCGCAGCCGTACTGCGTGATCACGCTGAGTGAACATCTCCCTCGCGTGAGGGAGGTGCCCGCGCGGCCGTTCGGCTAACTTCTGAAGGTGTGAGCGTTCCCTGGAAGGCGGTGCTGTACCAGCTCCTCGGCGCGGCGCTGCTGACCCCGGTGGCGGCGGTGCCCGCGGTGGTGCTGCTGACGGAGTTGTCCCTGCCGCGCATCCTGCTGCTGTGGGCGGTGTGCCTGCCGGCCTCGGCGCTCGTGGCGTGCGTGCCGCTCGTGTCGCGCCTGGAGGCCATCGCGCTGGCGGAGCTGCTGGGCGTGGCCGTGCCCGAGCGTGCCGACGGCCTCTACCTGCGGGTGCTGACGGCGCTGCACCTGTTCGTGGGGGCCACGCTGAGCGCGGGCGTGCTGGCGCTCGTGCCCGGGGTGGCCGGGGTGTTCGGGCTGGGCAGGTGGCGGGCCGGGCCGGGCGCGATCGTGGAGGTGTTCGCGCTGGTCGCGATCGCGCTGGCGGTGATGGTCGGCGCGGGGTACGCGCAGCGGTGGGCGGCGCGCGGGTTGTTGCGCTCGGACCCGTCGCTGGTGATCGAGGAGCTCGGCCGCCGCCAGCGCCTGGCCCTGGAGTTGCACGACTCGGTGGGGCACGCGCTCAGCGTCGTGCTGGTGCAGGCCATGGCCGCCCAGGCGGCCCTGGAGCGGCCCGCGACCGTCCCGGTGGCCGAACGCTCGCTCGGCCACCTGGTGAGCACCGCCAGGGACGCACAGCAGGAGCTGGACGTGCTGCTCAGGGTCCTTGACGAGAACGCTGCCGAGAACGCGGCCGGCATGCCGCACGCCCCCACCCTGGCCGCCCTCGGCACGCTCCTGCACGGCCTGGACGTGGAGTGCCGCTCCGACCCCGTGGACCGGGTGCCGGAGGCGACGTCGCGGGCCGCGTACGCGATCGCCAGGGAGGCCGTCACCAACGCGCTCAAGCACGGCCACGGCCCGGTCAGGCTGGACCTGACCGTCGGGGACGACCTGGTCCTGACCGTGGAGAACGCCGCCACCGGCCGGGCCGCGGCCGGGGAGGGCCGCGGCCTGGTGGGGATGCGCATGCGCGCCCGCCTGGCGGGCGGCACGTTCGAGCGCGAGGAGACGGACGGCACGTGGCGGATCAGGGCGGCACTGCCCGCCGGCTAGACGCCTGCCTCCACCCGCTCGTCGACGAGGCTGACCTCGACGTGCCCGCTGTCTCCCACCCGCACGGGGTAGACCCGCACGAACACGCCCTCCTCGTCCAGGCAGCGCCCGTCCACCAGCGAGAACACCTGCTTGTGCAGCGGCGAGGCGACCGTCGGCTCGCCCTTCCTGGTGCCGACGATGCCGCGCGAGAGCACGTAGGCCCCGCTGAACGGGTCGAGGTTGGCCAGCGCGTGCAGCTCGCCGTCATAGGTACGGAAGATCGCCACCTGCACCCCGTCCACCAGGGCGCAGACCCCGCGTTCCGGCAGCAGAGTTTCGTAGGAGCAGATCGCGGTCCAGTTCATCGGGCCATCACCGGCCTGATCTGGCCGCGCTCGTTGTCGAACACGATCGACGGGTCGGGCACCCCGGGGGCGTTGACGAAGCTGACGAACCTGCGCAGCTTGTCCGGGTCGTCCAGCGTGGCCTGCCACTCGTCGGCGTACGTGGCGATGTGGTTGTCCATCTGCGCGTCCAGGTCGGCGCAGATGCCGAGAGAGTCGTTCATGATCACCTCACGGAGATAGTCGAGCCCGCCGTCCAGGGACTCGATCCAGGTTGCGGTGCGTTGCAGCCGATCGGCGGTGCGGATGTAGAACATCAGGAACCTGTCGATGGTCCTGATCAGCTCGTCGGTGCTCAGGTCCTTGGCCAGCAGGTCGGCGTGGCGGGGCTTGAAGCCGCCGTTGCCGCCGACGTACAGGTTCCAGCCCTGCTCGGTGGCGATGATGCCGAAGTCCTTCGACCGGGCCTCGGCGCACTCGCGGGCGCAGCCGGACACGGCCGACTTGAGCTTGTGCGGCGAGCGCAGGCCCCGATAGCGCAGCTCCAGGGCGATGGCCATGCCCACCGAGTCCTGCACGCCGTAGCGGCACCACGTCGAGCCCACGCACGACTTGACCGTGCGCAGCGCCTTGCCGTACGCGTGACCCGACTCGAACCCGGCCTCCACCAGCCGCTGCCAGATCTCGGGGAGCTGCTCGACCCGGGCCCCGAACAGGTCGATGCGCTGCCCTCCGGTGATCTTGGTGTAGAGACCGAAGTCACGGGCCACCTCGCCGATGACGATCAGCTTGTCCGGCGTGATCTCGCCGCCGGGGATGCGCGGGACGACCGAGTACGTGCCGTTCTTCTGGATGTTGGCCAGGAAGGCGTCGTTGGTGTCCTGCAGCGTGGCCCGCTCGCCCTCCAGCACGTGCCCGTTGTGCAGCGAGGCCAGGATCGAGGCCACGGCCGGCTTGCAGATGTCGCAGCCCCTGCCCTGCCCGTGCTGGGTGATCAGCTCGGAGAACGTCGCGATGCCGCGCACCCGTACGATGTCGAACAGCTCGGCCCGCGAGTACGTGAAGTGCTCGCACAGAGCCTTGCTGACCTCGACGCCCGACTTCTCCAGCAACTGCTTGAGCATCGGCACGCAGCTCCCGCAGGTCGTGCCGGCCCGCGTGCACGCCTTGATCCCGGGCACGTCGGTGACGCCCTTGTCGGCGACGGCGGTGCGGATGTCGCCCGCGCACACGTTGTTGCACGAGCACACCTGGGCCTCGTCCGGCAGGTCGAGGCTCGCGCCCGCGCCGCTGAACAGCAGGTCCGACGGCGAGGCCGGCAGCTCCTTGCCCACGAACGGCCGCAACGACGTGTACGGCGAGGCGTCGCCCACGCAGATGCCGCCGAGCAACGTCCGCGCGTCGTCGCTGATGAACAACCTCTTGTAGACGCCGCCCACCGGGTCCATGTACGTGACGTCGAGCGCCCCCTCCATGGCCCCGAACTGCGCCACCTCGACACCCAGCAGCTTGAGCTTCGTGGACATGTCGGCGCCCTCGAACGTCGCCGAGCCGCCCATGATCCGGTCCGCCGCCACCTCGGCCATCGTGTTGCACGGCCCAACGAGGCCATAAACCATACCGCCGGCCAGGGCACACTCGCCCACCGCGTAGATCGCGGGGTCGGAGGTCCGCATCCCCGGATCCACCACGATGCCACCCCGGCCGCCGACCTCCAGGCCCGACGACCTGGCCAGCTCGTCACGCGGCCTGATGCCCGCGGAGAACACCACGACCTGCGCGTCCACCAGCGTCCCGTCGGGCTTGAGCAGCCCGGTCACCTGGCCGTCGACGGACACGATCTCCTGCACGCCCGCGCCGGCGTGCACGCTCAGCCCGAGCCCCTCGATGTGCGACTTCAGCACCGAGCCGCCGCCCTCGTCCACCTGGCGCGGCATCAGCCACGGGCTCATCTCGATGATGTGCGCCTTCAGCCCGAGCGCCCGCAGCGCGTCGGCGGCCTCCAGGCCGAGCAGCCCGCCGCCGACCACGACGCCCTCCACGGCGTCCTTGGCGGCCACCCTGATCGCGTCCAGGTCCTCGATGGTGCGGTAGACGAACGCGTGCTCGGCGCCCGGCACCGGCGGCACGAACGGCGCGGAGCCGGTGGCCAGCACGAGCACGTCGTAGGGCTCGATGTCGCCGCCGGCCAGCGTGACCTGGCGGGCGTCCCTGTCGATGCCGGTGACCCGGCTGTTCAGCCTGGTCACGACCCCGGCGGGCACCTCGTAGGTGAGGTCCTCGACGGTGGTGCCCGACAGGTAGGAGGTCAGCGCCACCCGGTCATAGGCCGGACGCGGCTCCTCACCGATCACGGTCACGGTGCCGTCGAAACCCTTGCTCGTCAGGGCCTCGACCAGCCGGTGAGCCGTCGGGCCATACCCCACGACAACGATCTTGCTCATACGGCGACTCCCTCTTGCTCGCACAGCCAGCCGACGATGCCCTCGACGGCGTCGCGGCAGGTTCCGCATCCGGTCGTGGCCCTGGTCGCGGTCGCGACGGCGTTCACGTCGCGCGCCCCGGCCTCCCAGCAGGCCCTGATCTGGCCCTTGGTGACGTTGTTGCACTGGCAGACCTTGGCCGCGTCCGGCATCAGCGTCGGGCTGTCGGCCACGGGCGCCGACGACAGCCCGGGGAACAGCAGCCCGGCCCGGTCGCCCGGCAGCGGCCCGCCGCGGTCGAAGAGCTGGGTGAGCGTGCCGACGGCGTCGCTCTCGCCCAGCAGGATCGCGCCGACCAGGCGGCCGTCGCGGATGACGAGCTTGCGGTAGGTGCCGCGGGCCCGGTGGCTGAAGCGCACCACCTCGGCGTGCTCCTCGCCGAGCTGCGTCTCTCCCATGGCGGCCAGTTCGACGCTCTTGGCCTTGAGGCGGGTGACGAGGCGGGAGCCGCGGTAGAGGGCCTTGCCGCCGGTGAGGATGTCGGCGGCGACGGCGGCCTGCTCCCAGGCGGGGGCGACCAGGCCGTAGACGGTGCCGTCGTGCTCGGCGCACTCGCCGATCGCGAAGATCGAGGGGTCGTCGGTGCGCAGTTCGTCGTCCACGACGACGCCCCTGCGCACCTCCAGCCCCGCCTCGGCGGCCAGTCCCGTGACGGGGCGCACGCCGCAGGCGAGCACCACGAGGTCGGCCTCGACGAGCTCGCCGTCGGCGAGCCGCACGCCGTCGTCCTCGATGCCGGAGGCGCTGACGCCGGTGCGGATCTCCACGCCGAGCCCGGCCAGCGTCTCGCCGAGCACCTCGCCGGCCTCGACGTCGAGCTGGCGTTCCATGAGGTGGCCGGCCAGGTGCAGGAGCGTGACGGGCAGGCCGCGCCCGGCCAGGCCGCGGGCGGCCTCGATGCCGAGCAGGCCGCCGCCGACGACCACGGCCCTGCGGGCGCGCTCGGCGGCGCCGCTGATGCGTTCGCAGTCGTCGAGCGTGCGGAACGGGATGGCCCGCTCCACGCCGGGGATCGGCGGGACGACGGCGTCGCTGCCGGTGGCCAGGACCAGCAGGTCGTACGGCTCGCGCCGCCCGTCCGCGGTGACGACGTGCCTGGTCTCCCTGTCGATGTGGGCGACGGCGCTGCCGAAGGCGGCCCGCACGTGGTGCGCCTCGTACCATGCGGGGTCGACGAGCCGCACCTGTTCCGGCCTGGAGCTGCCGGCCAGCACGTTGGACAGCAGGATCCGGTTGTAGGGCCGGCACGTCTCCGCGCCGAACACGGTGATCTTCATGTGCGGGTCACGGGTGCGTACTTCGCTGACCAGTCGTGATCCGGCCATCCCGTTGCCCACGACGACGAGCCTCATGAGTCCCTCTCCACCCTCACCGCGCAGACCTTGAACTCCGGCATCTTCGACGTCGGATCCAGGGCCGGGTTGGTGAGCCGGTTGGCGCCCTCCCAGTGGAAGGGCATGAACACGGTGTCGCGCCTGATGGCGTCGCTGATCCTGGCCACGGCCTTGCTCTCGCCGCGCCTGCTGCTGACCCGCACGATGTCGCCGGCCGTGATGCCGAGCTGTTCCGCCAGGTCGGGGTGGAGTTCGACGAACGGCTCCGGGGCGGCCTGGACGAGCTGGGCGATCCTGCGGGTCTGGGCGCCGCTCTGGTAGTGGGCGAGCACGCGGCCGGTGCTCAGGTGGACGGGGTAGTCCGCGTCGGTCTCCTCGGCGGGGGGCCGGTGCTGGACGGGCACGAAGACGGCCCGGCCGTCCGGGGTGGCGAAGGAGTCGAGGAAGGGGCGGGGCGTTCCCGGGTGCCCAGGGGAAGGGCAGGGCCAGAACACGCCGGTCTCTTCGGTGATGCGTTCGTAGGTGATGCCGGAGTAGTCGGCCAGGCCGCCCTGGCTGGCGCGGCGCAGCTCGTCGAAGACCTTGACCGGCTCGGTCTCGAAGCGGTGCTCGCCGAGCCGTTCCGCGAGTCCGGCCAGGACGTCCAGGTCGCTCCTGACGCCCTCTGGCGGCGCGACGGCGCGGTTGCGGAGCAGGACGCGGCCTTCGAGGTTCGTCATGGTGCCGCTCTCCTCGGCCCATTGGGTGACGGGGAAGACCACGTCGGCCAGGGCGGCGGTCTCGGACATGACGAAGTCGCAGGTGACGAGCAGGTCGAGGGCGCCGATGCGCTCGGCCACGTGCTCGGAGGCGGGGGCGGAGATGACGGGGTTGGAGCCGAAGAGCAGCAGCGCGCGCGGACCGCCGGGGGTGCCGAGGGCGTCGAGCAGCTCGTACGCCGACCGCCCAGGACCGGGGATGTCCTCGGCGGGGATCCCCCAGACCTTCGCCATGTGCGCGCGAGCGGCCGGGTCGTCGATCTTGCGGTAGCCGGGGAGCTGGTCGGCCTTCTGCCCGTGCTCGCGCCCGCCCTGCCCGTTGCCCTGCCCGGTCACGCACCCGTATCCGGAGCCGTAGGTGCCGGGCAGGCCCAGGGCGAGGGCCAGGTTGATGAACGCGCTGACCGTGTCGGTGCCCTTGGCGTGCTGCTCGGCGCCGCGCCCGGTCAGGATGTACGCCTTGTCCACCGCGGCCATCGCCCTGACCGCCTGCCGCATCTGGTGCACGGGCACGCCGGTGATCCGCTCGACGCGCTCCGGCCACCAGGAGGCCAGCGAAATGCGTACCTCCTCGAACCCGGTCGTCCTGGCGGCCACGTACGCCTCGTCGACGAGTTCGTCGGCGATGGCCAGGTGCAGCATGCCGAGGGCCAGCGCCAGGTCGGTGCCCGGGGTGGGCTGCAGGTGCAGCCAGGCCAGCTTGGCGGTCTGGGTGCGGCGGGGGTCGATGACGATCATGCGCGGGCCGGTCAGGTGGCGCACGAACGGGGGCATGGTCTCGGCCACGTTCCCGCCGGCCAGCAGGACGACGTCGGCGTCGCCCAGGTCGGTGATCGGGAACGGCATGCCCCGGTCCATGCCGAACGCCTTGGTGGAGGCGGCGGCGGCCGAGGACATGCAGAAACGGCCGTTGTAGTCGATCTGGCTGGTCGCGAGGGCGACCCTGGCGAACTTGCCCAGCGAGTACGCCTTCTCGTTCGTCAGCCCGCCCCCGCCGAACACGGCCACGGCGTCGGGGCCGTGCTCGGCGCGGATGGCGGACAACCGGTACGCCACGTAATCCAGTGCGACGTCCCATTCCACGGGCTCGCCGTGCAGGAGGGGGGCGGTCAGGCGCTCGCCGTTGGTGAGCAGCTCGCCCGCCGTCCATCCCTTCTGGCACAGCGCCCCCGAGGCGTTGGCCGGGATGTCGGTCCGCGGGCTGATCTCCAGCCCGGGACCGATCTCCATGCCGCACTGCAGGGCGCAGTACGGGCAGTGCGTCTTGGTGGGCGCCTTCGTCGCCACATCAGACCCGGGCATGGGCGAGGCTCGCCACGGCCTTGACGCCGACCTTGCGGGTGTAGCACCACCAGGTCAGGGCGAAGCAGGACACGTAGAAGAGGCCGAAGGTGAGGAAGGCGGGGGCGGGGGTGCCGGCCGCGGCGAACGACATGCCGAACGCCCGGTTGATGAGGAACCCGCCGAGCGCTCCGACCGCCGAGATGATGCCGATGGCGGCCGCCGCCTGGCGCTTGCCGTACAGCAGGGCCTCTTCGCCCTCGCCGCGTTCGGCCACGGCCTTGGCCTGGAAGATAGCCGGGATCATCCGGTAGGTGGAGCCGTTGCCGACGCCGGAGGTGAGGAAGAGGAGCTGGAAGGCCAGGAAGAACAGCCAGAAGTTGCCCGACGTGCTCGCCAGCCAGACCAGCAGGATCCCGGCGCCCATGGCGGCGAAGTTCCACAACGTGACGGGGGCGCCGCCGAGCCTGTCGGCCAGCCAGCCGCCCACCGGCCTGATCAGCGATCCGACCAGCGGCCCTGCGAAGGCGACCGCGGCGAACGGCGCTTCGGGGAACAGGCTCTGGCTCAGCAGCGGGAAGGCCGTGGAGTAGCCGATGAACGAGCCGAACGTGCCGATGTACAGGAAGGACATGATCCAGGTCTGGGCCTTGCCCGCCACCGAGAGCTGCTCGCGCGGGTCGGCCTTGGCGCTGGTCAGGTTGTCCATGAAGAAGAAGGCGCAGGCGCCGGCCACGACGACGAACGGGATCCAGAACCACCCGGCGGCGGCCAGCCCGAGCGAGCCGATCACCAGCGGCATGACGAGCTGCACGGAGCTGACTCCGATGTTGCCGCCCGCGGCGTTCAGCCCGAGCGCGAGGCCCTGCTTCTTGCGCGGGTAGAAGTAGGTGATGTTGGCCATGCTGGAGGCGAAGTTCCCGCCGCCGAAGCCGGCCAGGGCGGCGATCACCAGGAAGAGCCAGTAGGGCGTGCCGGGGTTGTTCACCGCCACGCCCAGCAGCACGGCGGGGATGAGCAGCAACGCCGCGCTCACCACGGTGAAGTTGCGCCCGCCGAACCTGGCGGGGCCGAAGGTGTAGGGCACCCGCAGCACCGAGCCGATGAGGTTCGGCAGCGCGACCAGCCAGAAGAGCTGGTCGGTGGTGAACTCGTACGACCCCATCTTGGTCGCCACGATGCTCCACAACGTCCACACGGTGAAGCCGAGGTGCTCGGCAACGATGGAGAAGATCAGGTTGCGTCGTGCGACGCGCTTGCCTGAACTCTCCCAGAAGGCTGGGTCATCGGGGTGCCACTCGGCGATCCAGCGCGCCATCGACCTCTCCTACGCTCGGCGTCCAGGGTCACCAAGGTAGGAAGCGCTCGTTACGCACTCTGACAGTGCGTGAGTGTGCATGCGTTACGTGTGATTCACCTCGGTAACAAGCCACGCACAAGCGTCACCTCGGAAACATGCGCGTAATGATCGGTTACCTGGTGGTCTCTCGGGTAACAGCACTCACAGCGAGGGGGGAAACATGATCAAAAAGCTGCACCAGATGGGCATCCGGTCCGGTCATATGTACACCGCGGGGGCGGCGTCGATCGCTCTGTCCTTCGGGACCTGGCTGTTGTCGAAGAATGTCGAGCAAGCCGGGCTGGACAGGGCCGACCGCTGGGGGATCTTCATAGGGCAGTGGGCGCCCACGTTCATCGCGCTGGGGGTCGCGTTGCGCCTGGAGGAGACCCACCGGGACCTCGAAGAGCCGGAGTTCGGCACATTCGACCAGGCCGAGACCACACGGACCCGGTCGCACGCCGGCGTTTGACGAATGTGTCACGCAGGTCACGTCACCGTGCGTGACCTGCGTGACGTCCGGCTCAGTCCCTCCGCTCGGCCAGGCGCTGAAGGGGCTCGTCGGTCAGCCGGTAGCGGTACCAGTCGTCCTGGTTGACCGCGCCGAGCTTGTCGTAGAAGCCGATGGCGGGCTCGTTCCAGGTGAGGACGGCCCATTCCAGGCGCTGGTATCCGCGTTCCGCGCAGATCTCCGCCAACTCTCGCATCAGGGCGATGCCGTGGCCGCCGCCGCGGTGCTGGGGGCGTACGTACAGGTCCTCCATGTAGATGCCGTGCACGCCGCGCCAGGTGGAGAAGGTGAGGAACCACAGCGTGAAGCCGGCCACCTCGCCGTCCTGCTCGGCGATGTGCACGTAGGCGGCGGGCTTGTCGCGGAAGAGCGTGTCACGCAGCCCTTCCTCGGTCACGCGCACCTCGTGGGCGGCCTTCTCGTACGTGGCGAGCTCGCGGATCATGCTGACGATCGCGGGCACGTCAGCGGGGGTGGCAGGACGAATCATGGGATTCAGGGTAAGGGTCGGTGAACCATGCCCCGTGCGCCATACGTCGTCCTCCTAGAACGGTATTCGGGGAACCGTTTGAACGCTCAGTGCGGATAACCGACAGGGGAGCGGAATCGTGAGCGTGGCCCAACGGGTGGACGTACAGGTGCCCTCATGCTCTGACCTGGAGACGGCACTCGCGCAGGGGGAGCGCGCGCTGTTCGAGCACGGCGACCTGAGAACGGCCCGGAGCTGGTTCGACGCGGCCTACCGGCAGGCGGAGACGTGCTGCGAGCCGCAGGCGCTGGCGCGGGCGGCGCTGGGGATGGGCGGGGTCTGGGTGTTCGAGCACCGGACGGCCGCCGAGTCGGAGACGGTGCGCGCCCGTCAGCAGCACGCGCTGTCGCTGCTCGACCCCTCCTCCTCCCTCGCGCTGCGGCTGCGGGCGCGGATGCGGGGCGAGGAGGACTACCGGGAGGGCGCGCACGAGGGGATCCTGCGGGTGCTGGCGCTGGCCAGGGGCTCGGGCGACCCGGTCGCGCTGGCGGAGGCGCTGAGCCTGGCGCACCACTGCCTGCTGGGTCCCGAGCACGGGAAGCTCAGGCGGGAGCTGGCCGGCGAGCTGATCGGCCAGGCGGCCGTCACCGAGCGCGGCGGCGACCTGGTGATGGGGGTGTTGTGGCGCACGGTGGACCTCTACCTGGCCGCCGACCCGCACGCGGAGCGCTGCCTGGAGGAGCTGCGGATCCTGCTGAAGAGCCACCGCCACCTGGCGGCCGGCTTCGTGGTCGACGCCATCGAGGTCATGCTGGCCATCAGGGCGGGCCGATTCGAGGAGGCGGAGCAGCTGGCCGGCGCGTGCTTCGAGCGCGGCGTGGCGGCCGGCGACGCGGACGCGACCGGCTGGTACGGCGGCCAGCTCGGCGCCATCCGCTGGTACCAGGGCCGCGGCACCGAACTGCTGCCCTTCCTGGCCGACCTGGTCAGCTCCCCCACACTCAGCCCCATCGACAACTCCTACGTGGCGGCCCTGGCGCTGGCCGCCGTCCTCGGGGGCGACCGGCGGCTGGCGGCCGGGCACCTGGCCCGCTTACGCGACCTGGCCGCCCTGCCCCGCTCCAGCACCTGGCTGCTCACGATGTTCTGCGTCGCGGAGACCGCCCACCTGCTCCAGGACACCGACACGGCCGCCCGCGCGTACGCCCTGCTGCTCCCCCACGCCGGCCTGCCCGTGATGGCCAGCCTCGGCGTGGCCTGCTGGGGCTCGGTACACCATTCGCTGGGCATGGCGGCGCTCACCACCGGGGAGCTGGACCTGGCCGTGCAGCACCTGCGCGCCGCCGTGCACGACAGCCTGGCGCTGGGCCACTGGCCGGCCGCCACGCTGTCCCGGTTCCGGCTCGGCCAGGCGATGGCGCTGCGCGACGGCTCCCAGGACGAGGCCGCGCGGGCGGAGCAGGCCGCCGCCGTCCGTGAGGCCAAGGAGCTGGGCATGGTGCTGCCCGCGCCGGCCGGGCGGGCGAGTGGGGCGGACGGCGGCTGCCGGATCCGCCGGCACGGGCGGCACTGGCAGGTCGAGCTGGGCGACCGGACCGCGCTGGTCGATCACAGCGTCGGCATGGGGCATCTGGCCACGCTCGTCGCCAACCCAGGGCGCGAGATCCTGGCCGCCGACCTGGCGGCGGGCACGTGGCGGCGCGACGGCGACGGCGAATCGGCCCAGCCGATGCTCGACGACGTGGCCAGGGGCGCCTACCGGCAGCGGCTGGCCCAGTTGCAGGCCGAGATCGACGAGCTGGAGGCCATGCACGACATCGAGCGGGCGGCGGCGCTGCGGCTGGAGCGCGAGTGGCTGCTGAACGAGCTGTCCGCCGCGACCGGCATCGGCGGCCGGGCGCGGCCGTTCACGGGGAGCGAGGAGCGGGCCAGGATCGCCGTCGGCAAGGCGATCAGGCGGGCGCTGGGCCGCATCGAGGCCGTGGACGCGGCGATCGGGGAGGAGTTGCGGGGGTGCGTGCAGACCGGGGTGCGGTGCTCCTACCGGCCCCGATAGATGGCACGGGGGTGGAACGGGATGTCACGCCTTGTGGAGGGGGCCACTTTCGAACCGTCCACTGGGGGACATTTCATGCGTCATCCGCAAAGGCTTACTGTGCCGATCCGGCTAGAACGCGATCTGCCCGAGCCGCTGCAGGACCAGCTCGCCGCCCAGCTCCGCGGAGCCATCATGCGGGGGCAGCTCGCCGCCCACACCCGGATGCCGTCCACCCGTACCCTGGCCGGGGTGCTGGGGATCTCGCGCGGTGTGGCGCTGGCGGCGTACGAGAGGCTGCTGGCCGAGGGACACATCGCCGGCCATCGCGGCTCCGGCACCTACGTCTCAGGGCCGCCGGTCCGGCCGGCCGCCGGCCCGCACGCGTCGGGCCTGGCGGACCGGTCGCCTTCCCGTACGCACGCCTCATCTCCTTCCGGCACCGACGCCTCGGACCCG
Source organism: Nonomuraea insulae (assembly GCF_042656245.1). NCBI lineage: Bacteria > Bacillati > Actinomycetota > Actinomycetes > Streptosporangiales > Streptosporangiaceae > Nonomuraea > Nonomuraea insulae. The sequence continues at coordinate 37,325 of NZ_JBHSPA010000006.1, forward strand.
GCGGGCCGGGCGGTCTCCGCCGAGATGCTCATCGACCTGCGGTCGGTGCGGCCCAGCACGGAGGGCTTCCCGCTGGCCGCGTGGCAGGAGGCCTGGGGACGGGCCGACCGGCGCGCCATGCCCTTCACCGACCCGCCCACGGCCGGGTTGCCCGCGCTCCGGGCCGCGATCGCCGCGTACCTGCGTGACACGCGCGGCCTCGCGCTTGACGGCCATGAGGTGATCGTCACGGCCGGCCAGGGGGACGCGCTGGAGCTGATCATGCGCGCGCAGGGCGGCCCCGACCCGGTCATCGCGCTGGAGGACCCCGCGCCGCCGCAGCTCAGGACGGCGCTCGGCCGGCTCGGCACCGTACTGCCCCTGCCTGCCGACGGCGTGGGCGCGCGGCCTGACCTGATCCCGGCCGGCTGCGACGTCGCGGTGGTCCGGCCGGACCGGGGCAGCCCGCTCGGCACGCGGATGCCGATCGAGCGCCGTCGCGCCCTGGCCGCGTGGGCGCGCGACAGCGGCGGCCTGGTGCTGGAGCCGGCCTTCGACGGCCTGTTCACCACCGAGATCGGCACGCGCCCCAGCGTGCTGGCCATCGGCGATCCGTGGGCCACGGCCATGGTGGGCGCGTTCCGCGACCTGCTGACGCCGACGCTGCGGCTGTCGTTCGCGCTGGTGCCGCGGCGGCTGGCCGGCGAGATCAAGGAGCGCGTGTGGGCGCGGCCGTCGCTCACCTGCCAGCTCGCGGTGACGGACCTGCTCACGTCGGGTGTCGTGAGGCGGCGGGCGGAGCGGCTGTCGATCCTGTACGCGGCCAAGCGGTCGCTCGTTCGCCAGGCCCTGGGGGCGTACCCGGGCGTGCGACTGCTCGGCGCGCACACCGGCGCGGCGGCCACCCTCCTGCTCCCGGCCGCCGTCCCGGCCGAGTCGGTGGTCAGGCTGCTGCGGGCGCGGCGGGTGCTGGTGGCCGAACTGGCCGCCTACCACCACCTGGGCGGCGTCGCCGGGAACGGGATCGTCTTCAACTACGGCCATCTGGACGCCGTCTCCCTGCACCGGGCGCTGCAGGCGATCACGCGCGCACTCGCCGACCACCACCTGTCCCGCCGCACAGCCGCGTAACCCCGGCCATCGCAGGTGCCGGGCCTCATGGAGAATGGTGCTGCTCAGGCACTTACTTCGAGAAAGGTTCGCACCCCATGGAACAGCGCGTGTTGGGACGTACCGGGCGCCAGGTCGGCGTGGTCGGCCTCGGCGCCTGGCAGCTCGGCGCCGACTGGGGCCAGGTGACGGAGGACGAGGCCGCCACCACGCTCCAGGCGGCGGTGGACGGGGGCGTCACCTTCATCGACACCGCCGACGTGTACGGCGACGGGCGCAGCGAGCAGATCGTCGGCCGCTTCGCCAAGGACCGCCCCGAGCTGACCGTGGCCACCAAGATGGGCCGGCGTCTGGAGCAGGTCCCCGCGACCTACGTGATGTCCAACTTCCGCGCCTGGAACGAACGTTCCCGCCGCAACCTCGACGTGGACACCATCGACCTGGTCCAGCTCCACTGCCCGCCGACGCCCGTCTACTCGGCGGACGCCGTGTTCGACGCCCTGGACACGCTGGTGTCGGAGAAGAAGATCGCCGCGTACGGCGTCAGCGTCGAGACCTGCGAGGAGGCCCTGACCGCGATCGCCCGGCCCGGCGTGGCGACGGTGCAGATCATCCTGAACGCCTTCCGGCTCAAGCCGCTGGAGCGGGTCCTGCCGGCCGCCCGCGCCGCCGGGGTGGGCGTCATCGCGCGCGTCCCGCTGGCCAGCGGCCTGCTGTCGGGCAAGTACGACGAGCACACGACGTTCGCGGCCGACGACCACCGCACCTACAACCGGGGCGGGGAGGCGTTCGACGTCGGGGAGACGTTCTCGGGCGTGGACTTCGCCACCGGTCTGGAGGCGGTCCGCCGCCTGGCCCCGCTGGTGCCGCAGGGGGTGACCATGGCCCAGTTCGCGTTGCGCTGGATCCTCGACCAGGAGGGCGTCTCGGTGGTGATCCCGGGGGCCCGCAACGCCGCCCAGGCCACGGCCAACTCCAGCGCCGCCGCCCTGCCGTCCCTGGACGCCGCGACCCTGGACGCGGTGCGCGGGGTCTACGACGACCTCATCCGCCCGCAGGTCCACGAACGCTGGTAGCCATTGACGCCGCGCCCATCTTTTAGGAAACTTTCCTAAGCATTCTCGCCCGCTCCACCCTTCCCCTGAGGAGCTTTCATGCACGCGAGAAGAAGATGGGCGGCCGGCGCCGCCACCGCGATCCTGACCTCCGCCCTGTTCGTCGCCGCTTCCCCCAGCGCCTTCGCGGCGCCGACCGGCTGCACGTACGGGCTCGACACCCAGACCCGCGGGGCCTGGAGCCTGTGCACGTCAGGCACCGGCGAGCACCGGATCCGCGTCCTGCAGCGGCACTTCCTGCCCGAGGTCGGTCTCATCCCGATCGAGGGCCCGTGGCAGCCCGCCGGCACGGTCTCCTACACGGGCATCACGCCGCACACGACGGTCAGCATCTGGGTGGAGACGAGGGGCTGATCTCTGGTCCGGCCCGGAGCAGCAGAGGCACCGTCAAACGGCGGCAGGTCTGGTGACCCCAGGGGGCCACCGCCACCCATCTCGCCGTCCGGGCCGGGGCCGCCCGCCAAGATCACCTCGGCGGGTGCGTAACTCCACCATCGTCCTCCTGCCCGGCCTCGGCAAGGGCCCCTACCGGATTCCGTCGCCATCCTTCCCCTAGAGGCGGCCGGCTTCGGGCGCGCACCGTCATCCAACCTTCCCGGAGAGGCCGACCTCGGGCATCGTTGACGCGTGCCGCCATCCGCCCGCCCTCGCCGGAGTCGATCACGCGTCGGATCGGGGGAGCTTTACAGGCCCACGCCGCTCGCTCATGATGAGGCCAGACCGATTCCCGCGAGGGGTCGGGCACGGGGTTCCACGGGGCGCTCGCCGTACACCGGCGACCTTTTCATAGCACCATCGCCATATTCGGACCTGTCGCGACGTTCAGACCTACCGTCGTGTCCGGATTTATCGCGACATTTGGGCTTATCGCCATGTTCGGATCACCTGAGGAGCAGCATGTTACGCACCCTGCGTTCCCGAGGCCGCGCGGCGTGCGCCGCCACCGTCCTCGCCACACTCACCCTCACGGCGTACCCGGCCGCCGCGGCGGCCACGGGCCGGCTCACGCTCTACTCCGACACCGCCTTCTCCCAGCCGGTCAAGTCCGTCACCTACTCGGCCTGCGAGGACTTCGTCGGTTACATCTCCGGGCAACGCGTCGGCTCCTTCAACAACAGCCCACTGCCCGGCTGCCGCGTCGTACTCCACGCCGTGAGCGGCAACTACACACTCTGCGCGGGCCGCGCCGTGGTCCCGCAGGCCTACCGCCAGACCCTCCTGTACTCGATCGGCGCCGGCACCACCGCACCCTGCCCGGTATAGCGGCCCCGATTCGGATCAGCAGAGGACCGTCTCGACGTACGATCCGGACTTGAACCTCCATTCGTTCGTCGTCCCGTTGGCGAGCATCGTGCAGGGCCCGCCAGCGCCCTCGCTGACGTCGACCTTGACCCGCATGGGCATGCCGCACCCGTTCCTCAGCCGCACGATCAGCCCTTCCGGCTGATCGGAGATGATCCGCGAGACACACCCGGGAGCGCTCCCGTCCGCCCACGCGGGACCGCTCACTCCCACGCTCCCGCCCAGCGCCGCCCCCGCCAGTACGACGACCGCCGACGCGACAATGCGATGCTTCACCATGAAAGCCACCCGCCTCTTCCGCTCAACCTTCTCTCCTCATACAACTTGGACACTACTACACATCGTGCTCGATAAATCACTATGAGTGACATCGCCGATCATGTAATACTCGCCACCATGACCGAGCAGCCAAAGCCCTCTTCGGACGACAAGCCAGAACCGCAGGACGCCGACGACTTACGCCTCTCGGGCGCGGTCCTGATGGCCGCGGGCCTGGGCACCGCGCTACTGGTGACGTTCACAGTCTCCGACGAGGACGTGCGCTGGCCCCTGCTGGTCATCTGCCTGATGGCGGCGCTGAGCGGCATCGGCCTGCGCATCGAGGCCGCGATCCGCGACCGCCCGTGACGGCGCGTCGTCAGATGCCGGGATATTTCTTGAACCAGGCCTCGCAGTAAGCCGGGGCATCGCCGTCCGTCATCTGGATCGCGAAGTCATCGGCCAGCTCAGCGATCGTGGCGCGCCCTTCGAGCCGCACCAGCCACTCCCCCGGCAGGACGGCGTCCCCGTGCCAGGCACCCAGGATGTCGCCGCACAGCGCCCCCGTGGAGTCGCTGTCGCCCGAGTGGTTGACCGCCAGCAGCAACGCCTGCTGGAAGGGCGTGATCCCCGAGTACGCGCCGAACCCGTCCCCCCGGTGCCGGGCCGGAGCCTGCTCCACCATCGCGCAGTAGACCGCGATGGCCAGAGCCTCCTCCGCGACCCACCCGGCGCCCAGTCTCTCTACCTTCCCGGGCGCGGCCCCTCCCTCATCAGCGAGTACGACCGCCGCCCGCAACGCCCGCGAGGTCTCCTCATGCCCGGAACACGTGGCGAGAAGTTCCAGCGTTCTATCCACCGCCTCGCGCAACTCCGCCCCGTGCACCAGGAAATGGATCAGCGCCGCGAAGGCCGCCGCCGCGAGATACCCGGTCGGATGCCCGTGCGTGATCCGCGCGCACTCAGCGGCCCGCTCGAACGCCAAGCGGGCCGACCTGCCCCCCAGCCCGAACGGCGCGGACCGCGTGACCGCGCCGCACCCCTTGGACCCGGGATTGACCGGACCGGCGCGCCCATGCGCCCCGAACTCCTCGAACTCATCGGACCTCCACGCGCCGCTCCGCAACCCGGACAGGCAGGCTTTTCCGGGCGAACGACGGCTGTACAACCACCCCTGCGTCCGTAACCATCCGTTACGGACGTAGTCGTTCTCACCGGCCGGCGGCGGGGCGTCGTGCCGCTGAGTGTCCAGCCACCGCAGGTAGGCGTGCCGGACCACGTCGGGAAGGCCGCAGATGCCCTTGTGGGTGAAACGGATCTCGGCGCGGATCAGCCCTTCCAGGGTGAAGAGCGTCAACTGCGTGTCACCGGTCACCCGCCCGGCGAACTCGGTGATCCCCGCGTCGCCGTACCGCGCCCGGATCGTGGCGATGGAGTCGGACTCGACGGGCGCGCCGAGCGCGCCCCCGATCGCTCCGGCCAGCACACAGCCCCTGACGCGACCGCGATACACGATCAGCGCCTCGCCGGACAGTTCCATGACGCCAAGAATGACAGACACAAAGCGGGCAGCAAAGATCAGGACCGCGAGGAGCGCGAACCGCACGGGGCCCAGAACGGCGGGGGTCCACTATATTGATCAGCACGATGCCCGGCGCGAACCAGCGTCGCCGAGCGCGTAATAGTACATAGAGCGGAATCAATCGGCTTCCTATCGTGAGATTTACTTCGCACGAAAGGAAGAGATCATGCGAAAGCTCCTGGCAAGCGGCGTCCTTGCCGCTTCCTTGGCCCTCACCGGCCTTGCTACCTCCGCTCCGGCCCAGGCAAGCACGACCGCCGGCACCACCACGATCAGTGAGGCCACCGGCTGCGCCCACGGCTACTATTGGCACAAGCACTGGTACAAGAAATGGTATAAGGCCGGCCACTGGTACAAGGGCCACTACCACAAGAAGGGCCACTACCACTACTACTACAAGTGGCACTGCCACAAGAAGCACTGAGTAAATGAAAGGGCCCGCCGATTTCCGTCGGCGGGCCTTTTTCGTACCCCAGGAAGACGATCTACCCGCCCATTCCCGTCAGCCGGGCCGACGAGTAGAGCACGATGATCAGCGACACGACGGCCGCGAACCACGCGATGCCCGCGACGGTCCCCAGAACGGCGTGCCCCCACTGCGACGCCAGGCCGATCGTTCCCAGCCCGACCACCGCAACACGTCGAGCTGGGGCAAGCTCTGGAGACGTGACAAGTGAAGCCCTTCTTCGTTCCCCGGCGCGCGGGCGAGGCTCCTGCTCGCTGCAACCGGTTGCAGCCCCTTTCCTGCCCCAATGCACCGCATACACCTAGATCACTGCAATGGGTTGGCTTATGATCCGGATGTCCCGAGCCCGGCAGGGAGCCGCCCATGTTGAGCCGTCGCAACGCCATGCGTGCCATGGCGATGTCCGCCTTCGCCGCCCCGGCGCTCCTTGAGGGAGTCGCCCACGCCGCACCGAACCCGTGGGCCCGCGCCGACCGGATCGCCGCACGAGTACGCGGACCGCGATTCCCCCACCGCCGATTCGACATCAGGAAATACGGCGCCGTCGGCGACGGGGTCACGGACTGCACGGCGGCCATCCGTACCGCGATCGAGGCCTGTCACAGGGCGGGCGGCGGACACGTGGACGTGCCGGAGGGACGCTACCTGACGGGCGCCGTCCACCTGCTCAGCAACGTGGACCTGCACGTCACCGCGGGCGCCAGGCTGCTGTTCAGCACCGACCCGAAGGCGTACCTCCCGCTGGTCCTGACCAGGTTCGAGGGCGTCGAACTCTACAACTACTCCCCGCTGATCTACGCCTACGGTCAGAAGAACATCGCGGTGACCGGCTCCGGCGTGCTCGACGGGCAGGCCGACAACGACCACTGGTGGCCGTGGAAGGGCTCGGACAGCTACGGCTGGGAGCCGGGCGAGCCGCGCCAGGCCGAGGCAAGGGCGGCGCTGTTCGCCCAGGCCGAGCAGGGAGTGCCGGTCGAGCAGCGCCTCTATGGCGAGGGCGGCTACCTGCGCCCGTCGTTCGTCCAGCCCTATCGGTGCGAGAACGTGCTGATCGACGGCGTCACCATCGTCAACTCGCCGATGTGGGAGGTCCACCCCACGCTGTCGCAGAACGTACTCGTCCAGAACGTCACGATCTCCAGCCACGGCCCGAACAACGACGGCTGCGACCCCGAATCCAGCCGCATGGTCGTGATCCGCGGCTGCACCTTCGACACCGGCGACGACTGCATCGCGATCAAGTCGGGCCGCAACGCCGACGGCCGCCGGGTGAACGTGCCCGCCGAGCACATCCTGGTCGAGAACTGCACGTTCCGCGACGGGCACGGCGGCATGACGATCGGCAGCGAGATGTCCGGCGGTGTGCGTGAGGTCTTCATCAGGGACTGCACGATGTCCAGCACGAACCTCGACATCGCGCTGCGGTTCAAGACGAACTCCGTACGCGGCGGCTTCATCGAGGGCTTCCACGCCAGGGACCTGGAGATCGGCCAGGTCGGCGGCTCGGTCATCGACATCGACTTCTTCTACGAGGAGGGCCCAGGACACGGCTTCAACCCCGTGGTGGGCGGCATCGACGTGCGGAACGTGACCGTACAGACCGCCAAACGCGCCCTCAACCTGCGCGGGTACGCCGACGCGCCGATCCGCGGCATCACCCTGACCGACGTGGACTTCGGCACGACCGCGACCCCCGTCGTGGTCGAGCACGTCGAGGACCTGGTGCTCAAGAACGTCCTGGCCAACGGCGAACCCCTGATCGTGCCCTGAGTCAGTTCCGGAAGGTCTGCCAGAACCACCAGACGACGCCGACCAGTCCCACGACGCACAGGGCGGCGACGAGAACAGGCGACCGCGCGAAGGACGCCAGCGGGACCGCGGCCACCACCATGACCCCAGCCACCATGGACCTGTCGACCCTGCGCCTGGGCGCCGGCTCGGCCCTGTCAGGCAACTCCTCCCACAGCCTGCCGCAGTCGGGACACTTCCACCGGTCACCCTCCGGCGGCGAACATAAATGCTCAGGCAACGGCATCCCATTCCGGCCGATGAACGGTACTGGGATCGTACCGGTGGCCCTCTCTTTGCGGAGAGCCACCGGCACCGGAGCCCAGCATGCCACCAAGCGAGCCGTCCCAGGCGAGCACCTCGGCCCGGCGACCGGGTGTCAGCGGCGCTCCGGGTCGAGCGTCTGCGTGAAGAGCGCATTGCCCTCGACGTCCTTGAGGGTGACGGTCAGTTGCTTCGTGTGCGGGTCGATGTCGACCTGGCCGAAGAACTGGTAGCCCTCCAGCGGCGAGGCGGACGCCCGCGGCGGCACGGCCTGGAAGACGGCCTCAGGGCCGAAGGTCGCGTCCAGCGCGTTCGGGCCGAAGGCGCCGGCGTTGAGCGGGCCGGAGACGAACTCCCAGAACGGGTCGAAGTCCTGGTACGCCGCCCGGTCGGGGTGGTAGTGGTGCGCGGCTGTGTAGTGCACGTCGGCGGTGAGCCAGACGTGGTTGCGGATGCCGAGACGCTTGATCTGGGTGAGGAGGTGAGCGATGTCGAGCTCGCGGCCCAGCGGCGCGCCCGGGTCGCCGTTGGACGACGACTCCTGGTTGCCGCCGTCGGGCACGACGAGGCCGATCGGCAGGTCGTTGGCGATCACCTTCCAGGTCGCCTTCGACGCCTTGAGCTCGCGCAGCAACCACGCGGTCTGCTCCTTGCCGAGCAGGCCGCCGTCGGCGACGGTCTCGAGGCCGGTGGTGTTCGGGTCCTTGAAGGTACGCATGTCGAGGATGAACAGATCCATCAGCGGCCCGTAGGACAGCTTGCGGTAGACGCGGCCGGCCTTGTCCGGCGAGACGGGCGAGATCGGGATGTACTCGTGGAACGCCTGGCGGGCACGAGCCGCCAGCGTGTCCACGAGCGTGCCGTCGGGGAATCCGGCACGGCCGACCAGAACCTGGCCGGGGTACCAGTTGTTGACCACCTCGTGGTCGTCCCACTGGGCGACGATCGCGGTCTCGGCGAGGAAGGCACGCCAGTTGTCGGCGAGCAGGTTGTACTTGAACTGGCCGCGGTACTGGTCGAGCGTCTGCGCGACCGCGGTCTTCTCCTCGATCACCAGGTTGCGCCAGATCCGGCCGTCGGGCAGGGTCACGGTCTCGGTGAGCGGCCCGTCGGCGTACACGTTGTCGCCGGAGGAGAGGAAGAAGTCGGCGCTCGCCGCGCGCATGGCGTCCGCGATCCGGAAACCGCCGAGGTCGGGGTTGACGCCCCAGCCCTGACCGGCGATGTCGCCGGACCAGATGAAGCGGATCGGGCGGCGGCCGTCGCGCCGGCCCAGACCCGCGCGGAAGCGGCCCACGAGCGGCTCGCTGCGGCGGTCGTGGTCGTGCTGGTCGGCGGCGGTCATCCGGTAGTAGAGGTCGGTGCCGGTGGGCAGGCCGCGCAGGTTGATCTGGCCGGTCAGATCCGAGGCGGGGGTGACGGCAGGCCCGGCGACCCTGCGCAGGATCCGGCGGAAGGACGGGTCCGTGGCGATCTCCACCCGCAGCCGGGCGGAGCGGTCGACGCGGGTCCACAGGGAGACGGAGCCGTCGATGGCGTCGCCTGCCTGGATGCCGTGGGTCAGGACGGGCCGGTCGGAGAGTATCTGCGCCGGGCCACGGCGGGCGGTGCGGGCGAGGGCAGGGGAGCCGAGCGCGGGAGCCAGGACGAGCCCGGCTCCGATGGCGGTCGTACCTCTGAGCAGCGTGCGGCGGTTGAGCGCGGTCATGCGCCGAGCCTGCTGCGATCCGGACAACAGCAGGTTAAATGGCGGCGACCGGACGCCGAAGCCGCAGCTACTTACCCGGTGGAGGCGTGCCGTCTAACGTTGCTTGAGGCGGAGCGCTTCCTTGCGGCCCTCGGCCTGGATGGACCGCTCGCGCTCCAGCCACTCCGGGTTCTCCGCCTTCAGCGCGTCGATCTCAGCGGTGGTGAGCGGCTCGGTGATCCCGCCTCTGGCCAGGCCGGAGATGGAGACCCCGAGCTTCGCGGCGACGACCTGCTTGGGGTGCGGGCCGTTGCGGCGCAGGTCAGCGAGCCAGGCGGGGGGCGTCGACTGCAACTCGTTCAGCTCGTCCCTGGAGACGACACCCTCCTGGAACTCGGCGGGGGTGGCTGCGAGGAGGACACCCAGCTTCTTGGCCGCGGTCTCAGGCTTCATCGTCTGGATGGTCTTCGTTTTGGACGAGGTCATGGCGTCGAGAGTAGCCAGTCGGAAGGGGTTCCCTGACATCGATACCCTGAGCAGATGAGTGATGGGGAGTTCCGGCTGGCGTACGTGCCCGGGGTGACGCCCGCGAAATGGGTCAACGTCTGGACCGAGAGGATGCCCAGCGTGCCGATCACCTTGATCGCGGTTCCCGCCGCCGAGGTGGTGGGTCTCCTGCGGGACGGCGGCGCCGACGCCGCGTTCGCCAGGCTGCCGTTCGACCGTGACGGACTCAGCGTGATCCCCCTCTACGTGGAGACCACGGTGGTCGTGGCGCCCAAGGACCACGCGGTGACCGCAGCCGACGAGGTGGCCATCGCTGACCTGGCCGACGAGCTGCTGTTCCACCCTCTGGACGACACCATCGAGTGGACGGCCCTGCCCGGGCTACCCGCGTTCACCCGGCCGGCCACAACGGCGGACGCGGTCGAACTGGTGGCGGCCGGCACCGGGCTTCTCGTGGTCCCGCAGTCGCTGGCCCGCCTCCACGACCGCAAGGACCTCACCTACCGGCCGGTTCAGGACGCGCCGCAGTCCCAGGTCGCGCTGGCCTGGCCCAAGGACGCGACCACCGACCTGGTGGAGGATTTCATCGGCATCGTCCGCGGCCGGACGGCGAACAGCTCACGAGGCCGTACGCCCGCCGCTCCTGCGGAGAAGCCGGCCCAACGCAAGCCCCAGAAACCCGCACAGCGCCGATCCGTGCCGGCCGCCCGCAAAAGAAAGGGCCCCCGGCCCCGGTGACCCTCGTAGGTGGGCGTGCGGGAAGATCCGGCTCACTCAGCCACCGGCCTACGGACGGCTGGGACCGCTCTCCCGATCATCCCGGAGCCGGGTCCCTGCCGGAGGCGTATGGTTCTCATCGTTCCGCTCCACCAGCGCCATGACCCCTGCCGCCAGCATGAAGGCAAGCCCGATGAGGGCGAAGGTGACGCCCGAAGTGCTTCCCGACGTAAACGCGGCAACAACCAGGGCGATTAAGCCAAGCCCGATAAAGCAGAGCAGTATGTCGCGGTTCTTCATGGCGAGCGATCGTAGGGGGGCGAGGTGTCCGGTGCATAGACGGGCCGCGCTTCCCGCCTTTGCGTAATGACTCGGTCCGGCCGTACCGAGATCCTCCCGGCGCAGGCTAATGGCACGAAACCCCGTTCCATGATCGGACACCGTTGGCGAAGTAGATCAAAAGCCGCGGCCCCGTGATCACCGATGTGATCACGGGGCCGCTTCACGGGTTGGCGGGCGTGTGCCTGGCCAGCTTCACCGGTGAGACCACCGACACGCCTGTGAGGACGGGGATGGGAACCAGCTCCAGGATGCGGGCCGGATCCGCGGTCTCTAGGCTTTGCCTGTGAAGAGGGACGACTTAACCGGGCGCAATGTCGCCGCTGTCGCAGTGCTGATTGGGGACGTGGTTCTGTTTATGGCTATGGGGTTCGCCATCGACTGGGCACGCAACCGGGGCGTGCTGTGCGACGGCGCCACTGTGCTCTGCTCGGGCGAAGACCCCTCCCCCGCGCAGTGGCAGGCGGAGATGACCTTTCGCTCCACCGTCGCCTACGGCTCTTTCACCGTCATGGCCTTGATCTTGATCGTCACTGTGGTTGCTGCCTGGCGGCGCCGACGTAATGGCATCGTGGTCATGCAGCTCATGGCCTTCGCGGCCGTGGCGGCGCTTGGGGCCTTGTGGGAGCCGTACGTTCCGCTGCACTGACACCCGAAGCCCCGCGAAGCGGTGGAGGCCGGCGGCGGAACGATGGCGGCGGCGCGGAGTTCGGCCACGGAGGTTGTACGGCGGCCGTGCGGCGGTAGTACGGCCCGAAGCGCCGTCGCCTTGAAACCAGTAAAGAAGCTCTGAGCCAGGTCGGGTCGCGTCGACTTTAGGCCGCCTGCCGGAGTTCATTGATTGTGTCGGCTGCTCAATACGCCTTGGCTGGCTCTACCACTTCTGCCAAGATCGCTCGTCATGGACGTGGACGAATTCTGGTTCCTGATCGAGCAATCTGCGCGAGAAACCACCAGCAAAGAGACACGTCTGGAATGGCTTCACGAGCAAATGGTGCAACGCCCTGCCAAAGAGATCGTCGATTTCAATGCCTGGATGCTCACGGCTCGGCGCAAGATCGACACACGGTTGATGTGGGGCGCCGTACGCGCCCTGTACTTGGACGGGTCCGACGATGGCTTCTGGTACTTCCAGATGTGGCTCGTCGGCCTGGGCCGTGAGACCTTCGAACGCGTTGCTCGTGAACCTGATGCCCTGGTGGACGTGCCAGCGGTCCGGCGACTTGTCGTCATGGCGCGGAACCGGCAGACGTGGACCAACGATGACTGGCCCACGTTTGAAAGCCTGGATTACGTGGCTATGAAGGCTTGGGAGCAAGCGACAGGCAAAGGATATGAGGAACTGGCAGAAGTCCTCAGGTCTCGTGGCTTCGAGTCGTTCGCGATGCCCAATCCTACGGACGAGGCATGGGAACTCGACAATGCGGAAGAGTCGGCCCGCAGGCTCCCTCGGATCAACCGATACATGCGCGAACTCTACGACCGCCGCCCTTAGATCACGAGATCTATGCCGTTGTCGCGGAGTTCCTGCGGGGTCAGATCCGCTTCGGTGTGGTCGGCGAGTTCGCGATGGTGGCCGATCTCGTAGCGGTTGGCGGGGGCTTTGACCTCGGTAACTTCGATGGGGTGGCCGTTGGGGTGGGCCATGGTGCGGCGAACGGATGCGGGCCTACATCGTCCTCTCCCTGCTGATCGGTGCTCGAACGGAGGAGCTGAGGGCGCTCCTCTGGTCGCACGTCGTGGCATACGACGAGGCCCGTGCCGCCTGGCTGCCAGTGAGCCGGGCGGCTGGGAGCACGACGAGTTCGCGGCCTACGTCTGGCGATCCGTCCGGCAAAAGGGCGAAACCAAGACCGTCAAGTCTCGGCGGTCGCTCCAGCTGCCCCAGCGCTGCGTGGCCGCGCTGGGCCTGCTCACGGACGCCCAGGACCTCGCACAGGAGAAGGCGGGAGACCACTGGAAGGACACGTACCTCGTGTTCTGCACACCCCACGGGCACTCCCCTCACCGCGCACAACGTACGGCGCGACTTCCGGAAGGTTGCGGAGGGCGGCAGGACTCCCGGACGGGAATGGTCACTTCGCAAGTTGCGGCACAGCTTTGTTTCCGTACTGTCGGACTCCGGTATCCCCATCAAGGACATCTCGCGCCTGGTCGGCCACTCCAACATGGTGGTCACCGAAACGGTCTACCGACACCAGATCCGGCCCGTGATCATGCAAGGGCTGCGGCAATGGACAAGATCTTTGGGAATTAGTCGCTCAGACACAAGTTCCAAGATCACACACAAGGTATTTTCGCAGGTGGGCGGTACTGGGTTCGAACCAGTGACCCCTCGCTTGTAAGGCGAGTGCTCTACCGCTGAGCTAACCGCCCCTGATCGGCACTACACCTTACGACACCAAGGGCCCCGGCCGCACATCCACCGCCCACCCGGGCCCCAGCTCCGGTCGGCCCGCCGAGCGCCAGCCCAGCAGGGCGGCTCCGAGCATGCCCGCGTCCACCCCGAGCGCCGCCGGGATGAGCGGGGGCGCGTCCCGGAAGGCCAGGCGCTTGATCAGGCGGGTACGCACCGGGTCGAACAGCGCGGGACCGGCCTCCGCCAGCCCGCCGCCGAGGACGATGACCGAGGGGTCCAGCAGCAGCGTGTACGTGGCCAGCGCCAGCGACAGCGCCTCCACGGCCTCGTCCCAGATCTCTATGGCGACCGGGTCGTCGGAGGCCACCACCTGCTCGGCCTTGATGCCCTCGACCCCGGCCCGCTGGCTGTAGCGCCGCCCGACCGAGGCCGCCGACGCGTAGGTCTCCAGGCAGCCGAACTGCCCGCACGCGCACTGTTCCCCGTCGGGGAAGACAGGGGTGTGGCCGATCTCGCCGGCCCAGCCCGAGGAGCCGCCGTACGGTTCGCCGGCGATGATCGAGGCGCCGGCGATGCCCGTGCCGATCGGCAGGAAGAGGAAGTCGGTGAGGCCGCGGCCGGCGCCGAGGATGCTCTCCGCCAGGCCGCCCGTGCGTACGTCGTGTCCCAGCATCACCGGGATGTCCAGGCTGGTGAAGCTCTCGGCCGGCACGTCGCGCCAGCCGAGGTTGGCCGCGTACAGGGCGGAGTTCTCGGACACCAGGCCCGGTACGGCCAGCCCGACGCCGGCCGGGACGCCGTCGCCCGAGGCGGCCAGGTGGCTGATGAAGTCGGAGATGGCCGTCACGATCGCGTCCGGGCCCTCCGCGCGGGGGGTCGGACGCCGCTCGCTTAGCAGCACCGCGCCTGACTCGCTGACCAGGCCGCCCTTCATGGACGTGCCACCGACGTCGAGCGCGACTACGAACGAACTCATTGCGGACACGAAAGGAGACGATAGCGCAGCTCAGCAAATGTCCGGAAAAGGGCATCTGTGGCGAGCACCCACGCGACGACCACCCGCGCAGGCCCTCTGCATCCAGGCGACGAGCACCCGCGCAGGCCCTCTGCACCCACGCAACCAGCGCCCGCGCAGGCCTCTGCACTCACGCAACCAGCGCCCACGCGCGCCCACGCAACAAAGCACCCGCGCGCATACGCAACAAAGCACCCGCGCGTCCCCTCACACAGCCCCACAAACCCCGTGAAGCCCTCAGCGCGTACCAACAAGGACCAATGACCCTCAGCCCCCCGACAGGGCCTCAGAAGCCCTTTAGGCCCGTCCCAGCACCCGATTGAGCGCCGCCTCCACCTCGGCCGAGAGCCCGGGTGGCGGCGGCACCACCTGAGCCAGCTCGTCGGACGAGCAGGCCATGCGCACGGCCCCGCAGGACCGGCACTCCACCTCACCCAACCGGCAGATCAGCGACGTGGAGCCGCAGGTCGCGCAGGCGTCGAGGTCGAGGTCGTGCAGCCGTTGACAGTCCGGGCAGATCAGCACCTGAGACTCATTACGCACCCCGCGCCGCCATGGGCTGGCGCCGCGCACCGGGTCCGTCTGCCGGGCCCCGCAGCGGTAGCAGGGCATCCTTCCCTCCGAAGTCAAGAAATATCGGCGAGTGCCTTGATGTAGTCGGCGACGTCACGTGCCGTGGAGATCGGATTGACCACCGACCACCGGATCACGCCGTCGCCGTCGATGATGAAGGTCCCCCGCTGAGCGAGCCCCTTCGCCTCATCGAACACACCGTACGCCTGAGCGACCTGTCCGTGTGGCCAGAAATCGGAGAGCAGCGCGAATGTATAACCCTCGCGATCCGCCCAGGCACGGTGTGTGAAGACGGAGTCCACGGAGACCGTCAGCACCCGCGCACCTTCCAAGGGTTGATCGCGCAGGGCGGACAGCTCTCCGTGGCAGATCCCGCTGAACGCCAGCGGGTAGAAGACCAGCACGACCCTCTCACCCCGGAACTGAGCCAGGCTCACCGGAGTGCCGTGCTGGTCCTGCAGCTCGAATTCCGGAGCCAGGGCGCCGACCTCGGCAGGATGTGCGTTCACAAGGCTCCATCCTGCCGTACGACAGGCGCTCGGGCTCCTACCGGCGGCTGCCCTTCGGCGGAACGAGCCTGGTCCCGGACCAGTCGGGTGCGGCGGAGATGCTGCTGGTCTGCGAGAGACCCGCCGTGGTGGCATCCTCCCCGATGTCGCTCGGCTCCACGTGGCCATCGCGCCCGGCCTTGGGAGTCAGCAGCCAGATCTCGCCGCCCTCGGCGAGTGCTCGCATGGCGTTGGTCAGAGCGTCGAAGAGATCTCCGTCGCCGTCGCGCCACCACAGCAGCACCACGTCGACGACGTCGTCGCTCTCCTCATCCAGCAGCTCGTTGCCGGTCAGGTCTTCGATGGAGTCGCGAAGCTCGTCGTCGACATCCTCGTCCCAACCGATCTCCTGCACCACCTGACTCGGCTTGAGGCCGAGTCGTTCGGCCAGGCCGCGCTCGCCCTGCGCCTGACCCGCGGTCGCGCTCACGTTTATCCCTCCTGCTTGAGTGGCCCCGCATATGCGGTTTATCGCTTCGGCACAGTCCACACGCTGTGACCCTCAGTCGTCAACGGTCGCCACGGGTACGGCCCCTGTCCAGGCAAAATCAATCCGACAAAAACGACAGGCGAACCTGGCGTTGCGGGTTGTCGACGTTCAGGTCCACGAGTGCCACAGACTGCCACGTGCCGAGCGCCATTCGCCCGTCCAGGACGGGGATCGTGGCGTACGGCGGGATCAGGGCGGGCATGACGTGCGACCTGCCGTGGCCTCGGGAGCCGTGGGCGTGCCGCCAGCGGTCGTCGGCCGGCAGCAGGTCGCGCAGGGCGGCCAGCAGGTCGTCGTCGCTGCCCGAGTGCAGCTCGAGCAGGGCGACGCCGGCGGTCGCGTGCGGCACGAAAACGTGCAGCAGCCCATCCTCGCCCTGAGCGCGGACGAAGTCTGCGCATTCGGCCGTGATGTCGTGCACCGTCTCTCGTGAACCGGTGGTCACAGAGATGATTTCAGATCTCACGGGCAAATCTTACTTAGGGACCACGACAGCGTCGGGTCCCGGAAACACCAGCCCCGTGTGCCCGTCATCGAACCTCACGATGTAGGGCGGCCCGCCGTCCATGCCCTGGACCTCCGTGATTACTCCGGCCCGCTCCCTTTCGCCGACGGTATTCCCGTGCACCAGGAGCCGGTCTCCTGTGTTCGCGTTCATACTCCCTACTTTGGTACGCCGAAAGCCGAACGAAAAGACCGCCTCACAAGTTTTGCTCCCCCTAGAGGGGGAGGAAGAAAAATGACCGGACCGTTACGCTGCGCGGATGTTGCGTTTCGGTCTGCGCGGCAAGATGGCGGCCTCCTACGTGCTGGTCACCGCGACCGCGGTGCTCCTGGTCGAGGCCGTGATCGCGGCCCTGTTCCTGATCCCCCGCGCCAACGCCGCCGATCTTGCCGCCGTGCTGCGGGAGCAGGCGGGCGAGGACACCAGGGTGCTGAGCCTTGAGGTGGCCAGGATCTCGACCGCGCGCCCTCAGCTCCCGCCCCGCGAACTCCTGGAGGCGGTCGCCGCCGAGACGAGGGGCAGGACGGTCGCGGGCGGCGCGCGACCGCGGCGTCAGCCTGGGCTCGTCCTGATGGAGGCGCTGGTGGACACCTCAGGCGTCGTCGTCGCCAGTTCGACGCCCGCGACCTATCCGGTGGGCGGCAGGCTCGACGTCGCCGTGCCGGCCCAGGAGAGCCAGGGCACCGGCAGGCTCGACGTCGCCGTGCCGGCCGAGGAGAGCCAGGGCACCGGCAGCACCAGGACGGGGGCGACGGCCTGGCACTTCAGCCCGGTGCTGATCAAGTCGCCGGAGAACCCCACCGGCTTCGGCACCCTCGGCTACGTCTATGTCCAGGCTCCCGCGGACGCCGCGCCCGCCGCCCCGGTGCTGGGCGGGGCGGGGCCGCCTCCCCCAGCGGCCCCGCTCCGAGCCGAACCCGCCACCGCGCCGACGGCCGGGGACTTTCTGCCCTTCCTCATGGCGGGCGGGCTGGCGCTGGCGCTGGTGGTGCCTGTGGGGCTGGTGTTCGGGCTGCTGAGCACGCGCCGCCTGACCAGCCGCGTACGCCGCCTGGCAGAGGTGACGACGGCGGTGGCGGGCGGCGACTTCCGCCCGCGCGTCCCCGTGGCGGGCGCCGACGAGGTGAGCACGCTGGAGAGCTCGGTCAACCGCATGGCCGACCGGCTCGGCGCGGCGGTGGAGGCGGCCAGGGCGAACGCGCACGCCGAGGCCCGGCAGGCCGAGCGCGGCCGGATCGCCAGGGAGTTGCACGACTCGATCTCCCAGGACCTGTTCTCCTTGAGCCTGCTGGCCGCGGGCATGCGCAGGGCCGCCCCCGGCGACCTGCGCGTGCAGTCGGAGTCGATGGAGCGCACCGCCGCCCGCGCGATGCGCGAGATGCAGGCGCTGCTGCTGGAGTTGCGCCCGGTGGCGCTGGAGGACGCGGGCCTGCTGCCCGCGCTGCGCGAGATCTGCCACGCCTATGAGGAGCGGCTCGGCATCGAGGTGGAGGCCGTGCTGGAGGAGGTCGCGCTGCCGCCCGCGGCCGAGCACGCGGTGCTCCGCCTGGTGCAGGAGGCGCTCGGGAACGCCGTCAAGCACGCGAACCCGGCCAGGATCGAGGTATGCCTGAGCGAGCGCGAAGGCGCGGTCACCGTGTCGGTGTCGGACGACGGCACCGGCTTCGACCCGGAGAGCCTGGCCACCAGGCACGGCATGGGCCTGACGCTGATGCGCGAGCGGATGACGGAACTCGGCGGACGGCTGGAGATCGACAGCGACGAAGGCGGTACGAAGGTGACGGCGAGCCTCGCATGACGATCCGCGTCCTCATAGTGGACGACCACGAGGTCGTCAGGCAGGGCCTGCGCTTCGTCCTGGAGCAGGAAGACGGTGTCGAGGTCGTGGGCGACTGCGGCGACGGCGAGGGCGCGTTGCGCGCCGTCGAACGGCTGCGGCCCGACGTGCTGCTGCTCGACCTGGTGATGCCCGGCGTGGACGGGCTGGCGGTGCTGGAGCGGCTCCCGGAGGACGGCCCCGCGGTGATCGTGCTGAGCTCGTTCCAGGAGGACGACCGGGTGGTGGCGGCCATGCGGCTGGGCGCGCTGTCGTATCTGTCCAAGACCTCCGCCGTCGATCGCGTGGTCGAGGCGGTGCGCGTGGCCGCGCGCGGCGGCAGCGTGCTGGAACCGGGGGTCGCGGCGCTGCTGCTCGGCAGGATGCGGCGGCCGCTCGACACGCTGACCCCGAGGGAGCGCGAGGTGCTGGCGGCGCTGGCCAGGGGCCGCTCGAACGCGGAGATCGCCAGGGACCTGCGGATGGGCAGGGAGACGGTCAAGTCGCACGTCTCCAGCGTCCTGGCCAAGCTCGGCGTGGCGGACCGTACGCAGGCCGCCATCTACGCGCTTCAGCAGGGATTGGTGCCGCTCGACGAGGCGCTGTGACCTGGCCTCAGGTACGGCGGCTAGACTCGCCCGCCGCAGCGAGAACACTCCCCGGAAGGGGAGGCTAATGCTACGAAGGAGGCATCGCGGGTGTCCCAGGACATACGAGCGAAATTTCGTTCGTTTTCCTGTCTTGTTAAATTGCTCCCGCGATGTAACCTTTGTTGGCGATTCGTCCTACCATCGGTGGTCTAGGCCATCAAGGATGGCCCTGCCAGCAGGGACACACTGGTTACTGGCAAGTAGAGATGCGTTTTCTACGGCTAGCGACCAGGATGGAAGGCGACCCTGACCAGACATCAGTCCATCTCGGAAGGCGAGACCCAGTGGCTTCCGGACGCCAGCGATTCTCGATCATCAGCGACGGCCTACCCAGCCAGCTGCCTGATGTCGATCCCAGCGAGACCAACGAGTGGCTCGAGTCTCTCGACAACGTCGTGAAGACCGAGGGCCGCACCAGAGCCCGCTACCTGATGCTCCGCATGCTCGAGCGGGCCCGCGAACATCAGGTCGGCGTGCCGGGCCTGCGCAGCACCGACTACATCAACACGATCCCGCCGGAGCGCGAGCCCTGGTTCCCTGGCGACGAGCACGTCGAACGCCGCATCCGCGCCTACATCCGCTGGAACGCGGCCATCATGGTGTCCCGGGCCAACGCCCGCACCAACGTCGGCGGCCACATCGCGACCTACGCCTCGGCCGCCTCGCTCTACGAGGTGGGCTTCAACCACTTCTTCCGCGGCAAGGATCACGGCGAGTCGGGCGACCAGGTCTTCTTCCAGGGCCACGCGGCCCCGGGCATCTACGCCCGCGCCTTCCTGGAGGGCCGCCTCAACGAGGCCCAGCTCGACGCCTTCCGTCAGGAGCTGTCGCACGGCTTCCACGGCCTGCCCTCCTACCCGCACCCGCGGCTCATGCCCGACTTCTGGGAGTTCCCGACGGTCTCCATGGGCCTGGGCCCGATCGGCGCGATCTACCAGGCGCGGTTCAACCGCTACCTGCTCAACCGGCAGATCAAGGACACCAGCCGCAGCCACGTATGGGCCTTCCTCGGCGACGGTGAGATGGACGAGCCGGAGTCGCTCGGCGCGATCGGCCTGGCCGCGCGTGAGGAGCTCGACAACCTCACGTTCGTGATCAACTGCAACCTGCAGCGGCTGGACGGCCCGGTACGCGGCAACGGCAAGATCATTCAGGAGCTGGAGTCCTACTTCCGCGGCGCCGGCTGGAACGTGATCAAGGTCGTATGGGGCCGCGACTGGGACCCGCTGCTGGCCGCGGACGTCGACGGCGTGCTGGTCAACCAGATGAACACCACGCCCGACGGCCAGTTCCAGACCTACTCGGTCGAGTCCGGCGGCTACATCCGCGACAACTTCTTCGGCTCCGACCCGCGCCTGCGCAAGATGGCCGAGCACCTGAGCGACGACGACATCCGCAAGCTGTCGCGCGGCGGCCACGACTACCGCAAGGTCTACGCGGCGTTCAAGTCGGCCCGCGAGCACGTCGGCCAGCCGACGGTGATCCTCGCCCAGACCATCAAGGGCTGGACACTGGGCAAGGACTTCGAGGCGCGCAACGCCACGCACCAGATGAAGAAGCTCACCAAGGCCGAGCTGAAGGAGTTCCGCGACCGGCTCTACCTGCCGATCCCGGACTCTGCGCTCGAAGGCGACCTGCCGCCCTACTTCCACCCGGGCGAGCACGACCCCGAGATCCAGTACATGAAGGAGCGCCGCGCGGCGCTCGGCGGCGTGCTGCCCAAGCGGGTCATGCGCGCCAAACCGGTCAAGCTGCCCGGCGACGAGGTCTACGGCATCATCCAGAAGGGGTCGGGCAAGCAGCAGGTCGCCACCACGATGGCGTTCGTGCGGCTGCTCAAGGACCTCATGCGCGACAAGGAGATCGGGCACAGGTTCGTGCCGATCATCCCGGACGAGGCGCGCACCTTCGGTCTCGACGCCATGTTCCCGACGGCCAAGATCTATTCGCCGCACGGGCAGACGTACGAGGCCGTCGACAGGGAGCTGCTGCTGTCGTACAAGGAGGCGGTGCAGGGGCAGATCCTGCACGAGGGCATCAGCGAGTCGGGCTCGATGGCCTCGGCCATCGCGGCCGGCAGCGCCTACGCCACGCACGGCGAGCACATGATCCCGATCTACATCTTCTACTCGATGTTCGGCTGGCAGCGCACCGGCGACCAGATGTGGCAGATGGGCGACCAGATGGGCCGCGGCTTCCTGCTGGGCGCCACCGCGGGCCGCACCACGCTCAACGGCGAGGGCCTGCAGCACGAGGACGGCCACACCCCGCTCATCGCCTCGACGAACCCGGCAGCGGTCTCCTACGACCCGTCCTGGGCCTTCGAGGTGTCGCACATCGTCAAGGACGGCCTCAGGAGGATGTACGGCGACCAGCCGGAGGACATCTTCTACTACCTGACCGTCTACAACGAGCCCTACCTGCAGCCGGCCCAGCCGGCGGACGTCGACCTGCAGGGCCTGCTCAAGGGCCTGTACAAGTTCGCCGACGGACCCCAGACGCAGGGCCCGAAGGCCAACATCCTCTCCTCTGGCGTGGCGGGCCCGTGGGCGGTCGAGGCGCAGCGGCTGCTGGCCGAGGACTGGGGCGTGTCGGCCACCGTGTGGTCGGCGACGTCGTGGACCGAGCTGCGCCGCGACGCGCTGGCGTGCGATGAGCACAACCTGCTCAACCCCGACGCCGAGCGCCGCGTCCCCTACGTCACCCAGCTGCTCACCGGCGTGCAGGGGCCGTTCGTGGGCGTCAGCGACTACATGAAGGCCGTCCAGGACCAGATCGCGCAGTGGGTGCCGGGTGACTGGTCCTCGCTGGGCACCGACGGGTTCGGCCTGTCCGACACCCGCTCGGCGCTGCGCCGCCACTTCCACGTCGACGCGGCCTCGATCACGCTGGCCGTGCTGAGCAGCCTGGTCAAGCGCGGCGAGCTCGACGGCGAGGTGCTGCGCGAGGCCATCGCCCGCTACCACCTGAAGAACGGCGTCACCGAAGCAGGCGGCGCGGAGAGCAACGACACCCAATCCATGGGCGTCTGAGTCATCCAGACGAGGCGCTCCCGCGATTACTTTTCGCGGGAGCGCCGTCATATTCGGCCGTCCGCGCCGTTTGGCCAAGTGAGGCGGCACGTTCAGGAGGGGTACGTGCCGCCTCACCCAGGTATGGTGCACGGTCACGTATTGTGGGCACTACTTCCCCCTGAAGAGATGTGAGGGGAAGTTTCGTCATGCGTCGCGTTATCGCCGCTGCCCTGCTCCTGGCGGCCGCCGGCTGCTCCGCCACACCCGCCGAGCCGGCCGCCGACTCCACCATGGATCCTGACAAGATCGCCTGGGGCCCCTGTACCGACGTCCAGCGCCCTGACGGCGAGCCACCGGCCCGCCAGGACGCCTCGGTACGCTGCGGCAAGCTCTCGGTGCCCCTCGACTACGCCAAACCCGACGGGGAGAAACTGGACCTGGCGCTCATCAAGCTGCCGGCCACCGGCAAGGAGAAACGGCTCGGCTCGGTGGTGTTCAACTTCGGCGGGCCGGGCGCCTCCGGCGTCGACACGCTCGACCAGGCCGCCAAGGCCCTCACCACCCTCCGCGCCCGCTACGACCTGGTCAGCTTCGACCCGCGCGGGGTCGAGCGCAGCTCCGGCGTGCAGTGCGGCGACGGGGCCGAGATGGACCGCTTCACCTCCCTCGACACGCTGCCGTCCAACGACAAGACGCACCAGGAGGCCGAGGCGGCCAACAAGCGCTTCGCCTCACTCTGCCAGCAGAACTCCGGCAAGATCCTCCCCTACATCGGCACCGTGAACGCCTCCCACGACATGGACCGCATCCGCGCGGCCGTCGGCGACCCCAAGCTCAACTACGTCGGCATGTCCTACGGCACCCAACTCGGCGGCGTCTACGCCACCCAGTACCCCAAGAACGTCGGCCGCATGGTGCTCGACGCGCCGCTCGACCCCACGGTGACGTTCGAGCAGCGCACGCTGGCGCAGACGCGCGGCTTCCAGAAGGCGTACGAGAGCTTCCTGCGCTCCTGCGTCAAGAGCACGTGCGACGTCGGCAAGGACCAGGCCACCGCGAACGCCAACGTCGAGAAGCTGATGAACCAGCTCGCCGCCAAACCCCTGCAGGTCAACGGCCGCGAGCTGACCCAGGGCCTGGCCTCCACCGGCGTGGCCGCCGCGCTCTACTCGGAGCTGACCTGGCCCTTCCTTGAGCAGGCGCTCAGCGAGGCGCTCAAGGGGCGGGGCGAGGCGCTGCTGTACCTGTCAGACTCCTACACCGGGCGCGCCCAGGACGGCACCTACTCCACCCAGATGACCAGCTTCCCGGCCATCACCTGCGTGGACTCCGCCGAACGGCCCGACGAGGCCGCGCTGCGGCGCACCGAGACGGCCGCGATGAAGATCTCGCCGCTGTTCGGCAGCGAGGGGTCGGGCGGTCTGTGCCGGGTCTGGCCGGCCAAGGGCAGCGACGAGGCGCGGCATGTGGACGCGACCGGGTCCGCGCCGATCGTGGTGGTGGGCGGCAGGGGCGACCCCGCCACGCCGTACGAGTGGGCGCCCAAGCTGACGGCCCAGCTCAAGACGGCGACGCTGGTGACGTACGAGGGCGAGGGGCACGGGGCCTACCTGTCGGGCAGCAAGTGCGTCATGGGGCTCGTGGACTCCTACCTGATCGACGGCAAGGTACCCGGCAAGGGTTCGAGGTGCCCGGCGGCCTAGTCTTGGCCGGATGACGGACTACTCCCAGATCCAAGAAGAGACCGCGCGTCTGGCGGACCTTTCCGACGACCTGTCCATCCCGGTGCCCACATGCCCGGGATGGACGCTCGCCGAGCTGGTCACGCATGTCGGCCAGACCCACCGCTGGGCGGCGCACGTCCTGCGCGAACGGGTCCAGGAGAAGATCTGGTCGCGGGAGGTGCCCAGCGGGCTGGCCGAGGGGCAGAGCGGCGACGCGGCCTGGCTGAGGTCCGGGGCCGCCGACCTGCTGGAGACCCTGCGCGTCACCGACCCGGCGACGCCGGTGTGGACGTGGGGCCCGGACAAGCGGGCCTCCTGGTGGCCGCGCCGGATGTTGTTCGAGCTGGTGGTGCACCGGGCCGACGCCGAGCTCGCGCTCGGCCTCGACCCGGAGATCCCGGCGGGGACCGCGGTCGACGGAATCGAGGAGTTCCTTCACAACCTGCCGCACGCCGCATGGGTCACCCGGCCGCTGGCCCGGCTCGACGCGGAGGGGGCCACGATCCACCTGCACGCGAGCGACACCGACGGCGAGTGGACCATCACGCAGGGCCCCGCCGGGAAGATCACCTGGTCACGCGGCCACGCCAAGAGCTCCGCCGCCGTCCAGGGCCCGGTGAGCGACCTGCTCCTCCTCCTGTACGGCCGCCGCTCCCCCGACGCCCTCACCGTCTACGGCGACCACGACTTCCTGACCCGCTGGCTCACCACAGCCGCTCTCTGAAGCCGCCCGGGCCGGCGGCTCAGCCACCCGCACCGATGATCAGCGTGAACTCGCAGCCGACGAAGGTGTAGGGCGGCGCCGACACGGACCGGTTGTCGGACGTGCAGTGGTCGCCGCCCGCGCCGCCGTCGAGGGTTCCGGTGCCGCTCTCGCCGGTGAGGTCGTCGTCGCCGCCCAGACCCTGGATCTGGTCGCTGCCGCCTCCGCCGTTGATGACGTTCGGCCCCCCGTTGCCGATCAGCACGTCGCCGAAGTTGGTTCCTTCCAGGTTCTCCACGTCCGCGGCGATGGTGTCCCTGGCTCCCGCGGGCCCGTCGTCGGCGCTGCCGTCGTCGCCGCTCGCGCCGTCGAGGTCGGCCCGGACGCCGAGCAGGTTGGGGGTGGCCTGGTATTGGGCGGTGTCGGAGCCGCCGCCGCCGCGCAGCACATCGCCGCCGACCCCGCCGATCAGCGTGTCGTCGCCGGAGCCGCCGACGACCTGGTCGTTGCCGGCGTCGCCGCTCAGGCGCGCGGTGAGGCCCGTGGCGTTCGTGATCACGTCATCGCCGTCCAGCCCTCGGACGGCCATGGTTCCCGAGGTCGGTGCCGCGCAGCGTGCCTCGTGCGGAGTCACCAGCGTGCATCCGGGGCCCACGATGAGCGTGGCGGCGGGGTCGGTGACCGTAAAGAGCCCGCCGGGAGCCGGGCTGACGGTGATCTGGTCGTTCAGTCCCACGGGGGCGTCGTACTTGAGGACCCCCGGGGAGCGCACCACACCAGGCTGGCAGTCGCCGTAGCACGGTGCCGCCGTCGCGGGCTGCGCGACCAGGGCGACCGGCAGAACGGCCAGCGCCGCCACGCCTCCGAGCACCCCCGCCACGCGCCGCGCCCGGCCTCGAAGTCCGCTGTTCGCCGCCCGGCCCCCTGGGTCGCTCGATTCACGTGCTGACATGTGCGTCCCCTTGCGTCATGCGAGATGGCGCCTCCTTGGCACCCACGTGGTAGGCGTTCCAACGGGGTTCCACCAAGTGCCATCTCCAGGCCGGGAGCGCCACAGCCACCCTCTACGGTCCTTCAGGGCCCGGGAGTGGCCCTGGACGCGCCGCCGCTCGGCGATCGGCGGCGTGTCCAGGGCTCTGGGGTGAACCGCGACCGGGACCAGCCCAGGGACGCGGCCCGCTCGCCGGCCGGGACATTCGCGGGGAAGGCGCACTCCCCGGCCCGGCGAGACGGTGATCACCTGCGGTGGAAGACCCCGAAGAGGCTGCCGGACACATCACGCAGGTAGGCGAAGTCGGTGCCGGCGCCGTCGTCGATCACCTTGACGACGACCTTGCCGCCCAGCTCCTCGCTCTTGGCGCAGGTCTCCTCGACGGAGGCCACCTGCACGTGGAAGACCGCGTGGGCGGGGAACTCGCCCTTGGTGTTGTAGAGCCCGCCCCCAGGCTGCTCAGCCCCCGGATAACCGATCGCCCGGTAGTCGATCGGCCCCTCCGCGCCGGCGGCGAACGTCCAGCCGAACAACCCACCGTAGAACTGCTGGGCGCCGTCGGGGTCGTCGGTAGCGACCTCGAACCACGTCACCGTGTTGTCCATCATCGTCTCCTAGTTTCTCGAACAAGGCAACGATCTAACGCTGTGGCGACAACCCTATGTCGGTGTTTTCGATTGACTAATCGAGCATTGTTCCGTGCACGACCATCTCGGGGACCTCGGTCGCGAACCCTTCGAGCGGCCGCTCGGGACACCGCTCGGCGGTGACGGTGGCGGAGGCGATGCGATCGAGCCGGAAGACGCGCACGTCATCACGCAGCCGGCACCACGCCACGAGATACCAGAACCCGCCCCGCCCGCCCAGGAACACCCCGGGCTCCACGTCGCGCGAGGTCAGCGCCCCCTTGGCGTCGGCGTAGTCGAGCCTGAGCACCCGCCGCCGCAACAGCGCCTCCTCGATGGCCCGCGAGATGCCCTCGGCGCCCAGCGGCTGGATCTCGTTGTCCTGCTCCCGGGGCACGTGGACGAGTTGCACGCGCCGGGCCAGCTCTCTGGCCAGGTCACCCTCCGACCCGGGCATGGCGGCCACGACCTTGCGTAACGCGCTGCGCGCCTGCCTGCCGAACGGCTGGTCACCGGCCTGGCTGAGCGCCACCGCGATGGCCACCGCCTCGGCGGGGGTGAAGTTGAGCGGCGGCAGGGACAGCTTCTTGTCGATCGCGTAACCGCCCTTGCGCCCCGGCTCGGCATAGATCGGGACGCCCGACTCCTGCAGCGCGGTGATGTCGCGCTCGATCGTGCGCACGCTCACCTCGAACCGCTGGGCGAGCTCGCGGGCGGAGCGGCAGCGGGGTGAGATGGCGCGCAGGTTTTCGACGAGCGCGTAGAGCCGGTCGGTACGGTTCACAGCCGAGACGCTACGCCGAGCCACCGACAATCGCGGGCCGCCCGGTAGCCCCGGGACACCCACGTAACCGCGCGGCCACAGGGGTCTCACGGTTCGGCGAGTGCCTCAAGCCCCTCTGACGGGAGCGGCGATCGGCTCGCCTTTCACCGCCACGCAACGACGGCCCGATTTTCTCACGACGCCCACTCCGTCAGCCGGTCGGGTTTCTCACGACGCCCACTCCGTCAGCCGGTCGGGTTTTCTCACGACACCCACTCCGTCAGCCGGTCGGGTTTCTCACGACGCCCACTCCGTCAGCCGGTCGGGTTTTCTCACGACACCCAGTCCGTCAGCCGGTCGAGCGACCAGGTGTTCACGACGCGCCCGGCCTCGATGCCGCACCGGGCGGCGCGCTCGCATCCGTGCCGCTGCCAGTCGAGCTGCCCGGGCGCGTGCGCGTCGGAGTCGATCGCGAACACGCACCCCATCTCGTACGCCAGCCGCATCAGCCGCTTCGGCGGATCGAGCCGGTCGGGCCGGGAGTTGATCTCGACCGCCACCCCGAACTGACGGCACGCCTCGAAGACCAGCTCCGCCTCGAACTCCGACTCCGGCCGCTTCGTCCCGCGCTTCCCGCCCGCCTGCACCACCCGCCCCGTGCAGTGCCCGAGCACGTCCACCAGCGGGTTGGCCACGGCGGTGACCATCCGCCTGGTCATCTCCTCGCCGCCCATCCGCAGCTTGGAGTGCACGCTGGCCACCACCACGTCGAGCCGCTCCAGCAGCTCGGGCTCCTGGTCGAGAGAGCCGTCGAGGTTGATGTCCACCTCGATCCCGGTCAGGATCCTGAACGGCGCCAGCCGCTCGTTCAGCTTGCCCACCACCTCAAGCTGGCGCTCCAGCCGTTCCGCCGACAACCCGTTGGCCACGGTCAGGCGCGGCGAGTGGTCGGTCAGCGCGACGTATTCGTGCCCGAGCGAGATCGCCGCCTCCGCCATCTCCTCGATCGGCGACCCCCCGTCCGACCAGTCGGAATGGCTGTGCAGATCGCCTTTGAGCGCGGCCCGCAGTTCGGCGGTCTCGGCGTCGAGCTCGACGCCCTCGGTGGCCCGCATTCTGCGCAGATAAGTCGGAACCTGTCCGTCAAGGCTTTCGTTTATCACAAGGGCGGTGACCTTGCCGATACCCGGCAAGCCACCGAGCCCGCCACCGCGGGTCAGCCGGACGAGCTCGTCTCTGGGCAGCTCGTCCACGACCGCGGCGGCGCGGCGGAAGGCACGCACGCGGTAGGTGGGCTCGCCCGCCCGCTCGAGCAGAAAGGCGATCTCGCGCAAGGCCTCGTCCGGTTCCATGCGTCCATTCATACCCAAGTCAACGGCAACCACAGGGACATACACATTGAACAGGGACAAGGGCCACCGCTAGGCTGATCGGCCCAGGAAAGCAGGAGTTTGATGTCAAATCCGGCGCAAGCGCCCAAAGAGCCACCGCGCAAGTCGTCGAAGGTCATCCCGCTGGTCGTGCTCGGGGTCCTGTCCGTGATGGTGGTCGGCTACTGCGCCGCCGTGGCGGACGACGACGAGGTCACCGCGGACTGCACCATCCGGCTGGACGACGGCACGTACGAGGTCGTGGACGACGACAATTGCGACGACGACGGCACCTCGACCCATTACTACGCCGGTTCCCGGGGGGCGTACCTGTGGTACTACGGCGGGCGGAGAGTCGGCAACCGCATCTCGGGCGGCACCACCCTGCGCCCCTCCGAGGCGAAGATCACCAGCCGGAGCGGCAAGGAGATCCAGCGGGGCGGCTTCGGCCGGAGCTGGAGCGGCGGTAGCTGACGCATGCGCCGCGAACATGGCACTCCCAGGAACGACTGGGAGAAGACGATCGAGAGCCAGGGCCTGGCCTACCACCGTGCCGCGCATCCGGCGGGGCTGAGCCGGCCGTACTGGGACGAATCCGTGCACTACGTCTTCTCGATGGACGAGGTCGAGGAGCTGGAGACGCAGGTCGAGGAGCTGCACGAGATGTGCCTGCGGGCCGTCGAGCACGTGGTCTCTGCCGGGCGCTTCGCCGACTTCGCCATCCCCGAGTGGGCGTGGGAGGAGGTGGCCCGCTCGTGGGAGCGGCGCGACCCGTACGTGTACGGCCGCTTCGACCTGCGCTACGACGGCACCGGAGCGGCCAAGCTGCTGGAGTACAACGCCGACACGCCCACGTCGCTGGTGGAGTCCTCGGTCGTGCAGTGGTTCTGGCTGCAGGACGTCTTCCCCGACGGCGACCAGTGGAACTCGGTGCACGAACGCCTCATCGACCGCTGGCGCGCGCTTCGGCTCCCGTCGGGGCCCACCCACTTCGCCTTCACCAACGCGGACGAGACGGGCGAGGAGGCCATGACGGTGGCCTACCTGCAGGAGACCGCCGAACAGGCGGGCCTGCACACCGTGGCCGTGGCCATGGAGGACATCGGCTGGGACGAGCTCAACCGCCGCTTCGTCGACGTCGAGGAGCGCGTGATCCGCTCGGCGTTCAAGCTCTATCCGTGGGAGTGGATGCTGAGCGACGACTTCGGGCGGCAGGCCGTACGGCACGCCACCTGGATCGAGCCGCTGTGGAAGACCCTGCTGTCGAACAAGGCCCTGCTGGCCGTGTTGTGGGAGCTCAACCCCGGCCATCCCAACCTGCTGCCCGCCTACCTCGACGGCCCCCGCGACCTGACCTCCTACATCGCCAAGCCGCTGCTCGGCAGGGAGGGCGCCTCGATGCGCATCGTCACCCCGGAGGGCACGCAGGAGACGCCCGGCGCCTACGGCCGGGAGGGGTACGTCTTCCAGGGCTTCGAGGCCCTGCCCGTGTTCGAGGGGCAGCGCCCGGTGCTCGGCGCCTGGATGATCGCCGACGAGGCCGCCGGGCTGGGCATCAGGGAGACGACCGGCCTGATCACCGACGACACCTCCTCCTTCGTCCCGCACCGCATCGCCGACTGACACCCTCCTTTGATTGGAACGCACGTGACCCTGCTTGAGACCCTCGCCCGCGGCTCGGGAGCCATCGCCGCCTACGCCGCCGTCGGCGTCATCCTGATGATCATCGGCTTCTACGTGATCGACTGGGCCACGCCCGGCAAGCTGAGCGAGATCATCCGCACCGAGCGCAACCCGAACGCCACCCTGCTCACCACCTCGGCGCTGGCCGCCGTGGGCCTGATCGTGGCCGCCTCCATCTGGTCCTCCGGCGGGCGGCTCGCCGAGGGGCTGGCGGGCACGGCGGTGTTCGGTCTCGTCGGGATCGTGGTGCAGACGGTGGCGATGCTGGTGTTCGACCGGGTGGTCGGCATCTCCGTACGAGACCTCGTCAAGGAGAGCGAGCTGCAGCCCGGCTCCCGTCTGCTGGCGGTGACCCACCTGGCGATCGGCCTGATCACGGCCGTGGCCGTGATCTGAACCTCTGTTCCGGTCATCGGGGGAGACCTGGCACTCTAGGAGGCGTGACAGACCGGACCCGGGAGGACACCACGCGCAGGCTTGAGCGGGCCATGGGCTCGCTCGGCACGGCGGCGATGGCGCGCATGGACGAGCAGTTGCCGTGGTTCCGCGCGCTCAGCGCCGAGGACCGGTCGTGGGTCGGGCTCGTGGCCCAGGCCGGGATCGCGGCGTTCGTCGAGTGGTTCCAGTACGCGGGCAAGGACCGGCCCACGCCCAGCATCGAGTTCTTCGGCACGGCCCCGCGCGAGCTCAAGCGGTCGATCTCGCTCCAGCAGACCGTCGACATCGTCAGGGTCGTGGTCGAGGTGGTCGAGGCGCAGGCCCACGAGCTGGCCTCCCCAGGCGGCGAGGACCAGCTCCAGCAGGCCATGCTGCGCTACACGCGCGACGTGGCCTTCGCCGCCGCCCACGTCTACGCCCGCGAGGCCGAGGCCAGGGGCTCCTGGGACGCCCGGCTGGAGGCCCTGATCGTGGACGCCCTCGTCCGCGGCGAGGTGGACGACGGGCTGCACTCCTGGGCAGCCGCGCTCGGCTGGACCTCCTCCCCCGTGGTCGTCATCGCCGGCCACGCGCCCGACGACGACCCCCGCGCGGTCATCGACGGGCTGCGCGAGAAGGGCCGCCGCATCGGCATGGACCTGCTGGCCGGGGTGCAGGCCGACCGGCTGATCGTGATCGTGGGCGGTGCCGGCAGCGTCAACGACGCGGCCAAGCAGGTCGTGGCCCGCTTCGGCGTGGGCCCCATCGTCATCGGCCCCGAGGTGCCCGACCTGCACGCCGCCGCCAGGTCCGCCAGGGCGGCGCTGGCCGGGCTGAAGGCCTCCTGCGGCTGGCCCGACGCGCCGAGACCGGTGCACGCCGAGGACCTGCTGGCCGAACGGGCGCTCGACGGCGACACCGACGCCAGGGAGCAGCTCATCGAGAACGTCTACCTGCCGCTGGCGGGCACACCGCTGCTCGATACGCTGGCGACGTACCTGGAGCAGGGGACCTCGCTGGAGGCGACGGCACGGTTGCTGTTCGTGCACCCGAACACCGTGCGCTACCGCCTCAAGAAGATCACGGAGCTGACCGGATACCAGCCCACGGAGGGCAGGTCCGCCTTCACCTTGCAGGTCGGCCTCATCCTCGGCAGGCTCTCGGAGAGCGCCGTAACCTGGGGCGCTCTAACGTAATGCAGCCGAAATCCCCACTGTAGGGTTCCTACAAATCACCCCGGACAAAGTTCGTACGGATCTCCATCCGCGTGTCGGAGTTCTACAGGGCAAGGTGGATTTTGTGCTTGTACTCGTCGCTCCGGGCCAAGGTGCCCAAACTCCAGGCTTCCTGACCCCCTGGCTCGAGCTGCCCGGTCTGGCCGACAGACTCGGCGCCTGGTCGGAGGTCGTCGGGCTCGACCTGGTCGCCTACGGCACCACCGCCGACGCCGACGAGATCCGCGACACCGCCGTCGCACAACCGCTGCTCGTCGCCGCCGCGCTGGCCTCGGCCGAGGCGCTCGGCGCCAGCCCCGACGTGCTGGCCGGGCACAGCGTCGGCGAGTTCGCCGCCGCCGCGCTGGCCGGCGTCCTCACCCCGGAACAGGCCCTCGCTCTCGTACGCGACCGCGCCCAGGCCATGGCCAAGGCCGCCGCCATCACCGAGACCGGCATGACCGCCGTGCTCGGCGGCGTCGAGGAAGACGTCCTGGCCGGTCTGGAGAAGCACGGACTGACCCCCGCCAACATCAACGGGGCCGGCCAGGTCGTGGCGGGCGGCACCCTGGAGCAGCTGGCCGCGTTCAAGGAGGACGCGCCGGCCCGCGCCCGGCTCATCCCGCTCTCCGTGGCGGGCGCCTTCCACACCGAGCACATGGCCCCGGCCATGGAGCGCCTGCGCGAGGCGGCCTGGAACGTCGTCCCGTCCGACCCCGCGATCCCCCTGCTCTCCAACACCGACGGGCAGTCCGTCGCCACCGGCGCCGAGTTCCTCCAGAGGCTGGTCACCCAGGTCAGCAACTCCGTCAGGTGGGACGCCTGCATGGAGACCATGGCCGGCCTCGGCGTCACCAAGATGATCGAGTTGCTGCCCGGCGGCACGCTGACCGGCCTGGCAAGGCGGGGTCTTCGCGGCGTGCAGACCGTGGCGCTGAAGACCCCCGATGACCTCGACGCGGCCAGGGAGCTGTTCAAGTGAGGATTTCCGACATCGCCCCCGGCGGCAGAGTGCTGGCCCTCGGCCACTACCAGCCGGCGAACGTCGTCACCAATGACGACTTGGCCAAGACCATGGAGACCAACGACGAGTGGATCCAGTCCCGCGTCGGCATCAAGGAGCGCAGGGTCGCCCCGGCCGGGGAGTCGGTCGAGGACATGGCCACCATCGCCGGCGGCAAGGCCCTGGCCGCCAGCGGCCTGGCCCCCGACGACGTGGACCTCGTCATCGTGGCCACCTGCACGCTCGAAACCCAGATCCCCAACGCCTCCGCCATCGTGGCGCACCGCCTCGGCATGAACGCGCCCGGCGCGTTCGACGTCAACGCGGCCTGCGCCGGCTTCTGCTACGCGCTCGCCACCGCGAGCGCCGCCGTCCGCGGCGGATCGGCCAGGAACGTCCTGGTCATCGGCGCGGAGAAGCTGTCTCAGTGGGTCGACTGGACCGACAGGTCCACCGCCGTGATCTTCGCCGATGGCGCCGGAGCCGCGGTGGTGGGCCCGTCTGACACTCCTGGCATCGGTCCCGTGGTGTGGGGCAGCGCCGGCGACAAGGCCGACGCGATCCAGATCAAGGACCGTGACGACTACCTGCACCAGGAGGGCCAGACGGTCTTCCGGTGGGCCACGACCGCGCTGCACCCGGTGGCGCTCGAAGCCTGCTCACGCGCTGGTGTCGACCCCTCTGAGCTGGCGGCGTTCGTGCCGCACCAGGCCAACCTGCGCATCATCGAGTCCATCGCCCGTAAACTGGGCGCTGACAAGGCCGTCGTCGCCCGGGACATCGTCACCGCGGGCAACACCTCCGCCGCCTCCATCCCGCTGGCGCTCTCGCGCATGCTGGAGCAGGGCGAGGTGCGCTCGGGCGACCTGGCGTTGGTGCTCGGCTTCGGCGCGGGCCTGACGTACGCGGGCCAAGTGATCGAGATTCCCTAGAATCCCGTTCACCCCTTCATGCTTGTGCGGCACCACCCGCACAGAACCCAGAAAACCAAAGGAGAACTAGCGACATGGCTGCCACCGAGCAGGACATCCTCGAGGGCCTCGGCAAGATCATCAACGAGATCACGGGCATTCCGGCCTCCGAGGTGACTCCCGAGAAGAACTTCGTGGACGACCTCGACATCGACTCCCTGTCCATGGTCGAGATCGCCGTGGCCGCCCAGGACGAGTTCGGCGTCGAGATCCCCGACGACCAGCTCAAGAACCTGAAGACGGTCAAGGACGTCCTCAACTTCATCCACAACTGACCCGGACCCCCGTCCACCCCTTCTGATCAGCAAGGAGCGCGAAACGTGAGTGCGAACCGGGTACGTGTCGTCGTCACCGGGCTCGGCGCGACGACGCCCGTCGGTGGAGACGTCACCTCGACCTGGACGGCGCTCCTCGCCGGTCAGTCGGGTGTCGAAACGCTCACCACGGACTGGATCGACACCGTCCCCGTGAAGTTCGCGGGGACGGCCGCCGTCGATCCGACCGAGGTGTTGCCGCGGCCCGAGTCCCGCCGTCTCGACCGCAGCGAGCAGTTCGCGCTGGTCGCCTCCAGAGAGGCCTGGCAGGACGCCGGCGCCCCCGAGGTGGCGCCGGAGCGGCTGGGCGTCGTGGTGTCCAGCGGCATCGGCGGCATCACGACCACGCTGACCGCCTACGACACCTACCGTGAGCGGGGCTGGAACCGGCTGTCGCCGTTCACCGTGCCCATGCTCATGCCCAACGGCCCGGCCGCCTGGATCGGGCTCGACCTGGGCGCCCAGGCCGGCGTGCACGCCACGGTGTCGGCCTGCGCGTCCGGCGCCGAGGCCATCGGTTACGCGATGGACATGATCAGGGTCGGCCGCGCCGACGTGGTGGTGGCGGGCGGCACCGAAGCCGCCATCCACGGCCTCAACGTGGCGGCCTTCGCCGCCGCGCGGGCCATGTCCACGCGCAACGACGACCCCGCGGGCGCGTCACGGCCGTGGGACCGCGACCGTGACGGGTTCGTGCTCGGCGAAGGCGCCGGCATCATCGTGCTGGAGTCCGAGGAGCACGCCAAGGCGCGCGGCGCGCGCATCTACGCCTACTGCGCGGGCGTCGGCTACTCGGCCGACGCGCACCACATCACCCAACCCGAGCCCGAGGGCCGTGGTCAGATCATGGCGATGACGCAGGCGCTCACCAACGCCGGCATCACCGGGCTCGACGTCAAGCACGTCAACGCGCACGCCACCTCGACTCCCGCGGGCGACATCGGCGAGGTGCAGGCGGTGGCCAAGGCCATCGGCACCCACCCGCTGGTGACCTCGACCAAGTCCATGACCGGGCACCTGCTCGGCGGGGCGGGCGGCATCGAGTCCGTCTTCACGATCAAGGCTCTGCAGGAGCGGATCGTCCCCCGCACCATCAACATCGACAACCTCGACGACGGCATCGAGGTGGACCTCGTCCACAGCGAGAACCGCAAACTGCCTGACGGCGACATCGCCGCGGTCAACAACTCGTTCGGATTCGGCGGGCACAACGTGGCCGTCGTGTTTAAGGGGGCTTAAATGACCGTGCTCGACAACCGGGTGGTGAGCGGGGGCTCCGAACCGGAGCCCGCCGATCCCCGGGATCCAGTCGTCCGCATGACCGCGCTGCTCGACGAGGGCTCGCTGCGGCTGATCACTCCTGAGGACAAGAGCGGGGTCCTGGCCTCCATGGGCCGCGTCGAGGGCGTTCCCGTCGTCGTCTTCTGCAGCGACGCCCGCTTCCAGGGCGGCGCCATGGGCAGCGCGGGTTGCGAGCACATCGTGCACGCCTACGACGTGGCCGTCCGCGAACGTGTGCCGATCATCGGGATCTGGCACTCCGGCGGCGCGCGCATCCCCGAGGGCGTCGAGTCGTTGCACGCCGTCGGCCGGGTCTTCGCCGCCATGACCAAGGCGTCCGGCGTCGTGCCGCAGATCTCCGTGGTCGTCGGTCCCGCCGCCGGCGGCGCCGCGTACGGTCCCGCCCTCACCGACCTCGTCATCCTGGCCGACTCCGGCCGCATCTTCGTCACCGGCCCCGACGTCGTCCGCAGCGTCACGGGCGAGAACGTCGACAGCGCGGCCCTGGGCGGCACCGAGCCGCACAGCAAGCGCAGCGGTGTCGCGCACATCGTGACCAAGACCGAGACCGACGCGTTCGTCAAGGCGCGTCAGCTCGCCACGCTCCTCGGCCACCAGGGCCGGGTGCGCACGGGCGATGTCGAGGAGGTCGACTTCTCCTCGCTGCTCCCCGAGTCCGCACGCCGGGCCTACGACGTCAAGCCGCTGGTCAACGGGCTGCTCGACGAGCCGGGCATCGAGCTGCACCCCAAGTGGGCGCCCAACATCGTCACCTCGCTCGGCCGGCTCGGCGGCCGGACGGTAGGCGTGATCGCCAACAACCCGATGCGGCTGGGCGGCTGCCTCGACGCCACGTCCGCCGAGAAGGCTGCCCGCTTCGTACGTATGTGTGACGCCTTCGGCGTGCCGCTGGTTGTCCTGGTGGACGTGCCCGGTTACCTGCCGGGTGTCGGGCAGGAGCACGACGGTGTGGTCCGGCGGGGCGCCAAGCTGCTGCACGCCTTCGCCGAGGCGTCGGTGCCGCGGCTCACGCTGGTCACGCGCAAGGCGTACGGCGGGGCGTACATCGCGATGAACTCCCGTGCGCTCGGCGCGACCAAGGTGTTCGCCTGGCCGACCACCGAGGTGGCGGTCATGGGCGCGGTGGCCGCGATCCGCGTGCTCAAGCGGCGCGAGCTGGCGGCGGCTCCCGAGGAGGAGCGGGCCGAGCTCGAGCTGCGCCTGGCCGATGAGCACGAGAAGCTCGCCGGCGGCCTGGAGCGGGCGCAGGAGATCGGCGTCATCGACGAGGTGATCAAGCCCGGGGAGACCCGCGGCGCCATCGCCAAGGTGCTCGCCCAGGCCACCCCGGCCAGGGGTGCGCACGGCAACATCCCGCTGTAGCACTTCGTCTTCACGCGAAAGGCCCCGCACCGGTCCCGGTGCGGGGCCTTTCCACGTTTCTCAGGCGCCCAGAAACGGTTTCAGACGGCCGCGTGCAGCCAGCGGACAGGCGCGCCGTCTCCGGCGTACCTGAACGGCTCCAGCTCCTCGTCCCACGGCCTGCCGAGCATCTTGTCCAGCTCGTCCTCCAGCACGCACCGCCCCTGGGCGGCCATCATCATCGAGGCCCGGAGCCGGTCTTCGGGGATCATGATGTCGCCGGCGACGCCGATGACCGCCGTGAAGGCGCCGAGCGTCGGCGTGTAGGCATGCCGGGAGCCGTCCACGCCCGGTGAGGCGTCTTCGGTGATCTCGAATCTGAGGCGCTGCCAACCCATGAGTGAAGAGGCGATGGCCGCCGCGATGCCCGGCCGACCCTCCCACTCCGCCTGTGCGCGCACGACGTTCGGCGCGGCGGGTTGCGGAGTCCACGTCAGATCTACGGGCACGCCAAGGACACCCGCGACTGCCCATTCAATGTGAGGGCACAGCGCGGGCTGAGCCGAGTGGACGTAAAGGACGCCACGAGCAGACACCGGACCTCCCGTTTCGGTACGAGGTGCGCCTTCCCCAACGGCCTCGCTCCGGGATGATCACAAGTGACTAGGGAGAGACTACCGTCGGTCGCCATCCGGCACCAGTGGGGGGCCATACCAAGTTGGTGCGGGAGTGGCGGGTGACAGCAACTCTCGCGGGGATACATACCCGCTCATGGAAATCCAATCAGTCGGAGAGGCGTTCATTCGCCCAGGTCAGGTGCTGGCCGACCGGACCGCTCTCGCCGCCGCGGCCCGCTGGACGCAGGCGGTCTCCGAGGCGGACGGAGTCTGCGTCCTGCACCTGTCGCCCGGCGTCGACCCCTGCGAGGTCACCACCGAACTCCGCGAGCAGGGTCTGCGGGCATCGCCCAACCACGTGCTCCGCGGCCAGCCGCTGTGGTTCGGCGGCCCCGCCTCCAGGCCCTTCCCCGCCCCGCCCGTCGGCTTCAAACCGGGCCGCTCCCGCTCCGGAGTCGTCGTGGGCCTGCTCGACACCGGCGTGGCCAAGCACCCGTGGTGGTCGGGCACCGACTGGTACGCCCGCCTCGGCCCCGACGAGGCCGACGCCTCCGAGGGCTCGCAGGCCGGTCACGGCACGTTCATCGCGGGCGTGCTGGCGCGCCGGGCCCCGGGCGCGGCGCTGCGCGTGCACCGGGTGCTCGACGGCGACGGCATCGGCGACGAGGCGGCGATCGTACGCACCCTCTACCGCATGCGCGACAATCCCCCGCAGGTGCTCAACCTCTCCTTCGGCGGCCACACCTTCGACGACCGCCCACCGCCCCTGCTGGCCGACGCCATCGGCGCGCTGACGGAGACGGTGACCGTGGCCTGCGCCGGCAACACCGCCTCCGACCGGCCGTTCTGGCCCGCCGCGCTGCCCTATGTGGTGGGCGTGGGGGCAGTCGACTCCTGCCGGCAGGACAGGGCGCCCTACTCCGGCCACGGCACCTGGGTCGACGCGTGCGCCCAGGGCGACTGGCTGACGAGCAGTTATCTGGACGCGGGCGAGTTCGGCGGCTACGCGGCCTGGAGCGGCACCTCGTTCGCCACCCCGCTGGTGGCCGGGGCCATCGCCGACGCGGCCAGGGAGGAACCGGCGAGGGAGTGGATCAGGAGGGTCCTTGACTCCGACGAGACCCGGCAAATTCCCGATCTGGGAGTTCTCTTCGCGGCGAGTCTGTAGAGTTTACGCTCAGTCCCCGGATAATCACGGGGAGGCATGATCGCCTCTCCGTGCCGGACGGAAGGAGGCCGTGGTGGGTGAACCCCGCGATCCAGCGGAACTGCTCGCCGCCGCGGCCGACGGTGACCGGTCCGCCTGGGACGAGCTCGAATCGAGGTTCGGGCCGCGCATGTGGGCCGTCGCCCGCGCATGCGGCCTGAGCCCCGCCGATGCCGCTGACGCCGTCCAGGGTTCCTGGCTGCGGCTGCTGCAGAACCTTACGAGCATCAGGGATCCGTCGGTGGTGGGGAGCTGGCTCACGACGACCGTGCGCCGCGAAGCCCTCCTGCTCCTGCGGAAGGAGCGCTCAGGCGTCTCCTCCTTCGAGGTCGTCGAAGACCCTGACCCCGCCGCCGCCGTCCTGGAGGCCGACGACCGGCGCCTGCTCTGGAAGATGGTCTCCACCCTGCAAGAACCCTGCCGCACACTCCTTCAGCTGGTTGCAAACGATCTTGGAAATCAGCAGGTGGCATCGCGGCTGGGGCTGCCCGCGGGCAGCGTCGGCCCGACCAAGGCCCGTTGCCTGGAAAAACTGCGCACTCTGATCTCACTACAGGAGACAGCGCAATGATCAACGACGAATACTTCCTGGC
Source organism: Nonomuraea insulae (assembly GCF_042656245.1). Classification (NCBI taxonomy): domain Bacteria; kingdom Bacillati; phylum Actinomycetota; class Actinomycetes; order Streptosporangiales; family Streptosporangiaceae; genus Nonomuraea; species Nonomuraea insulae. Next base: position 76,248 of record NZ_JBHSPA010000006.1, read on the forward strand.
GGCCCTCCGGCTGGCCTCCGGGAACGACCCGATCCCGATGCAGGTGTCGGCCGCCGCGCGCGACGCCTACAGGCTTCTGGTCCCCGAGGCGGCGACCGCCGCCTACGCCGAGTCGGCCACCATCCGCAGTGTCCGCGACGACGACAGCTCCCATCTGGTGCGCTTCATCGCAGCCGGCCTCACCTTCGATCTCGAGGTGACGGAAGGCGACGGGCTGATCGACGTCGCCGGACACATTTCCCCCTACCCAGGAGAGGGCGCGCTCGTCGATGTAAGATCCCCCAACCTCACGCTTACCAGGCGGATCGCCCACACCGGCCACTTCGCCGCCACAGGCCTGCCACCCGGCTGGCTCAGCGTGGTGTGCCACCGGCCCGGGCACGCACCCATCCAGACCACTTGGGTGCGCATCCGCCCTTGACCCGCCAATGACCGGCCGGGAGAGCCGCGCCCTTCTCCCGGCCGTCTCCGATCGAGGCCGGCCATGAGCGCGTCATTCGACGAACAGGACTCGCATCCGCTCATCAGAGCGGCCGAGGCCGCGATGCTGCGTTCCCTGGTCGACCCCGACCACGCCATGCGCGCGGGCCGCGCCATCCTGGCCACCGCCCGCCGCAGCGGCTTTGTCGAGGCCCAGGTCGTGGCCCTCCGATCGATGGCGCTGGCCGCCCGCGAGCTGGGCGACCTCGACACCGCCGAGCTTCACCTGCGCGAGGCCATCCGCATCGCGGGAGCCCCGCCCGGGCGGATCGCCCAGGCGCGGATGTCCCTGGTCACCCTGCGCACCGAACGCGGCCACCCCCTCCAGGCGCTGCGCCTGGCCGCCCTGGCCTGGGCGTACCTGTCCAACCTCGACCGCGCCAAGCTCGACACCCAGCGCGCGGTCGCCCTCGGGCAGCTCGGCCGCCACCAGGAGGCCGTCGCCTCCTGCGACCGCGCGCTGCGCACGCTCACGACCGCGCCCGGCAGCATCGACGACCGCAGGTTCCTGGCCGGCGGGCTGCTCAACCGCGGCCTCATCCACTCCTACCGGAGCGACTGGGACGCCGCCATGCGCGACCTCACCGCCTGCCTGCGGGTCTCCCAGCGCGCCGGGCTGCGGCACCTGGCCCGCCTGTCGGCCGCCAACCTGCCCTTCCTCGCGGTACGCAGGGGCGACATCGCGGGGGCGTTCAAGCACTACCACGAGGCCATGGACACCCTGGCCGGCTTTCCCGAGCGGCTGGCCACGATGCGGGCCGACTTCGCCGGCGCCCTGCTGGCCGCGCACCTGCCCGGTGAGGCGAGGGCCATCCTGAGCCTGGCCGTACCGGATCTGGAGAGGTCGGGCGCGCACGTCGCGCTGGCCGAGGCCCGGCTGAAGCTGGCCCAGGTGGAGTTGCTGACCGGGGACCCGCAGCGGGCCCGGCAGGTGGCCGAGCAGGCCTCGCGGGAGCTGGCCGAGCAGGACAGGGAGTCGTGGCTGCCGCTGGCCAGGGAGGTCGTCCTGCGCTCGCGGCTGGAGCTCGAACCCACCACGCCCGAGCTGGTCGCCGAGCTGATCGCGTGCGCCGGCGAGCTGGAGGACGAGTTCGCCGACCAGGCGGGGGCGGCGGCGCTGCGGCTGACGGCGGCCGAGGCGGCGCTCACCGTGGACGACCACCCGACGGCCTCCGCGCAGCTCGCCCGGCTCACCCGGCACGCCGAGCGGCCGGAACGGTGGGTGCCGGACGGCACGCGGCTGACCTCGCTGGCCTCCGAGCCGCAGGCCAGGCAGTTCGCGCAGGCGTCGCAGATCCCGGTGCCGGTGCGCCAGCACGCGCTCGCGCTTCAGGCGGCGCTGCAGGAATACGTCCCCGGGGCCTTCCGCGCCGTACGCGAAGGGCTGGCCGAGGTGAACGAGCAGGTGGAGGTGTTCGAGGACCCGTCGCTGCGCGCCCACGCGGCCAGGTCGGGAGAGAGGCTGGCGGCGTTCGGGCTGGAGCTGGCGGTGCGGGACGGGTGCGCCCGCACGGTGTTCGAGTGGTCGGAGCGGTGGCGGGCCGTGGCCGCTCCCGCGCACGCGTGCGGCCTGGTGGACCCCGACCGGCTGCGGGCCGAGCTCGGGCGCAGGGCACTGGTGGAGTACGTGGCGGACCGGGGAACGCTGCTGGCCGTGCTCGTGAGCGGGGAACACCTGCTCCTGCGGCGGCTGGGCAGCGTGTGCCAGGTCAAGGAGGCGATCGTCCGCCTCCGGTACGCGCTGCGCAGCCACGGCGGTCCGCGTGACGTCGAGGCCGCCGCGACGGAGGTGGAACGGCTGGTGCTGCGGCCCCTGGCGGCCGAGGTGGACGATCGGCCGCTGGTGGCGGTGCCGGTGGGTGCGCTGCACACGTTGCCGTGGGGCGCCCTGCCGTACCTGCGGGAGCGGCCGGTCAGCGTGGCGGCCGGGGCGGCGGCCTGGATGCGTTCACGCAGGTCCCGCTCCGAGGGCGCCTCCTCCCCCGTCGTGGTGGCGGCGGCCGGGCCCGCGCTGGCGCACGCGCAGGGGGAGGTGGCCCACGTGCTGGCCTGTCATCAGGGCGGGCGGCAGGCGGCCGGGCGTATCGGGGCGGTGCTGGAGGCGCTCGGGGAGGCGGATGTGGTGCATCTGGCGGCGCACGGGGTGTTCCACCCGCGCAGTCCGCTGGTGTCCGGGATCACGCTGGAGGATGGGTCGCTGATGGCATACGACCTGCTGGACGTCGCGCGTACGGCGGGGCTGGTGGTGTTGTCGGCGTGCAACTCCGGGATGTCGCGCACGCCGATGGAGGGGGCGCCGCTGGGGTTGCCGGGGACGTTCCTGGCCAAGGGGACGTCCTGTGTGATCGCCGGGATGGTGCCGGTGGGGGACGAGTCGGCCAAGGTGCTGATGAGCATGTTCCACGAACTGCTGGCGGCGGGGCAGGCTCCGGACGCGGCACTGGCGCACGCGGCGGCGAAGAGCGGCGAATACGGGTTCGTCTGCTTCGGCGCGGGCGATCAGCCGTGGTACTGACGATGGGTTCGGTTGTATCGGCGCGGGCGATCAGCCGTGGGGCCGGCCTCGGGTTCGTCTGCCCGGGCACGGGCGATCAGCCGTGGGGCTGACGTCGGTCTCAGCCCGTGGCGACGGGTCTTGACGGGTCGGTGACCCAGTGGGACCAGGAGCCCACGTACAGGGCGGCAGGGAGGCCCGCCACCTCCAGGGCGAGCACCTCGTGAGCGGCCGTCACCCCGGAACCGCAGTACGCCCCCGCCTCGACGCCCTCGCCGACGCCCAGGTCGGCGAAGCGGGCGCGGAGCGCGCCGGGGGCCAGGAAGCGGCCGTCGGGGCCGACGTTCTCCGTGGTGGGGGCGTTGACGGCCCCGGGAACGTGCCCCGCCACCGGATCGACCGGCTCCACCTCGCCCCGGTAACGCTCCCCCGCCCTGGCGTCGAGCAGCACCCCACGACCGACCAGCGCCGCCGCCTCGTCGGCCGTCAGGGCCGGCATCCCGCCAGGACGCGCGGTGAAGTCGCCCTCCACCGGCTCGGGGGTGTCCTTCGTGATGGGCAGCCCGGCCTCGATCCAGGCGGGAAGGCCGCCGTCGAGCACGTGTACGTCCTGGTGGCCGTAGTAGCGCAGCGCCCACCAGGCGCGGGCGGCGACGGTGGACCCGGCGTCGTCGTACACCACCACCGGACGCCCGTCCGAGACGCCCAGCCGCCGCATCGCGCTCTGGAACGCCGCCGCGTCAGGCAGCGGGTGCCGCCCGCCCGCGCCGGGAGGGGCGGCGAGATCGGCGTCGAGGTCGCAGTAGACGGCCCCCTCGATGTGGCCCTCGCGGTAGAACTGCAGCCCGGGCGGCCCGCCGAGCCGCCAGCGCACGTCGAGCACGGTGACGCCGTCCTGCGCGGCGAGTTCGGCGGGGGTGATCAGCGGGCTGGTCACGTGCGTACCTCCAGGAGCGGGACGTGCTGTTCGGCCGTCGTCAGCGAGCCGTGGTAGCCGGTGAAAAGGGCCTCGATCGGGTGTTTCGTGGGGGCGGTGATGGCCAGGTCGGTGTGCGGCACGGCCACGACGTCGCCGATGCGTTCGAGCCAGACGTCGCGTACGCGGGGCCCGAACCAGCCCGACTCGACCGCCTCCTGCCTGGACACCACCCACGCCTTGCCCCGCAGCGTCTCGCGCCACGCCTCCAGCACCTGTTTGGCGGCTCCAGGGCGGGCGTACACGTGCCTTGCCCTGGCCTCGCCGCCGAGCAACGCCACCCCTTCCGTCAGCTCCGGCACGCTCTCCGCGTCGATCTTCTCGGTGGCGTTGACCATGCCGTGGTCGGCGGTGACGTACAGGACGGATCCGGGCGGCAGCCCCTCGGCCAGCCGCTGGGCCATGTCATCGACGATGGCGAGCTGGCTCAGCCACTCCTCGCCGCCCCAGCCCACCATGTGGCCGGTGGCATCGAGGTCGCCGTAGTAGACGGTGACGTGCGCGGGCCGCTCGCGCATCGCCTCATGGACGCGGGCCACCCGGTCGTCCACGGAGTCGGCGGCCACGTAGCGTACGCCGCGGTAGACGGCCCTGGTCAGGCCGGTGCCCTCGAACTCGGCGGGACCGACGTAGACGGACTCGATCCCGGCGCGGGCGGCGCGCTGGTAGACGGTCTCCGCGGGCTGCCACTCGTCGGGATCCATCACCAGGTGGTCGGGGAGCGTCCACCTCAGGCAGTTGAACAACATCCCGGTGCCCGGCACGGCCAGCATCAGGCCCACCATGCCGTGCTCACCGGGGGTCAGGCCCGTGCCCAGGCTGCACAGGCTCGTGACGGTGGTGGCGGGGAACCCGGCGGTGAGCGTCCTGTTCTGGAGCCCGGCCAGGAAGGGGGCCGTCTCGGGGTGCGCACTGAGCAGTTCGGCGCCCAGGCCGTCGACCAGGAACAGGCAGACTCGGTCGGCTTGCTCCAGATTCAGCGCATTGGGCTCGCGCAGGCCCAGAGCGGCCAGCATCGATCCAGGCAGATCGGCCAGCGACCCGCCACCGTACACCGGCACCAGCATGTCCCTCAGTGTAACCCTCCAAGATCCCAGCCCCTCGCGACCCACCTGCCGCTTTTCCCACTCACCCCCTTCACAGCACATGGGAATCCCAGGGGCGTCGGCAGCGCGGCGTGAACGGCAGCGCGGCGTGAACGGCGTCCCGCATCCTGTGCCGTGCGCAGTGCGGTGAGGCGACGCGGGCTGCCGCTCGCGCCGACGCGGTGGCGTGCTGCCGGGCACGGTCGTGGTCGTCGCGCAACGCCGCCCCAACGGCACCGCCCCTGGGGTGCCGCGCGCCATGACGGCAGCGCCCGCCGGGGCTGCTCGCCTGCCGCCCTGCCCCCGCGATCCCGGCGCCGCTCGCGCCCAGCTGCTCAGGTGCGCACCGCGTGCCGCATACCGCGCACCTGATGTCCCGCTGAGCCGCCGAGCGCGTCGCATGCGCGCCCGTCCCCGATGGACGACCGCCCTGGCCGTCCCGCGCTCGATGCCATGCGCTCGGTCCCGTGCACTCGGTGCCACGTGCTCGGTGCCACGTGCTCGGTGCCGTGCGCTCGGTGCCGTGCGCTCGGTGCCGTGCGCTCGGTGCCGTGCGCTCGGTGCCGTGCGCTCGGTGCCGTGCGCTCGGTGCCGTGCGCTCGGTGCCGTGCGCTCGATGCCGTGCGCTCGATGCCGTGCGCTCGATGCCGTGCGCTCGATGCCGTGCGCTCGATGCCGTGCGCGGGGAGGCTTGTGGCGATGCGATGGTGTAGGTGATCGTGGCCGTCGCGTGGCGCCGCCCGGCGGGGCCGTGACTTCCGGGTGGGGGTCAGGCGGTGGCGCGGGCGGTGGCTTCGGAGAGGGCCTTGGCGAAGGCGAGGACGTGGGTGACCGCCTCGGGGCCGTCGGCGGCCTCGCTGACCCGCAGCGACAGGTCGTCGGCCGTGATGGCTCCCGTGTAGCCGTGGTCGGCCTCGCAGTTCTCGTCGCCGCACGTGGCCGGCTCCAGGTCCACGTGGGAGATGGCGCCCCAGCCGATCGTGAGCGTCACCTCCGTGGGAGGGACGCCGGGGACGTAGGAGGCGGGGTCGGGCACGACGCGGGTGACGGCGACCGACTGGACGCGGCTCAGGCGTACGGCCTCGGTGGTGGTGGAGGCGTGGGAGGCCGAGACGCCCTCGATGGCGGGGTGCTCGTCGGTGTGGCAGACCAGCAGCCGGGTCGTCGACAGAACCAGAACCGTGACGTGGCGGCGCACTTCCATGGCGGGATCGAAGGTCGCCTCGTGATGGACCACGAACGCGGTCACGGCCTCCTTGCCCAGCGCGGATTCGACCGCATCCGTGACGAGGTCGGGGTAGTAGCCGCTGCGCTCGATCGCTTCACGCAGGCCCGCGGCTGAGACTCGGGTTTCCCTCATGGCTCCATCCTGCCAGGACCGGGCAGTGCGCTCACCCGCCGGATATAACGCTCTATAACGTCTTTATCAGGGCATCATTGGGCAACTTTGGCCACTTCATTCGCTCACGGCGGATTAGGAGAGCCTGCGGGGGCCGCCGTCCAGACGTGGGCCTGCGGGGGTGCGGAGAGTGGCGCGGGCGCCGAGGATCATGACGTCCGACTCCCCCACGAGCACCTGGTCGAGGTCGAGGCGGGCCAGCTCCGGCAGGTCGTGGGCCAGACGGCCGACGCGTACGAGGAGGTCTTCCAGGGCGTCCACGGCCACGGGCGGGTAGCCGTACTCGCCGAACAGCAGCGGCGCGGCGCGTACGGACCTGACGAGGGCGGAGGCGTCCTCGCCGGTCAGCGGGGCCAGGCGGAAGCCCTGGTCGAGCAGGAGCCGCGCGGTCACCTCCCCCAGCCCGAACGACACCACGGGCCCGAACGCCGGATCCTCGACCACGCCCACGACCGTCGGCACGGCGGGCTGCGGCGCCATCCGCTGGACGGCCAGCTCCACCCGCTCGCCGAGCAGCTCGGCGTAGGCGTGGCGAACCATGTCGGGGCCGGTCAGCCCCAGGCGTACGGTCCCGGCGCGGCGCGAGGCCCCCGGCTCGGCCACCTTGATCACCACGGGCCAGCCCAGGCGCTCGGCGGCGGCCACGGCCTCCTCCGGCGAGCGTACGACCTCGGCGGGCCACACGGTCAGGCCGTAACAGGACAGCAGTTCGGCGGCGTCGATCTCGACCGGCGGCCCGGCCTGCGCGAACCCGCCCGAGGAGGTGTCGGGGGGCAGGTTCGCCCGGGCCAGCTCCCTGGCGCGGGCGGTGTCGATGTCCTCCAGCTCGGGCGGCGGCCCGGCGGGGTGCGCGCGCCACGTCGCGTAGCGGACCACGTGGGCGAGGGCGCGTACCGCCTCCTCGGGAGCCGCGTAGGAGGGGATGGACCCGCGCGAAGGGCTGGCGCCCGGCACGCGCAGGGCCGGGTGCATGCCCAGATGCCCCATGAACGTCGTGAGCACCGGTTTGTCGGCATCGCCCGAGGCGCGCAGCAACTCGGCCGCCACCTCCTCGGTCCTGCCGGGGATCGGCGGCATGTAGATCACGACGGCCGCGTCCACGTCGGGGGAGGCCAGTTCGCCGGCGAGAGCCGTACCGTATTCGGAGGGGCCCGCGGCGGGCCCCAGGTTGACCGGCGGGCGCGGCTCCAGCCCCGCGGCCAGGCAGGCGTCGGCGGCGAGCAGGCCGAGCGCGTCGGAGTTGGTCACGAGCGCGACCCTCGGACCGGCCGGCAACGGCTGGTAGGCCAGCAACTGCCCCACGTCGAAGAGCTGGATGAGGTCGTCCACCCTGATCAGGCCCGCCTGCCCGAACAGCGAGCTGATCGCCGAGTCGGGCAGGCCGAGCTCCTCGGCCGAGTGCCCCGAGGGGGTGCCACCGCTCTTGACCACCACGATGGGCTTGCGGTGGGCGATGCGCCTGGCCAGCCGGGTGAACTTGCGCGGATTGCCGAGCGACTCCAGGTAGAGCAGGATCACCTCGGTGGAGTCGTCTTCCTCCCAATATTGCAGCAGGTCGTTGCCCGAGACGTCGGCCCTGTTGCCCGCCGAGACGAACGCCGAGATGCCCATGCCGCGCTGCGCCACCCGCTGCAGGAGAGCGGTGCCGAGCGCGCCCGACTGGCTGAAGAAGCCGACCTTGCCCCTGCCGGGCACGGTGGCGGCGAGGGTGGCGTTCAGTTTGACGGCGGGGTCGGTGTTGGCGATGCCGAGGCAGTTGGGGCCCACGACGCGCAGACCGTAGGAGCGGGCGATGCGGGCGAGCTCGTCCTGTCTCTCCCTGCCCCGCGCGCCCGTCTCGCCGAACCCGGAGGAGACGACGACCAGGCCGTGCACCCCTTTCTCCGCGCACTCCTTGACGACGTCGATCACGCCCTCGGCCGGCACGGCGACCACGGCCAGGTCCACCTCGCCGTCGATGGCCCCCACGCTCGGGTACGCCCGCACGCCCGCCACCGCCCGGACCTCCCGGTGCACGGGATAGACGGGCCCGGTGAAGTCGGCGGCCAGCAGGTTGCGCAGGACGGTCTGGCCCACGCCGCCCGGCTCGCGCGAGGCGCCGATGACCGCGACGGAGCCGGGGGTGAGCAGCCGGGCGATCGAGCGGGCCTCGGCCCGGTGCTCGCGCGCGGTCGTCACCTCCGCGGAGGTGTCGGTGGGCGTCAGGTCGAGTGTCATGCGTACGACCCCGTCGGCGAACTGGCTCTGGGCCGTGTAACCGGCCTGGCGCAGCAGCCCCGTCATGCGCATGTTGGCGGGCAGGACGTCGGCGACGAAACGCTCGATGCCGCGCTCGCGCGCCGTGGCGGCCAGGTGCTCCAGCAGCACGGAGGCCACTCCCCTGCCCTGGTGGGCGTCCTCGACGAGGAAGGCCACCTCGGCCTCGCCGGGTTCTGTGCGGTCGTAGCGGATCACGGCCACCATCTCGGCTCCGATGGTGGCGATCAGCGCGACCCGGTTGACGTAGTCGACGTTCGTGAACCGTTCGACTTCCCTGTCGGACAGCCGGGGCCGCGGCCCGAAGAACCGAAAATAGATCGACTCGTCGGACAACCTGGAGTAGAACGAACGGAGGCGGTCGGCGTCGGCGGGCCTGATCGGGCGGACATGGGCGGTTCCGCCGTCCGCCAGGACGACATCGGCCTCCCAGTGGGCCGGATATTGTGCCTCCACAGCATCGAGCGTAAACCCGCATCCCACATGACAAGACCCGGGGGCTTGTTGGGCAACGCTTGTGCATCGACTCAGGCCCTGTGTCGGGGGTACGCCCCACGGGCAGCCCGGAAGCTGTTACTTTTGCCGTGGCCAGGCTCGTTCTGAAGGCAGCAAGGTGGTGACATCATGACGCGGGTCGTCGTGGTGGGCGATCTCATGACCGACGCGGTCGCTCGCGCCCGTTATGCACTCGCCCGAGCGAGCGACACCCCGGCGATCGTGACCATGCACGGCGGTGGTTCAGGGGCGAACATCTCCTCCTGGCTCGCCGTCGAGGGCGCCGAGGTCGCCTTCATCGGTCGCAGAGGCGCCGACATCACGGGGCGCAACCGCGACATGGAGCTGATGGGCTACGGCGTGGACGCCCGGCTCGTCATGGATCCCGAGCGGCCGACGGGCACCTGCGTGGTGCTGGTCACGCACAAGGGTGAGCGCACGATGCTCTCCGACCCGGGCGCCAACGCCGCCCTGTCGCCGGAGGATCTGCCGCGCGATCTGTTCACCTCGGGCACGCATCTGCACCTGTCGGGTTACACGCTGATCAACGAGGGTTCGCGCGACGCGGGTCTCGCGGCGCTCGACATGGCCAGGCGCGGCGGGATGTCGATCTCGATCGACTGCGCCTCCTCCGCTCCGCTGGAGCGCACGGGCGCCGAGCCGTTCCTCGAGTGGACCAACGGGGTCAAGCTGCTGTTCGCCAACACCGACCAGGCGAAGGTGCTGACCGGCCGCGACGATCCCGAGGCCGCCGCCAAGGTGCTCACCGCGTGGTTCCCGCAGGTCGTGATCAAGATGAACTCCGAAGGCGCGCTGTGGTACAGCAACGGCCGCCCCGACCCCGTTCATGTGGCGGCCGACCCGGTCGACAAGATCGTCGATGGCACCGGCGCGGGCGACGCGTTCTCCGCCGGCTTCCTGCCCGCCTGGCTGGAGGGCAAGCCTCCGGCAGAGGCGCTGTCCTCGGGCTGCCGGCTCGCGGCCAAGGCCATCATGCACCTGGGTGCGCGCCCGCCGTTCTAGACCGCTTCGTCGGCGTTATCGTGGAAAAATCCCGACAGCGCCTAGATGAGGAGCTCGATGCCCGGCGTACGCTCCTTACGCTCCGGCGACCCGTCCTCCATCGGCCCTTACCAGCTCACCGGCTTCCTCGGAGAAGGTGGGCAGGGCAGCGTCTACCTCGGGCTCGCGCCGTCCGGTGAGCGGGTCGCCGTCAAGCTGCTGCACGCCAGGTTCACCGAGGACGAGCGGGCCGTGCGGCGGTTCCTGCGGGAGGCCGACGCGGCGCGGCGGGTGGCGGAGTTCTGCACGGCGCGGGTGCTGGACGTGTCGGAGTCGGGCGGGCAGCCGTACATCGTCGGCGAGTACGTGGACGGGCCCTCCCTGCAGCACCACGTGGCCGCCGACGGCCCCATAGGCGGGCAGGTCCTGATCCGGCTGGCCGTGGCGACCGCCACCGCGCTGGCCGCCATCCACCGGGCCGGGGTGATCCATCGCGACTTCAAACCGGGCAACGTGATGCTCGGGCCCGATGGGCCACGGGTGATCGACTTCGGGATCGCGCGGGCGCTCGACGTGAGTCAGAGCATCTCCACGAGTGTGGTGGGGACCCCGGCGTTCATGGCGCCCGAGCAGTTCCTGGGGGATCCGCACGCGGCCAGCGACGTGTTCGCGTGGGCGGGGACGATGGTGTACGCGGCCACGGGTCGGGGGCCATTCGGGTTCGGGGCCCTGCCGGTGGTGATGCACCGGATCATGAACGGGGAGCCCGACCTGAGCGGGGTGCCCGATTCGCTCAGGCCGCTGTTGTGGGCGGCGCTGGCCAAGGATCATCAGCGGCGGCCCTCGGCCGAGCAACTCCTGCGCGACCTCATCCGCTCCTCCGGCCCCGCACCGCTCGCGCCATGGCAGGCGGGCGCGCCCGGGCAGGTGGGCGGGGCGTGGACGGGACCTGGACCGATGGGCGTGGTCACGGCGCCGGGCAGGCGGGGCCGGAGGGGGCTGCTCGTGACGGCCGGGGCGGCGGCGACGGCGGTCGTCGTGGGAGTCACCGCCTGGATGGTGGTGCGGCTGAACGATTCCGAGAGCGGCCCGTCCCCGACCCCGACCTCGGTCGCCACCGGTTACGGGAGCGCGCTCACCTCCGTCGTACGCCCGTCCACCCGGAAGGGCGGCACCATCCGCCTGGCCTCGGCGGTCGGCCTGGACTCCACGGACCCGGCCGACATGTACATGACCCAGTCGTGGAACATGGTCCGCCTGTACGGCCGCTCGCTGACGATGTTCAAGCCGGCCCCGGGCGCGGCGGGCACGCAGATCGTGCCCGACCTGGCCGAAGGGCTCGGGGAGCCGGGCGACGGCGGCAAGACCTGGACCTACAGACTCCGACAAGGCGTGAAATTTCAGGACGGGACGCCGATCACCTCGGCCGATGTGAAGTACGCGGTGCTCCGCAGCATGGACGTGAGCTTCGCGCAGGGCACCAACCTCTTCGACCTCCTGCTCGACCTCCCCGCCGGCTACCAGGGCCCGTACAAGTCGCCGCAGGCCGGCACCGACACCGCCATCGAGACCCCCGACGCCCGGACGATCACGTTCCACCTCAAGAAGCCGCTGGCCACGTTCGACCACCTCGTGCAACTCCCCGAGACGGTCCCGGTGCCGAAGGCGAAGGACACGCGGGGCACCTACCGCTCCGGCGTGGTCTCCTCCGGCCCGTACCAGATCGAGAGTGCCACCGAAGACGTCGTCAAGCTGATCCGCAACCCCAACTGGGATCCGGCGACCGACCCCAACCGCACGGCGCTCCCCGACCGCTTCGAGCTCACGTACGGCATGGAGACGGACCAGGCGGCCCGCCTGATCACGTCGGGAGGGGCGGAGGTGGGCTCGTTCGTTCCCGACGCCGAGATCCCGGCGATCCTCGCCGATCCCGCGCGCAAGGCCCAGGCGGACGCGCCCGTCACGACGGTGCGCACGCTGGCGATCAACCCGCAGGTGCCGCCGTTCGACAAGGTGGAGTGCCGCCGCGCCGTGGTCCGCGCGCTCGATCTGAACACCGTGCAGGCGTCCGACCGCCCGCTGACGGACCAGGTGCCGACCTCGTTAGTGCCGCCCGCAGTGCCCGGCCGGCACTACCGCGACCCTGCTCTCACGCCCCGGGGCGACGCGGCCGCCGCCCGTGCGGACCTGGTGAAGTGCGGGCAGCCGAACGGCTTCACGGCCACGTACATGCACCGTGACCTCGCGGGGGAGGCGGGGGCCGCGCAGGCGGTGCAGGCCGCTCTGGCCAAGGTGGGCATCGAGATCAAGCTGAAGTCGGCGCAGATCGCGGACTTCCATCGCCTCCAAGGAGGCAATCCGGCGTATCTGAAGAAGGAGGGGATCGGGCTCATCGTCAAGTCGTGGATCTTCGACTGGCCGGATCCCTACTCCTTCCTGCCCGATCAGGTGGACAGCCGGCGGATCCTCGACGAGTACTCCTTCAACGTGAGCGTACGGCTGCCCGCCGTGGACGCGCTCGTGGACAGCGCGACGAAGGAGCTCGACCCGCAGGTCAGGGCCGGTTTGTGGGCGCAGGTGGAGAAACAGGTGGCCGACCAGGCGGTGCTCGTGCCGCTGACGTGGCGCCGCTCGCTGCTGCTGCGCGGCGCCAAGGCGGCCGACCTGCACGTCAGCCCGGTCTACGGGGACTACGACCTGACCACGATCGGCCTGGCCGCTAGTTCGTGACGGCCAGGGTCAGGGGAAGCACGGCCGGGGCGCCCGCGTGGCGTATCAGCGCCGCCGCCAGCGTCACCGTCCAGCCCGTGTCCACGCGGTCGTCCACGAGCAGGACAGGCCCGCCGCATCCGGCGATCGCGGCGCTCAGGTCCTTCGGCATGGCCAGCGTGCCCCTGATCGCCTGCACCCGCTTGGCGCTGTTGAACTGCTGCCCAGGAGAGCCCGCCCGGTAGCCCAGCTCGCCCAGGTAGGTCAGCCGCCCGACCTGGGCCAGCCGCTCGGCGAACCCGCGCACCAGCTTGGGCCGTGCCCCCGACGGCACGTTGACCACGGCGACGGGGCGCTCACGCCACTCCCAGGCCGACAGGACCTTGATCACGGCCGCGAACATGTCGTCGGCCATCGGCGCGTCCTCCCCGCCGAACATCTCCCGCAGCCGGTTGCCCCACCCGATGTCGGTCAGCCGGCCGAGCGCCCTGCCCGGCTCGGCGCCCAGCTCCGGCTTGATCCGGCCGGACAGGTCGGACAGGCCGGTCGGCCACTGCTTGCGGGCCTCGATCTCGACGCCGGGCCTGCTCAGCCGTTCGCGGGCGGTCTCGACGGCCTGCGCGGCGATCTCCGGTGAGCGGTGCCGGCCGGTGCAGTTGTCGCAGCGGCCGCACGGAGTGGCGGCGTCGTCGTCGAGATGCCTGCGCAGGTACTGCTCGCGGCACTCGGTCGTGGTCAGGTAGGCGAGCATGGCCTCCTGCTCGGCCCGGCGCTCGGCGGCGATGCGGGCGTAGCGCTCGGTGTCGTAGGCCCACTCGCGCCCCGTGGCCTCCCAGCCGCCCTTGACCCGGCGTACGGCGCCGTCCACGTCGAGGACCTTCAGCATCATCTCCAGGCGGCTGCGGCTCAGGTCGACGGCGGTCTCGAGAGCCGGGGTGGACATGAGGCCGCGCTCCTCAAGGGTCTGCAGCGTTGTGCGCACGACGGCCTCCGGCGGGAACGCCAGCGAGGCGAAATAGGCCCAGATGTCGCGGTCCTCGACGCCGGGCAGCAGGATCACCTCGGCCCGCTCGACCCCGCGCCCGGCCCGGCCGACCTGCTGGTAGTAGGCGACCGGCGACTGCGGCGCCCCCACGTGCACCACGAACCCCAGGTCGGGCTTGTCGAAGCCCATCCCGAGCGCGCTCGTGGCCACCAGCGCCTTGATCTTGTTGTTGAGCAGCGCCTCCTCGGCCGCCAGCCGCTCGGCCGGATCGGTCTGGCCGGAGTAGGCGGCCACCTCCAGCCCCTGCTCACGCAGGTATCCGGCGATCTCGTGGGCGGCGGCCACGGTGAGGGTGTAGACGATGCCGGAGCCGGGCAGCTCGCGCACCGTCTGGGCCAGCCAGGCCAGGCGTTGCTCGGCGGTGGGGAGGCGTACGACGCTCAGATGCAGGCTCTCGCGCTCCAGCGCCCCGCGCAGGACCAGCGTGTCGTCGCCGTCGGGGCGCAGCTCCGGGGGCAGCCGGAGCTGCTCGGCCACGTCGCGGGTGACGCGGGCGTTGGCGGTGGCGGTGGTGGCCAGGACGGGGATGCCGGGCGGCAGGTCCGCGAACAGGGTGGACAACCTGCGGTAGTCGGGCCGGAAGTCGTGGCCCCAGTCGGAGATGCAGTGGGCCTCGTCGACCACCACCAGCCCGGCGCTCTCGGCCAGCTCGGGCAGCACGTTGTCGCGGAAGTCGGGGTTGTTGAGCCGCTCGGGGCTGACCAGCAGCACGTCGACCAGGCCCTCGGCGACCTGGCTGTAGATCTCCTCCCACGCCTCGGGGTTGGCGGAGTTGATCGTGACGGCCTTGATCCCGGCGCGCTCGGCGGCGGCGATCTGGTTGCGCATGAGGGCCAGCAGCGGCGAGACGATGACGGTGGGGCCCTCGTCGAGCGCGCGCAGGAGCGCGGTGGCCACGAAGTAGACGGCCGACTTGCCCCAGCCGGTGCGCTGCACGACGAGCACCCTGCGCCGATCGACCACGAGGGCCTCGATGGCGGCCCACTGGTCCTCACGGAGCACGGCGTGCTCGCCCGCGAGCGCCCGCAGGCGCGCTTCCGCCTCTTCCCGCAGCATCCCGGCATCGGGGGCATCAATCATGCCTCCCTTGTTATCAGCTCCCGCCGACCGAATGCTCCATAAAACCTCGACCATCCTTTACGGCTGCGCCAACTTGCCCCCACCCACCGCACGGGGCCGGCCCCGTCCAGGGGAACGCTCCTCCGGTTCACCGGCCGGCCTCCGTGACGTGCGCCCTGTCGGCCGTCCGCGTGGTCGGCTCGGGACGGGTCGGCTCGGGACGGGGCGGCTCAGGACGGGGCGGCTCAGGACGGGGCGGCTCAGGACGGGGCGGCTCAGGACGGGGCGGCTCAGGACGGGGCGGCTCAGGACGGGGCGGCTCAGGACGGGTCGGCGTGCTCAGGGAAGGCGTTGATGGTGACGCGGTGCATGCGGCGGCGTTCGGTGTAGTCGGCGACCGCGTAGTGCTGGGTCGGGCGGTTGTCCCAGAAGGCCAGCGTGCCGGGCCGCCAGCGCAGCCTGAGCTGGTACTCCGGGGAGCGGATGTGATCGATGAGGAAGGGCAGCAGGGCCTCGTTCTCCCGGTCGTTCAGCCCGATCAGGCGGGTCGTCGACGCGCGGTTGACGAAGAGCGCCTTGCGGCCGGTCTCGGCGTGGACGCGTACCACGGGCCGTTCGATGGGCGGCCATTTCGCCTGGATTTCGGCCAGATCGAACGGGTGCCCCTTCGAGATGGCCTTCTTCATCGACATCGTGATGTCGTGCTCGGCCGTCAGCTCGTCGCACAGCCGCTGGATGGACGGCGAGAGCGTCTCGTACGCCAGGTACGTGTTCGCCCAGCACGTGTCCCCGCCCACGCCGGGCAGTTGCATGCAGCGCAGCAGCGAGCCCATCGGGGGCGTCGGCTCGAAGGTGTTGTCGCTGTGCCACTCGTCGCCGCCCTCCCCCTTGGGCGAGGTCTGGTCGAGGATGTGGATGGGGCTGGTGGAGTCCTTCTTGAAGGCCGGGTGGTTGAGTGTGCCGAAGTTCAGGGCGAACTGCAGGTGCTGCTCGTCGTCGATGGGCTGGTCGCGGAAGAACAGCACGAGGTGCTCGAGCCACCCCGCGCGCAGGGCCGCGACCTCTTCCTGCGACAGCGGCTTGCGCAGATCGACCCCGGTGACCTCGGCGCCGATGTGCTTGGTCACGGGATGGAACTCGATCATGACGCCTCCGGACAGGTGGGAACCCTAGTCCAGAACGTACGACCAAGCAATTGCTTGGTCAAGACCACATTGCCGCTCTCGAACAAGTCTGCGAGAAGTGGTGGTATCGAGTAGGATCCTTACGTGAGAAGATCCATCTCAGGTGCGGCCACCACGGGCCGTATGCTCAACCGCGCATGGATCGTTACGGTTTTCCCCGAGACTTCGATACGCCACTGGGGACCCGGCTCGTGCCATCATCTCCAGGGGCGAACACGTTGGAACCCACACCGCTCGCGTGCGCGCACGTGCCTCTGGCCGTCATCGTCTCGCGACGGCAGGAGGTTACGTCGACGCCTCACACGCCGATCTGACGCTTCTTCAGCGAGCTGACGGCTACGGTTACAGCACGAGAACAGAAGGAGGATGCGCTTCCCCTCGGCGCGACGGCCGAGGCAGCCGCGCAGCACAAGATGGCCCGACGTACGACTGCACCCCCACCTGAGGACTTCGAGGAGCGGATCGTCGATATCGACGTCTCCTCCGAGATGCGCACGAGTTACCTCGAGTACGCCTACTCGGTTATCTACCAGCGGGCGCTGCCGGACGCTCGTGACGGTCTCAAGCCGGTGCAGCGGCGCATCCTCTACTCGATGAGTGAGATGGGCCTGCGCCCCGAGCGCGGGCACGTCAAGTCCTCGCGCGTCGTCGGCGACGTCATGGGCAAGCTGCACCCCCATGGCGACAGCGCCATCTACGACGCGCTGGTGCGCCTGGCGCAGCCGTTCTCCATGCGCCTGCCGCTCGTGGACGGCCACGGAAACTTCGGCTCGCCCGACGACTCCCCCGCCGCCATGCGATACACCGAGGCCAGGCTGGCCCCGGCGGCCATGCTCATGGTCGAGTCGCTCGACGAGGACACCGTCGGCTTCAAGCCCAACTACGACGGCCAGGAGACCGAGCCCACGGTCATGCCGTCGGCGTTCCCCAACCTGCTGGTCAACGGCACGAGCGGCATCGCGGTCGGCATGGCCACCAATATGGCGCCGCACAACCTGGTCGAGGTCGTGGCCGCCGCCCGCCACCTGATCAAGAAGCCGGACGCGACGCTCGACGAGCTGATGAGGTTCGTGCCGGGGCCCGACCTGCCGACGGGCGGGTTGATCATCGGGCTGCAGGGCGTCCGCGACGCCTACGAGAGCGGGCGTGGCACGTTCCGCATGCGGGCCAAGTGCGAGATCGAGCAGATCACGCCGCGGCGCAAGGGCATCATCGTCACCGAGCTGCCCTACAACGTGGGCCCCGAGCGCGTGGTCACCAAGATCAAGGAGCTGGTGACCAGCAAGCGGCTCCAGGGCATCGCCGACCTCAAGGACCTCACCGACCGGCACAAGGGCCTGCGGCTGGTCATCGAGATCAAGAACGGCTTCATCCCCGAGGCGGTCCTCGAGGAGCTCTACCGGCTCACGCCGATGGAGGAGACGTTCGGCATCAACAACGTCACCCTGGTCGACGGCGAGCCGCGCACGCTCGGGCTGCGCGAGCTGCTGCAGGTCTACGTCGACCACCGGCTCGAGGTCGTGCGCCGCAGGTCTGAATACCGGCGCCGCAAGCGCGAGGAGCGCCTGCACCTGGTCGACGGCCTGGTCATCGCGCTGCTCAACATCGACGAGGTCATCCAGGTCATCCGCGCCTCCGACGACTCGGCGCAGGCGCGCACGCGGCTGATGGACGTGTTCGACCTGTCCGACATCCAGGCCGCCTACATCCTCGACACGCCGCTGCGCCGCCTGACCCGCTACGACAAGCTGGAGCTCGACCGCGAGAAGGAGACGCTCACCGACGAGATCGCCAAACTGACGGAGATCCTCTCCTCGGAGACGAAGCTGCGCCAGGTGGTCTCGGGCGAGCTGGCCGAGGTGGCCAAGAAATACGGCACGCCGCGCCGCACCATCCTGCTGGAGGCGCCCGGCGTCGCCCGCACCGCGGTGGTCTCGCTGCAGGTGGCCGACGACCCGTGCCTGGCGATGTTGTCCTCGACCGGCCTGCTGGCGCGCACCTCCGACGCCACGCCGCTGCCCGGCGAGGGCGATCGCGCGGCGCACGACGTGCTGGTCAGCGTCGTGCGCACGTCCGTACGCGGTGAGGTCGGCGTCGTCACGTCGCTGGGCAGGTTGATCCGCGTCCAGGTCGTGGACCTGCCGACCCTCCCGCCCTCGGCCAACCCGCCGACGTTGTCGGGCGGGCACCCGGTCTCCGAATACGTGTCGCTGCAACCCGACGAACGGGTGGTCGGCCTCGGCTCCCTCGACCCGGAGAGCCCAGGCCTGGCCGTGGGCACCGCGCAGGGCGTGATCAAACGGGTGGTCCCCGACTACCCGGCCAACCGCGACGACTTCGAAGTGATCACCCTGAAGGACGGCGACAGCGTGGTGGGCGCGGTCGAGCTGGTCTCCGAGTCCCACGACCTGGTCTTCATCTCCTCCGACGCCCAGCTCCTGCGTTTCCAGGCCTCGCTGGTGCGGCCCCAGGGCCGTCCCGCGGGCGGCATGGCCGGGATCCGGCTCGACGACGGGGTCCGGGTGATCTGGTTCGGCGCGGTCGACCCCGATCGTCCCGCCGCGGTGGTCACCGTCGCCGGCTCCTCCACGGCGCTGCCCGGCACACAGGTGGGCGGCGGCAAGCTCTCCGACTATGCCGAGTTCCCCGCCAAGGGCCGCGCCACGGGTGGCGTGCGGGCCCAGCGCTTCCTCAAGGGCGAGGACGAACTGTTGCTGGCCTGGGCCGGTCCCACGCCCGCCAAGGCGGTCTCCGCGGTGGGCAAGCCGGTGCCGCTGCCTGAGGAGGTCGGGCGCCGCGACGGCTCGGGCGTCCGCCTCACGCACACGATCGGCGCCATCGGCGGCGCCCTCGCCTCCGGCCCCGAGGCTCTGCCCGGTGGCGGGTCGGCGGCGGCTTCTCCTGCTGAGGACGGTTCCGAGGACGAATGACGGGGTGACGTCCGGGGCCCGTAGCGGCTCCGGACGTTCCGTCCGGGGGGCGTCGCGACTGCGGGCGTCCCCCGTCCGCGTGTTCAGGGCCCCTCTGTGCGCGGCGGGCGTGTTCAGGGATCGTCTGTGTGGCGGGCTGCGGGTGGCGGGTGGCGGGCTGGTTCGGGGATGGTCCCCCGGTGGCGGTGCTCACTTTTGTCACTCCGTACGTGTTATGAAACGCGGTCCCGCGCCGATCTCATGTGAGAGAGCGCTCTCTGCCCCTGGAGGTACCGTGTTCCGACGCCCCTTATGGGCGGCCCTCGTCCTGGCCGCCTCACTGATCGTGGTCCCACCCGCCCAAGCCACGGCCGCCGCGCCGCAAACGATCACCGATTTCGAGTCGGACGGCATTCCCTCCGGCGTCTACGCCTGGGGCAACGACGCGGCCTCGACCCCGGCGCTCACGATCGAACCCGGAACCGACCGGCCGGGAGCGCCTGGGACGAACCGGGTTCTCAGATCCGTCTACGCCATCAGCCAGTACGGCGGCTGGTCCCATGACCTGCCCGCCACCCAGGACTGGTCACCGTACGAGGGCTTCTCCTTCTGGGCGAACGGCGCCGGCTCGGGACAGAAGATCTTCTTCGAGCTCAAGGACGGCGGCGGCGGCCCCGGCGCCGCGGAGCTGTTCGAGTCGTCGTTCACCGACGACACGGCGGGCTGGCGGAAGGTGGAGGTCCCGTTCGCGAGCTTCACCCGCCGCACCGACTACCAGCCTGGCGGCGCGCCGACCGACGGCGAACTGGACCTGGTGGCCATGTGGGGCTACGCGATGCGCCTGCCCACCGCCTCCGGCACCCTGGCCTGGGACGAGGTCCAGGTGTACGGGACGGCGCCCCCGCGTCCCGCCCGGCTGTCCACCGACGCGCCCGTCTACCCGGTGAACGAGAAGGGCGAGGTCAAGGTAGGCGTCACGGTCACGACGGCCGACGGGGCGCCACTCCCCGCCGAGCTGGCCGTGGACTACAGGACCGGCACGGGCACCGCCACCCCCGGCACCGACTACCGGCCGGCCCAGGGCACGCTGACGTTCCCCGCGGGCACGGCCTCTGGCTCGGCCAGGACGCTCACGGTGAAGACGCTGGCCGACGGCCAGAACGAGATGGCGGAGACCATCCCGATCGAGCTGTCCGGCACGGGCACCAGGCCTCCGGCCGAGTCGCCGGTCATCGTGATCAACGCCCACGGCCTCCCGTACCTGAACACCCGCAAATCCACCAAGGACCGCGTGGCCGACCTCCTGAGCAGGATGACGCTGGAGGAGAAGATCGGCCAGATGACGCAGGCCGAGCGCGGCGCGCTGGGCAAGCAGAGTGACATCGCCACGTACCTGCTCGGCTCGCTCCTGTCGGGCGGCGGCTCGGCGCCGGCGCGCAACACTCCGGAGGCGTGGGCCGACATGGTCGACGCCTTCCAGCTCCAGGCCCGCCAGACCAGGCTGCAGGTGCCGCTGATCTACGGCGTGGACGCCGTGCACGGCCACAACAACGTGGCCGGGGCGACGATCTTCCCGCACAACGTCGGCCTGGGCGCGGCCCGCGACCCGGACCTGGTCGAGCAGGCGGGCAAGATCACGGCCAGGGAGGTCAAGGCCACCGGCATCCCGTGGGACTTCGCGCCGTGCCTGTGCGTGTCGCGCGACGAGCGCTGGGGCCGGGCGTACGAGTCGTTCGGCGAGGACCCGGCGCTGGTGTCCCGGATGACCACGGTCATCGACGGGCTGCAGGACAACGGGGTGCTGGCCACCGCCAAGCACTACGTCGGCGACGGCGGCACCGCGTACGGCTCCTCGACGAGCGGCGACTACACGATCGACCAGGGCGTCACCAGGATGAGCCGCGAGGAGCTGACGGCGATCCACCTCAAGCCGTTCGAGGCGGCGGTCGAGCGCGGCGTCGCCACCGTGATGCCCTCCTTCTCCAGCGTCGACTTCGGCCAGGGCCCGCTGAAGATGCACGCCCACGACGAGCTGATCAACGGCACGCTCAAGGGGCGGCTCGGGTTCAAGGGGTTCGCGATCAGCGACTGGCAGGCCATCGACCAGATCCCCGGCGACTACCCGAGCGACGTGCGCACCTCGATCAACGCCGGGCTCGACATGATCATGGTGCCGTACGCGTACCCGCAGTTCACCAGCACGCTCAAGGCCGAGGTCGAGGCCGGGCGGGTGCCGGTGGCGCGGGTGGACGACGCGGTGGCCAGGATCCTGACGCAGAAGTTCCGGCTGGGGCTGTTCGAGCGTCCGTACGCCGACCGCTCCCGCATCGGCGACGTGGGCTCGGCGGCGCACCGGGCGGTCGCCCGTACGGCGGCGGCGAAGTCGCAGGTGCTGCTGAAGAACGACGGCGGGCTGCTGCCGCTGCGCCGGGACGCCAAGGTGTACGTGGCCGGGTCCAACGCCGACGACATCGGCAACCAGTCAGGCGGCTGGACGATCACCTGGCAGGGCTCGTCGGGGGCGATCACCCCAGGCACCACGATCCTGCAGGCCGTACGCTCCCGCGCCGCCTCCGTGACCTACTCCCGCGACGCCTCGGCCGGCCTGGCCGGGCACGACGTGGGTGTCGTGGTGGTGGGCGAGACGCCGTACGCCGAGGGGCAGGGCGACGTCGGCCGCGCCGGCCGCACCCTGGACCTGTCCGCCGCCGACCGGGCGACGGTCGAGAAGGTGTGCGGGGCCATGAAGTGTGCCGTCCTGGTGGTCTCCGGGCGGCCGATGTCGCTGGGCGACCTGTCGGGCGTCGAGGCCGTGGTGGCCTCCTGGCTGCCGGGCACCGAGGGCGACGGGGTGGCGGATCCGCTGTTCGGGGCGGTGCCGTACACCGGGCGGTTGCCGTTCACCTGGTTCCGGTCGGCGGAGCAGCTTCCGATCAACGTGGGTGACGCCTCCTACGACCCGCTGTTCCCGTACGGATGGGGGCTGCGTACCGACCGGGGCCGTGACCGGCTGAAGGCGGCGCGGGACACGCTGGCCCGCGGCGACGTCCTGTCCAAGGCGGCCGCCGCGGCACTGACCCTCGCTCTGTCCGGCCGCAACTGGAACGCCGACGGGTCCGTACGCGACACGAAGGCGGTCCTGGGCACGCTGGGCGTGACCGCGGCGCTGCTCGAACGCTCGAAGAGCGACTCGTACGCCGTGGACGACGCCGTCGTCTCCGTGGCCAGGGACGTCGCGCAGGGCGCGGGCAAGCGGCCCGGCCTGCAGGCGTCGGCCGACCAGGAGCTGGCGGCGGGCAACCTGCGAAAGGCGGTGGACCTGCTGACCCAGGCGGCCCGCTAAGGCCCGCAAAAGGGCGTTGAAGGCCCGCTGAAGGGCTTTCCATGACAGGTCCTCCGCCGAAGGGCCTTAGGTTGCGGGCCCGCCGAGGCACCGGGGCCGACCTCGCCGTGAGGCGGGGCCGGCCCCTCAGCCGGGCCGGGAGCAGTCCCCATCGCCCGGCCCGGGCCTTCCCACCGGAAGCGGAGCTCTCTCACTACCGGCAGAGGCAGAACGGGTGACCGGCCGGATCGAGGAACACCCTGAAGCTGTCCTCCTCGCTGGGCTGGTGCTCGTGCTTACGCGCCCCGATCTTGATCGCCTGCCTCTCGGCCTCATCCAGATCGTCGACGTGCAGGTCGAGATGAATCTGCTGAGGCCGCTCGGGATCGGGCCACACCGGCGGCCGGTGGTCGGGGGCGAGCTGGAAGGCCACCCGCATGGGCGAGCCGCCGTCGGTGACCACCACCCAGTCGTCCTCGACCGAGGTGATCGGCCAGCCCAGCAGGTCTGAGTAGAACGCCGCCAATCCCTGAGGATCGGGGCAGTCCAGCACGACACTCCTGAACTCCGCGATACCGCCCATCAGTGCATACCCTTTCTCAGACGACAATGGATGCCATGGCTGCCAACTCGTTCATGGTTCCGCTCGGCACTCGCGCGCCCGCCTTCGACCTGACCGCCATCAACGGCGGCAGCGTCTCGCTGGAGGACCTCAAGGGCTCACCCGCCACCCTCGTGGTCTTCCTCTCGAACCACTGCCCTTACGTACGGCACATCGAATCCGGCCTCGGCGCCCTGGCCAAGGACTACGGCGCGAGGTTGTCGATCGTCGCCATCTGCAGCAACGACAGCGTGAACTACCCCGACGACGACCCCACACACCTGGCGGAGCAGGCGGCGCGAGCCGGGTTCACGTTTCCGTACCTGCTGGACGACACCCAGGACGTCGCCAAGGCGTACCAGGCGGCCTGCACACCGGACTTCTTCCTGTACGACTCCCACTTCCAGCTCGTCTACCGCGGCGAGTTCGACGGTGCCAGGCCGGGCAACTCCGTGCCGGTGACCGGCGAGTCCCTGCGGGCGGCCATCGACGCGCTGATGGAGGACGACCCGGTGCCCGAGGAGCAGAACCCGGCGCTCGGGTGCGGCATCAAGTGGAAGCCTGGCAACGCGCCGACCTGAGACACGGCCCTCCGTTCGCCCCTATGATCATCAGCACGAGGTCCCGGGCGAATGGAGACCGTGATGGTCGCACGATGGACTGTGTTACCCACCCTGGCCCTGGTGGCCCTGCTCTCCACCGCCTGCGTCGACCCCGGCGCGGCGCGGGGCGGCGCCACCTCGGCCCCCGCCGGCGGGCCCAAACGGATCGGCTTCTTCGGCTTCGCCAAGGCGAACTCCTTCTCGGCCGCCACGTTCGCCGGGATCGAGGAGTACGCCAAGGCCAACGGCGCCACGGCCGAGTTCCTCGACCCGAACTTCGACGCCCAGGCGCAGGTACGCCAGCTCCAGGACGCGGTGACCGCCAAGCGGTTCGAGGTGTTCATCGTGCAGGCCAACGACGGGGCCGCTGTGGTGCCGCCGATCCGCGCGGCCGTACAGGCCGGAATCTCCGTCGTCGCGCACTTCACCCCTGTCGGCACCCGCTACGACACCGCGCAACCCCAGGTGGACGGCACGGTCACGCTCATCGACGTACCGACGCTGAACGGTGAGGGACTCGGCCAACTGGCCGTCCAGGCGTGCAAGAGCAGGAAGCTGAACCCCTGCGAGGTCGGCTACCTGGAGGGCCTCAAGGCGCTGCCGCTCGACAACGCCCGCACCCAGGCCGCCGTCGGCCTGCTGAAGGCCACCCCGGGCGTCCAGGTCAAGGCCCAGCTCGAAGGCGGCTACACGCAGGAGAGCGGCCGCAAGGCCATGCAGGACGTGCTGCAGAGAGAGCCGGGGATCGACGTGATCATCGGCGCGTCGCAGGCCATCCTGGGAGCCGAGGCGGTGGCGAAGGGCAAGAACATCATGTACGTCGCCAACGGCGCCTCCCGCCAGACCGTCACCGCGGTGCGCGAGGGACGCTGGTTCGGCGCCTACTACCTGCCCGTCAAGACCCTCGGCGCCAAGGCCGCGGAGCTGGGCCTGAACAAGGCGACCGGCCGGCAGGTCCCCGACACGAACGTCATGACCGACGTCTCCCCCAGCGTGAGCATGGGCACCAAGGACGCGCTGGCCCAGGTGAGCGGCGAATACGACGAATGACCGTACGCTCGCTGCGCGACCACGGCATCGTCCTGGCGGTCGCCGCACTCGTGGCGATGCTCTCGTTGTCCACGGACACGTTCCTGACCTCGGGCAACCTCGTCAACCTGCTGGACCAGGCCGTCGTCGTCGGCCTGCTGGCCTGCGGCATGACGATCTGCGTGATCTGCGGCGTCTTCGACCTGTCCGCGAGCGCGGTGCTCGCCGTGAGCGCCATCGTCGCGGTGCTCGTCACCGAGCGCGCCGGGGTTCCCTGGGGGTACGCGGCCGCCGTCGCGACCGGGGCCCTGCTCGGCACGGTCAACGGCCTGGTCGTGGTGTTGTCGCGGGTGCATTCGTTCATCGCCACGCTCGCGCTCGGCATCGTGCACCGCGGCCTGGCGCTGGTCATCACCGGCGGCGCGATCGTGTACCCGGGGCCCGGCCACCTGGCGGCCTTCCAGTCGCTGAGCTGGCCCACGGTGCTCGGCGGCGTGACGGCGTCGTCCCTGCTGCTGGTGGCGGTGGCGGTGCTCGCCTCGGTGCTGCTGGCGCGCACCACGCTCGGCCGCCGCGTGTACGCCGTGGGCGGCAACCCCACGGCGGCCTGGCTGTCGGGGATCGGCGTGCGCTCGGTCCGCGTCGGGGTGTTCGCGATCAGCGGGATCTGCGCCGGCCTGGCCGGCCTGGTGCTGGCCGCGCGGGGCGGCTCGGCCCAGCCGGACATGGGGACGCTGCTGGAGCTGACCGCCATCGCGGCGGCGGTGATCGGCGGCACGAGCATCCTCGGCGGCCAGGGCGCGATCTGGCGGGGCATGGTCGGGGTGCTGATCCTGACGCTCATCGGCAACGGCTTCAACCTGCTCGGCTGGGACTCGACCTACCGCCCGATGATCGAGGGCCTGCTCATCCTGACCGCCGTGAGCACTGATTACGCCCTGCGCCGGAATTACTAAAAGATCCAAAATTTCGTGACAAGAGCGTTACTCTTTGTTTCTGAAGCAGTTACGGCTGTTTCGAGCAGTTAGCGGCATCGAACCGAAGGGTCCAGATGACCTACCCCCCGCGCGTCCCGACGGGAATCAACCCCAAGGTGCCTAATTCGGCGCGCATGTACGACTACTACCTCGGCGGCAAGGACAACTTCGCGGCCGACCGCGAGGCCGCGGAGAAGATCATGGCACTGGGCCCGAGCCGCGACATCTGCCTGGCCAACCGGCGTTTCCTGGGCCGGGCCGTACGCCATGTCGCCGACCAGGGCATCGACCAGTTCATCGACCTCGGCACCGGCCTGCCCAACCAGAACAACGTCCACGAGGTCGCCCGCAAGGCACACCCGGACGCGCACGTGGTTTACGTGGACTACGACCCCGTGGTGATCGTTCACGCCCGCGCGCTGCTGGCCGGCACGGACACGGGGATCACGATCCTGCCCGCCGACGTACGCAAGCCCGCCTCGATCCTCGATGCCCCCGAGACCAAAAAGCTGATCGACTTCTCCCGGCCCGTGGGCGTGGTCTTCCTCGGCGTGCTGCACTGCCTGACCGACCGCGACGACCCGTGGGGGGTCGTCGCGGAGTTCCGCGAACGCATGGCTCCCGGCAGCGCCCTGATCGTCTCCCACCTCACCGACGACGCCCATCCGGAGGTGGGGGTGGCGGCGCGGGAGGTGTACGAGGAGGCGGACGCGCCCCTCATCCACCGCAGCCGGGAGCAGATCACCCGGATGTTCGACGGGTTCGACCTGGTCGAGCCCGGGGTGACGCATGTGGCGGACTGGCGGCCGGAGGAGGCCTGGGAGAGCGGCCTCGCCGGCAGCGAGTGGTGGTACGTAGGCATAGGCCACAAACCATCCCCCTAGGCCCGCTCTTTCGCGTGGGCCTTCCTGGCAGGCGGCAGCTCCACGCCACCGCGCCGATGGCGCCCTCACAGCAGCCCCACGTCGCCACCTCGACACGACCCCGATGACAGCAGCCCTATGTCGCCGCGTCGATGGCGGGCGGCAGAGCGAGCAGCAGTTCGTGCGGCTCGCCACCCTGCCAGTGCCGGATCAGCTTGGTGCCCGCCTCTCCCGGATCGAACTGCTCACACCCCAGCGGGCCGAAACAGCCCGCCTGGTCGAGCATGAGGATGAGCGGGTCGTCATCGGGCAGGCTGGCCGCGTAGACGGCGGCGTCGAGGAGGGCCAGGGCGCACTTGGCGTTGCGACCGTCGTCCTTGGACTCCACGCGGTCGAGGCGGCGCCGGCCCTGACCCCGGAGATACGCGGCAAGCGATTCTGACCTACTCACGACTAACCTTCTTCGATCACGTACGTACGGCTACGACATCATCACTCAAGGTGAGGTGCTTTCGCGGGACGTTTGCCAAGTCCAGCCTGTCGCCACCCCGAAACACATCAGCTTTGGGGGGTGGTGAATCATTTGTGGCATGAGTGAGTTCGACGACCTTTATGCCGCCAACGCGAAATTCGCCAAGAAGTTCGGCCGCTCCGGACTCACCGGCCGCGCCGCCCGCGGGCTGGCGGTCGTGACCTGCATGGACTCCCGCATCGACCCGCTCGGCCTGCTCGGCCTGAAGCCCGGCGACGCCAAGATCCTGCGCAACGCCGGAGCCCGGGTGACGGACGACGTACTGCGTACCCTCGTCCTGGCCGTCTACGTGCTCGGGGTGGATCGGGTGCTCGTCATGCCCCACACGGACTGCGGCATGTCCAAGGTCACGGACCCGGACGTACACGCTCTGACCCAGGAGCGGGGCGTGGACACCCGCAGCCTGGAGTTCCACACGGTCCCCGACCAGAACGAGGCCCTGCGCCACGACCTGACCCGCATCCGCAGCACCCCGTTCCTACCGCAGAGCATGCCGGTGGCCGGCGCCATCTACGACGTCCACACAGGCCGCCTGACACCCTCCCCCCACTGACCCACCTCCCGCAACGCACACCAAGCACAGCGAATGCCCAACTCGGTGATCACCTTCGCCCTACCCGGCGCCTTGCCGCACGCTTAGCTGTACCGGATATCAATGCGAGCGCCAGACGGACATGCCCGCCCCCGCGCACGCGGCCGCCCAACGCACCCGCTTCCGACGCGCGCCCGACACATCCGCCTCCGCACACACAACCGCCCGACGCAGTCGTCCGCGGGCCCGACACATCCGCACACGCAGCCGTCTCCGACGCGCGCCCGACATTGCCACCTCCGCACACGCAGCCGTCCGCGGGCCCGACACATCCGCGCACGCAGCCGTCCGACGCAGGCGTCCGACGCAGGCGTCCGACGCAGCCGTCTCCGACGCGCGCGCCCGACATATCCGCCTCCGCACACGCGACCCAATCAGGACAGCCGCCACCCATGCGCCCGGAATCTCGCCACAGCGCCCCTGAGTGCCCCCCAGACGCCCACGAAGGGCCCAGAGAACATCAATAACGGCCGAGGATCAGGAGAGGCCCTGAGGCCCCTCAAGGCCCTTCCAGCCCCTCAGCCACCGAAGGCACAACAACACACCCGCCCGACCGCGGACATACGACCGTCGAGCCATCAGCCGCCGGGCGTCTAGTCGCCAGCCGCCAGGCGCCAAACCTCAGCCGTCGAGCCGCCAGCCGCCGGGCGTCTAGTCGCCAGCCGCCAGGCGCCAAACCTCAGCCGTCGAGCCGCCAGCCGCCGGGCGTCTAGCTGCCAGCCGCCAGGTGCCAAGCCTCAGGTGTCGAGGCGCCAGCCGTCGGGCGCCTCGACACCGGCCGTCGAGGCGTCAGGCGTCGAGGCGTCAGGCGTCGATGTGGTCGCGGTCCACTTCGGCCGCGCTGCTCACGATGAACTCCCGCCGCGGCGCGACGTCGCTCCCCATGAGCAGGTTGAAGATCCCCTCGGCCCCTTCGGCGTCCTCGATCCTGACCCGGCGCAGGATGCGGTGCCGCGGATCCATCGTCGTCTCGGCGAGCTGGTCGGCGTCCATCTCTCCCAGACCCTTGTAGCGCTGCACCGGGTCCTTCCACCGCTTGCCCCGCCGCTCCAGGTCGCGCAGCACCTTGTGCAACTCGGCGTCGGAGTAGCAGTAGATGTACTTCTCCTTGCCCCGACCCGGGTTCGTCAGCTCGATGCGGTGCAACGGCGGCACGGCCGCGAACACCCGCCCGGCCTCGACCATCGGCCGCATGTAGCGGTGGAAGAGGGTCAGAAGCAGGCAGCGGATGTGGGCGCCGTCAACGTCGGCGTCGGCCATGAGGATGACCTTGCCGTAGCGGGCGGCCTCGATGTCGAACGAGCGCCCCGACCCGGCCCCGACGACCTGGATGATGGCGGCGCACTCGGCGTTCTTGAGCATGTCGCTCACGGACGCCTTCTGCACGTTGAGGATCTTGCCCCGGATCGGCAGCAGGGCCTGGAACTCCGAGTCGCGGGCCAGCTTGGCCGTGCCCAGCGCCGAGTCACCCTCGACGATGAACACTTCGCTGCGATCCACGTCGTCGCTGCGGCAGTCGACCAACTTGGCCGGCAGCGCGGAGTTCTCCAGCACGCTCTTGCGGCGCTGGTTGTCGCGGTGCTCGCGGGCCGCGATGCGGGCCTTCGCCGCGGCCACGATCTTCTCCAGCACGGACCGCAGCGGCTGCTTGAAGCCACGCGGCGGGTTGGTGAACAGCTCCTTGAGCTCGCGCGAGACCACGTGGGAGACGATGCGGGTGGCCGCCGACGTGCCGAGGACCTCCTTGGTCTGCCCCTCGAACTGCGGCTCCGGCACCCTGACCGTCACCACCCCGGTCAGCCCCTCGGAGAGGTCGTCCTTGGTGACGGGGTCATCGCCGTTCTTCAGCAGGCGGGTCTCACGCAGCAACTCGTTGATCGTACGCAGGAGGCCGCGCTCGAACCCCGACAGATGCGTGCCGCCCTTGGGCGTGGCGATCACGTTGACGAACGAGCGCACGGTGGACTCGTAGCCCTTGCCCCAGCGGATCGCCACGTCCACGGTGAGCTCGCGCTGCACCTCGGTGGGCGTCATGTGGCCCTGGTCGTCGAGAACCGGCACGGTCTCGTGGAAGTGACCCGTGCCCTGCAGGCGCAGCACGTCGCAGACCGGCTCGTCGCGGGCCAGGAACTCGGCGAACTCGGAGATGCCGCCGTCGAAGTGGAACTCCTCCTCGATCCGCTCCTCGTGCCTGCTGTCGCAGACCGCGAGGGTCAGGCCGGGCACCAGGAATGCGGTCTGCCGCAGGCGCACGTGGATCTCGTCGAGCGAGACCTCGGCTTCGGGCAGGAAGATCTGCTTGTCCGCCCAGAAGCGCACGCGCGTGCCGGTGACCTTCTTGGGGAGCTTGGCGCCGAGGCGCAGGCCCGACTTCTTCTTGAACTTGGCCGTCGGCCCTTCGCCGTCGAAGACTCCGGGGACACCGCGGCGGAAACTGATCTCGTGGACGAGGCCGTCACGATCGACCTCCACGTCCACCCGGGCGGACAGGGCGTTGACCACGGAGGCGCCAACGCCGTGCAGACCGCCGGAGGCGCCATAGGAGCCGCCGCCGAACTTGCCGCCCGCGTGCAGCTTCGTGTAGACGAGCTCGACCCCGGCCAGGCCGCTCTTGGGCTCGACGTCGACGGGGATGCCCCGGCCGTTGTCGCGGACCTCTATAGAACCGTCGGCGTAGAGCTCGACCTCGATCCGGTCGCAGTGACCGGCCAGCGCCTCGTCGACGCCGTTGTCCACGATCTCCCAGAGGCAGTGCATAAGCCCGCGGCTGTCGGTGGACCCGATGTACATGCCCGGTCGCTTGCGAACGGCCTCAAGGCCCTCAAGCACCGACAGGTGACGAGCCGTGTAACCCGCCTCCACTAGCGTCACTCCAGCTCCCCTGGTTTAGGCATCGAACACGTGTGCGTAGCTTACCGTTCTTCCCGTACGCGCGCGTACAAGCTTGCCATGCCGGAACGTTTGCCGTTACCAACCGGCTGATCATCATTACTTTCGGACACATTCTGCTCTGGGCGTAGAGAGGGGGCGGTTGGGAACGTCCACGTCCGGTTAGATGTTGTCCAAGTGACTGACGCCAGATCCTCGCTTCGGCGAGGGTGACCCGAAAGGCGATACGTGACTGGAGCTCTCGCCCCCGTTAAGCCGCTGACGGCCCTCGACCGCTGCGACCGCTGCGGCGCCCAGGCCTACATTCGCGCGACCCTGCCTGTGGGTGGGGAGCTGCTGTTCTGCGCCCATCATGGGCGTCAGCACGTCGCAGCTTTGCGTGAAAAGGGCGCCGACATCTTGGACGAGTCGGCTCGCCTCAGCGATACCACCTCTTCAATTGCCCCCAACGACGAGCGCTGACCAGCGCTGGTCGTGATGAGATAACCACATATCGCGTAACCAGAACGGCGACCCCGGCCTGCCCGGGGCCGCCGTTCTGCGCAAACCCACCCCCACAGGATCCCCTGACATGCCCGGCATGTCACCCCTGACGTGCCGGGCATGTTCAACGCATCGGCGCGTCAACGCGGGCGTGCCAGCGCGGCAATTTCCACTGAGGACGTTTCGCCGCATCGGCGTGTCGGGGGCCCCATTGCCCACCTGCCGGCGTGTGGCCATGTTGGCGTGCGGTCATATCGTCCAACCGCACATCGGGGCCACTGACATGCCAGGCGTGTCACAACTGACATGTCGGACGGGCCGGTGTCACCGAGGACGGGCCGGCGTGTCACCCGACCGGACGCTGGAGCCGTCGGCTTGCCAGGCGTGTCACAACTGACATGTCGGACGGATCGGTGTCACTGCAGACCGGTCGGTGTCATCGCGGGCGTGTCGGCATCTCAGCCGACCCGACGCCGGAGCCGCTGGCATGCCGTGCGTGTCACCGCTGCTGTGGCACGCGACCAAATGCTGACATGGCGCACATGTCCCCCCTTGCGTGGCCACGCATGCGAGCAGCGGGGCCAGCCGCCAGGATCGCCGTCATGGCGGGCATCGCAGGATTGCGACACACACCGCTCGGCGGCCGGGACGCACATCACCACACGCTTGGGGCATCGCATCGCTCGGCGTCCAGGCTCACATCACCGCATGACCTGTGAACGCGTCACCCGGCGGCCAGGGCACGTGGCGCCGGGCGGCCGGGGCGCGCATTACTTGACTCGGTAGTGATACCGATTCGCGACCTCGAACCCCTCGCTGCGGTACAACGCCTGCGCGCTCGAGTTGCCGACCGTGGTCACCAGGTACGCCGATCGCGCCCCACCACCATCACCTCCGGCCCGCCGTGACAGAGCACGCAGCACCGACCGGGCCAGCCCTCTGCGACGGGCCTCGGGAAGCGTCGCCATGCAGTAGATCCCCAGCATGTCGCCCTGCGGGACGGCTCGTCCCACGGCCAGCGCCGCACCGTCCTCCTCGACCGCCGCGTACCAGGCCGGAACCCCGCCGCAGATGCGTTCGGCCTCCTCCAGCCCGCTCCCATAACGGCCGTCCACCGCCCACCACGTCTCCAGCCACCCGCGCCACGGCGTGTCCTCGACCCTGACCTCGTGGCCGGGCGCGGCCTTGGGGGTTCCGGTCATGATGACCGTGGGATCGACCATCTCGTACCCCCGGCGCTCCAGCTCCTGGTCCAGCCCCTCCATGGCGTCGGGGCCCAGCGAGAACACGCAGCGCTGCCCCCGTTCGCCGTAGAACTCCTCCGCCGCGCGAATGGCGCCGTCCAGGTCGGCGGGACGGTCGGTGGCCAGTACGGAGTTGGCCCGCTTGGTCACGCCACCGGCGTACCGCAGGACCCACCCGTCGTGAGCGCACTGCTCGTACGCGGGCCAGGCTTCATGGACAAGTAGGTCGAAACTCACCCACGCAGCCTAGTGGCGTCGGCGGGCAGGGCGCTGGCCAGGGCCAATAGGCTATGGGGTTGTGCTGATCCTGTTGCCACCGTCCGAAGGCAAGGCGTCAGAGGGCAGCGGACCGCCCGTGGGCGAGCTGTCCTTCCCCGCCCTCGACAAACACCGCAAGCGGGTGCTGAACGCGCTCATCCGGGCCTCCAAACGCCGCGACGCCCTCGACGTGCTCGGCCTGACGCCGGGCCTGGCGGGTGAACTGGCAAAGAACGCGGCGCTGAAGACCGCCTCCACGCTGCCCGCCGCCGCCCTCTACACCGGCGTCCTGTACGACAATCTCGACCTCGACACCTTGGACGAGGACTCCAGGACGCGGGCCGAGGACTCGCTGGTGATCTTTTCCGGCCTCTGGGGTGTGGTGAAAATCACAGACAGGATCCCGCCGTACCGGCTCTCGATGGGCGTCAATTTGCCGGCGCTCGGGGGGTTGGCGGCGTTCTGGCGTCCTCAGGTGACGAAGGAACTGGACCGGGTTCCGGGACTGGTGGTGGATCTCCGCTCCGCCACGTACGCGGGGGCCTGGCAGCCGGGCGAGCGCTCGGTGACGGTACGGGTGTTCAGAGATCGCAAGGTCGTCAGCCACATGGCCAAGGCGACCCGCGGCGAGATCGCCCGGTGCCTCCTGCGGCAGTCCGTCACCCCGGCCACCCCGGCCGAACTCGCCAAGATCCTCGACGCCCACGGCTATACCATCGACCTCACCGAACCCACCCGCGTCAAACGCCCCTGGACCCTCGACGTCCACGTCAGCGACCCCTCCTAGCCCAGCCTCCACGCCAGAAGGCGAGGCCCCGACGAACGCACATGACCGACCCAACACCCGTCGAACCGCCCAGGGGCAACAGGGGCGACGAGAGGCGACAGGGCCACGAGGGCGGCGAACAACATGTAGGCAGCGTTGTGGTGCGGGTGTGTCATGTCAGCCAGCGTCCGGAGGCGCACCCACATCCCGTGCAGCGTGCGAGGCAGGCAACGGGATGCGAGGCACAGGCACGAGGTGCGAGGCACAGGCACGAGGCGCGAGGCACGGGGTGCGGGTGCGAGGCACAGGCGCGGGGTGCGGAGTGCGGAGTGCGAGGC
The DNA here is from genome assembly GCF_042656245.1 of Nonomuraea insulae. Classification (NCBI taxonomy): domain Bacteria; kingdom Bacillati; phylum Actinomycetota; class Actinomycetes; order Streptosporangiales; family Streptosporangiaceae; genus Nonomuraea; species Nonomuraea insulae. The sequence goes on from NZ_JBHSPA010000006.1 coordinate 109,837, forward strand.
ACCCTATGCCCGCAGTCCACACCTCGTGCCCCGCGCCGGGACCCCGGGAGTCCAGGGCCCCGGGAGTCCGGGAAAAGGCGCGCGCCCCGCCGGAGGACTCCCGGCGGGGCGCGCGATTCGTGCGGATCAGACTAAGGTCTCAGTCCAGGTAGTCCCGCAGCACCTGGGACCGCGACGGGTGACGCAGCTTGGACATGGTCTTCGACTCGATCTGGCGGATGCGCTCACGGGTCACCCCGTAAACCTTGCCGATCTCGTCCAGCGTCTTCGGCTGACCGTCGGTGAGACCGAAGCGCATCGACACGACGCCCGCCTCGCGTTCCGACAAAGTGTCGAGAACGGAGTGCAGCTGCTCCTGCAGCAGCGTGAAGCTGACGGCGTCGGCCGGAACGATGGCCTCGGAGTCCTCGATGAGGTCGCCGAACTCGCTGTCGCCCTCCTCGCCCAGCGGCGTGTGGAGAGAGATGGGCTCGCGCCCGTATTTCTGGACCTCGACGACCTTCTCGGGCGTCATGTCCAGCTCACGGGCCAGCTCTTCCGGCGTGGGCTCGCGGCCCAGGTCCTGCAGCATCTGCCGCTGGACACGGGCCAGCTTGTTGATCACTTCGACCATGTGGACCGGGATGCGGATGGTCCGCGCCTGGTCGGCCATGGCACGCGTGATCGCCTGCCGGATCCACCACGTGGCGTAGGTGGAGAACTTGTAGCCCTTGGTGTAGTCGAACTTCTCCACGGCCCTGATCAGGCCCAGGTTGCCTTCCTGGATCAGGTCGAGGAACAACATGCCGCGCCCGGTGTAGCGCTTGGCCAGCGAGACCACGAGCCGGAGGTTGGCCTCCAGCAGGTGGTTCTTGGCGCGGCGGCCGTCTTCGGCGATCCACTCCAGCTCGGCCTTGACGTCGACGGGCAGCCCGTCGCCCTCTCCGCCGCCCAGCTGCTCCTCGGCGAACAGGCCCGCCTCGATGCGCTTGGCCAGCTCGACCTCCTGCTCGGCGTTGAGCAGGGGAACCTTGCCGATCTGCTTGAGGTAGTCCTTGACCGGGTCGGCGGTGGCGCCGGCGGCGGCGACCTGCGCGACCGGGGCGTCATCGTCGTCGTCGGAGAGGATGAGGACCTCGTCCTCGCTCTTCTCCTTGACGACGACCTCGACGGCCTTGGGCTCCTCTTCGGAGTCGGAATCGGAGTCACCCTCGGACTCGGCATCGGCTTCGGCGACGATCTCCTCGTCGTCGACCTCGATGTCCTCGAGTTCCTCAAGCTCCACGTCGCCGTCGAGCTCGATGTCCTCGTCGTCGTCCGATTCGCCCCGCGGGGTGTCGGATGTCTTCGGCTTGGTCTCGGCAGGCCCAGCGCTCTTCTGCTCGGCCTTCTTGGCGGCGGCGGGTGCCGCGGCCTTCTTCGCCGCCGGAGCGGCCTTCTTGGCAGGGGCCGCCTTCTTGGCGGCCGGCTCGGCTTCAGCGGTGCCCACGACCGCGGTCACGGTCTCGGGCTGCTGCTCTTTGGCGGCTGCCGCCGTCTTGGTCTTGACGGGGGCGGCAGTGCGGCGCTTTGCTGGACCACGAGACTTCTTCGGCGCAGCCGAATCCGCGGCGGTCACCACCACGGTCACGCCCTCTTTACTGAGGTTCCGCAAGAACGCGGCGGCGTGCGACATGGGGATGTCCGCCTCCTCGAAGGCCTGACGAACATCCTCAGACTCGAGGAAACCCTGCGAGCGCCCACGCTCGAGCAGTCGCTGAATGACGGGCTCGTTCAGCTCTTGTGGCTTCGAGCGAGTCGAACTTGCAGGCGACACGAACACCTCTCGAACGAACGCGTGGCGACAATGGACCCAGATGCCCGCTGGGGGGCTGTTGCCTCTCTCGGAGATCGGTGAGGCCGTGCGGACCGCGACGGACCTGCACAGCATTCTGGCACGACCCCGCACTCCATACGGCCACCTCCCGGCGGTTGACCTCCACCCTAGGCCGACCAAGACAGTAGTGCGTACGTAAGCGGGGCACTGATACCCGAAAGCAACCGTTATGACTGTTTCATTCAGTCACTCTTCGTGGCTGGTGGGACGTGAATTGCGAGCGCGGTAACGTCATCATCCTGTTCATATCCAGACAACATCCGGTCAACCAGGAAGTCCAGCAGCATGTGCGGACTACTGACGACCTCAGGCGGCGCTTCGGTCACAACACTGCAAATCTCTGCGAGCCCGGCATCCAGCCCGCGCTTCCTGTTCTCCACGAGACCGTCGGAGTAGAGCACGGCGGTATGGCCGGGCGGCACCACGAACCGGAACTGCCTACGGCTGGTCGGCCAGCCTAGCGGAGTGCCGGGCTCGGCGTCGCACAGGATCGCCGTGCCCTGCGGTGAAACCAGGACGGGTGGCGGGTGCCCGGCCAGCGCCAGGGTGCCCTCGCCGGTGACAGGCTCGACGACCATGTACGCCAGCGTCGTGACCTGCTCCTCCTCTTCCGTGGCCTCGAAGACCCGGTCGAGCCCGGTGAGCACGGCCGCGGGCGGCGGGTTGGTCAGCGCCAGCGCCCGCATGGCGTTGCGGATGCGGCCCATTCCCGCCGCGGCCTTGACGCCCTTGCCCATGACGTCGCCGACGACGGCCGCGACACGCCCGTCCTGCAGCACGAACGCGTCGTACCAGTCGCCGCCGACCTGCACGTGGCGGCTGCCGGAGCGGAAGCGCTGGGCCAGCACCAGGCCCTTGACCACCGGCAGGCGGTCGGGCAGCAGGCTGCGCTGCAGCGTCTCGGCGGTGCGGTGCTCACGCTCGAACAGCGTGGCCCGCTCGACCGCCAGCGCGCACTGACCGGCCAGCGCCTCCAGGAAGACGCCGTCCTCCTGAGAGATCTTCTGCGGCCGCGTGAAGGAGAACCGGAGCGCTCCCAGGGCGCGTCCCGCGGCGAGCAGCGGCAGGCCCACCCAGGCCCGCTCATCGCCGTGCGCGAGGAAGCCCGCCAGGACCTCCTCATCGCCGCCGGCCTCCAGGAGCTGGGCCTTCAGCGAGTCGGGAGACTCGGCGAACACGGGACGGCGGCTGTTGACCGCCATGGTCATCACGTTGGAGTAGGACAGCGGGATCTCATCGCCGGTGGCGCCCGTGGCCTCCAGGATGCCCTCGCCGTTGATCAGCTTGAGCGCGGCGCGGTCGGGGTCGAGCAGCGCGACCGCCGAGCGGTCGGCGGCCAGGGCCGTGCGGCCCACGTCGATGATGACCTGCACCACCTGCTCGACCGTGAGGGCCTCCGCGAGCATGGCGGTGGCGCCCTGCAGCCGGGCGGTGCGCAGGGCGGCGGCGCCGAGCTGGTCGGTCAGCCTGCCGCGCATCTCCTCGGCCTCGCGCTGCGGGGTCACGTCGGTGTTGGCGCCGACCCACTCGACCACCCTGCCGTGGCGGATGATGGGCACGGCGCGCACCTCGAAGTGGCGGTAACCGCTGGCCCGGGTGCGCACCCGGTAGTTCCACTCGAACATGGCGCGGCCGCGCAGCGCCTCGCGCCACGCCTCCTCGGTCTGCTGGCGCTCCTCGGGGTGCACGACCTCCAGCCAGCCGTTGGCGAGGTATTCCTCCAGGCCCTGGCCGGTGATGGCGCGCCACTGCGGGGCGTCCTCGACCACGACGCCGGTGGGCGAGGTGATCCAGACGAGCTGGGACTGCGCCTCGACCAGCGAGCGGTAGCGCTCCTCGCTGCGGCGCAGCGCCTCCTCGGTCTGGCGGCTCTCGGTCACGTCGAGCCCGACCAGGGCGATCGCGCGCAGCTCGCCCGCGTCGTCGTGGACCGGCGAGAACGACAGCGACCAGTGCCGGGTGTCGCCCTCGCTGGACCGCACGCGTACGCGGCCCTCGGTGACCGGCGCGTCGCTCTCGATGACGGCCTGCACGGCATGGGTGATGATCTGGCTGAGGTCGGCGGTGAGCACCTCGACGGGCGGCCTGCCGACCATACGTTCGGCGGGCACGTTGACGACATCGCTGAACACGTCGTTGACCCGCTGGATACGGCTGTCGGCGTCGAAGAAGGCAAAGGCGAACTCCGCTTCCGACAGCATGCCCTTGAAGAGGGCGGAGTCTGAGATGTCCACATCCGACTCCCGGGGACGGGGAACGGAGGTCTCGGCGCTCATGGTCCGCACCTCCGTCGCGTGCCAGGGTCTCCCACGCGGCACATCTCCATAACTGTGTATCGGCGTAGCGCAGCTCCGGGCGACCGGATTCTGCAGTACATCATCGACGATGGGCATGTACGGACGGAAGCCCCCGCCGCGGCCCGGTCGCCTCTAGGGTCTACGCATCCTGTCAAAGTCGCTCCACATTGCGCAGCAAGATCAGGTTACAGCGCCGATTTACCGGGCCCGATCGCCGGGGCGGTTACTCGGCCTTGGCCGCGAGCTTGGCCTCCTGCTTGGCGGCCCGCACGCGGGTCAGGCTGTCGGCGTCGACCACGTCGGCTACCGACCTGTGTGACCCCTCCTCGCCGTAGAGTCCGGCTGCCTCACGCCAGCCTGGTGGCTGGACCCCCAACTGCTTGCCCAGCAATGCCAAAAAGATCTGGGCCTTCTGCTTGCCGTATCCCGGAAGGGCCATGAGTCGTTTCAACAACTCCCGCCCGTCGGTCACGTCTGTCCAGATCTTCGCGGGTTGTCCGTCATAATGCTCTACAAGATAGGCCGCCAGTTGCTGAACCCTGGCCGCCATGGCCTTGGGATAGCGGTGCACGGCCGGCTTCTCCGCCAGCAGCGCGGTGAAGGCTTCTGGGTCGCTGGCGGCGATCTCAGCGGCGGTGAGGTCATGCCCGAGCCGCTGGGAGATCGTGTATGGCCCCGTGAACGCCCACTCCATGGGGATCTGCTGGTCGAGCAGCATGCCAACGAGCAGGGCGAGCGGGCTGCGGCCGAGGAGCTCGTCTGCCTCGCTCCGCTGGGCGAGCTGGATGCGCATGGACACAGCTTTGCACGAAAGGGCGCCGGGTGAAGTGAACACAGGCGTCGCGGGGCCTTGACACCGGCCCGAGAAAAGGTGAAATGAGAGCGCAAGTCGCCCTGCAGACATTCCTGGGGGTTTGCCCCTGGGTCTCCAGAGGAATCTCACTTCTATGCTCGCTCTGGCCACACGGTTCCTGCGGGAGCCGGTCAGTCTCAGGCTGGCCGAAGAGTTCCTGACTGTACCCGTGGACACGATCGACCGCTGCGTGGCCGACGTGTGCGCGTGTGCACAGCATCTGGGCATCTCAGCGACGCCCGAGATCGTGGAACGCATCGCTCGCGAGCACCTGCTCGCGATCGTGAACTCCGCGCCTCCGCCCCGGGGCGCCCGCTAGGGCGGTCACGGGAGGAACGCCCGGATCGGCGTGCCCGCCGAAAACGCCTTCCCCGGTAACATCGGGGTCACCAGGCCGAGTTCTACGCACCTTTTGCGCCTGGAATACGAGAGAGTGAGGGTGTGCGCCGACACCGACGAGATCCCCGGGAGAGCACCCCGCCAGACGACGTGTTCAAGGAAATGGTGCAGGCGGCTCGCGAACTGCTGGCCGTTCGCACCCCTCTTGACGCGGAATTGATGGTCTCCGACATGGTCGGTGCCTGGTGGGGGAGGCGGGTCAGGGGAGGCGACGTCGAGCAGGTGCTCGGGGAGGGGCTGGTCGACTACGCGGCCAAGGCCGGCACGCCGGCCTCGCTGACGCTGCTGATCTGCCTGGCCTATCTGGGCACCGCCCGCCAGGGCGCCAAGGCCGAGGGCGCGGCGCTGGCGATGATGGAGTCGGGCGTGGCCAGGCCGGGCTGGGCCGAACGGGTGGGCGCGGTGAAGCCGGCCGGCTGTTACGTCTCCCGCGACGCCTACGGCGACCAGGACACGGTGATCTGCACCTTCGCCTACCGCTGGAACGACAGCGAGCAGCCGATGGACCGGCACGCGCTGGTCATGGTGGTCGACTACAACATGAGCGGCATGGCGCGCGACGCCTGGGTCTCCTCCCAGGTCGACAAGCTGCTGGAGCAGGCCAGGGCCGAGGCGGCGGGCAATCCGCTGCTGCTGTTCGAGGAGATCCAGCCCGAGCAGGCCAGGGCGCTGCTGGAGTCGGCGATGAAGGCCACCAGGGAGCCGAAGACGCCGCCGCCGGTGAGTGAGAGCTACAGCGCCTACCACGCCTTCGCCCGCGCCCGGCTCAAGGCGCTGCCCCCGGGGCGCAAGCGGCCGGCGCCGCTGCACATCGAGGCCCCGTACAGCAGGGAGCGGCGGGCCATGCTGGCGGCGGAGTTCCTGGCGTCCGACGCGGCCGAGCACCTGTCCGACCCGTCGGCGGCCTCGCGCTGCGCCGACCACATCATCGACTACGGGTGCGAGCAGGACTTCAACCGGCCGCTGCGGGTGAGCCCGACCAAGTGCGAGACGTTCCTGCTGGACTGGCTGCCGCGCAAGGTGATGCTGAGCGTGGCGGAGCAGGAGGCGATGCCGCACGTGATGTCGGCGTGGGCGCGTTTCGCCGCGCACCGCACGGGCCTGCCCGAGCAGGGGCTGAAGGCCACGCTCGACGCGGTATGGGGGGCGATCGGGAAGTTCCCCGAGGCCTACCGGGACCCGACGTCGTTCGGGCTGGACCGGCCGCTGCTGGAGCGGCTGCTGCCCGACGGCGACCTGTCGGCGCTGGCCAGGCGGGCCTTCGCCTTCCCCTATCTGCAGGGCACGCACAACGGGATCGACCTCGACCTGCTCAACCCGGCCGACCAGGCGGACCGGCGTACGTTACTCGAGATCGACCACAACGGGACGATCGACCAGGAGCACCTGGCCTGGCACGAGGAGATCGCCACCCGGCTGTGGGACGGCGACCCGCCGCAGCTCTGGGAGGCGGCGCAGCGGCTGCTCGACCTCGGGCACGACCGCCACGACGTGCTGCACGTGCTGATCGAGATCGCCGAGCGGATCGGCGGCGATCCGGAGGAGCTGGCCGCGGCGCTCGACGACATCGCCGACATCCCCGACGAGATCTGAGCTCTTCATGGCGATGTACGTCCGGGCGGGCTCGGGTCGTTACCTGGCCTCCGAGCACACGCAGGGGCCGTGGGATCCGCGCACCCAGCACATGGGGCCCGTCACGGCCCTGATCGCGCACGAGCTGGCGCGGACCGCGCCGCGGCCGGGGCTGGAGATGTCCAGGCTGGTGGTGGACGTGTTCGCGCCGGTGCCCGTGGCCGAGCTGGAGGTGGCGACCGAGGTCGTACGCGACGGCAAACGGGTGCAGTGCCTGTCGGCGAGCGTGTCGTCCGGCGGCCGTGAGTACGTCAGGGCGAGCGCGTGGCGCATCCGCTCGGCCGGCACGCCGGCCACGCCGGTGGCCAAACCGCCCGCCCCCGTGCCGCCGCCCGCGCCGGAGCACGCCCGTTCGTGGCTGACCACCAGCTTCGGGTACGGCAGGGCGCTCGACTGGCGTTTCGTCGCCGGCGCCCCCATGGAGACCGGCCCCGCCACGGTCTGGGGCAGGCTCGCGATGCCGCTGGTCGAGGGCGAGGAGATGACGCCGGTGGAGCGGGTGGCGGTGTTCGCCGACAGCGGCAACGGCGTCAGCCTCGCCCTCGGCTTCGAGACCCACGTGTTCGTGAACGTGGACCTGACGATCTCGTTGTTCCGCGCCCCGGCCGGCGAGTGGATCTGCATGGACGCCGCCACCGTCATCGGCCCGGCGGGCCGCGGCCTGACCCGCTCCACCCTGTACGACGAGACGGGCGAGATCGGCACGGCCACGCAGACGTTGTTCGTCGCGCCGAGGTAGCCGAGCCGCCATGATGGTGCCATGGTGATCGACCTCAACGCGGACCTGGGCGAGGGTTTCGGCATCTGGCGGCTCGGCGACGACCTCGCGCTGCTCGACATCGTCACAAGCGCCAACGTGGCCTGCGGTTTTCACGCCGGCGACCCGGTGACGATCAGGCGCACGTGCGCGGCGGCCGTGGATCGCGGGGTGGCGATCGGCGCGCAGGTGTCCTATCGCGACCTGGCCCACTTCGGGCGCAGGGAGATGGACGTCGAGCAGGAGGAGTTGTGCGCCGAGGTGCTCTACCAGCTCGCGGCCGTGGACGGCATAGCCAGGGCGATGGGCGGCCGGGTCTCCTACGTCAAGCCGCACGGCGCGCTCTACAACCGGATCTGCCGCGACGAGACGCAGGCCGCGGCGGTGATCGACGCGGTGGCCGACTACGACCCGTCGCTGCCGGTGCTCACGCTGCCGGGCTCGGTGGTGCACAAGGTGGCGGCGGCCGAGGGCGTGCCGACGGTGAGCGAGGCGTTCGCCGACCGGGCGTACACCCCGCAGGGGATGCTCGTGCCGCGCCGCGAGCCGGGTTCGGTCGTCCACGACCCCGCCGCGGTGTCCGCGCGTGCCCGTCAGATGGCCGTGGACGGCTCTGTGACGGCCGCTGACGGTAGTTCCGTACCGATTTCTGCCCGTTCTATCTGCGTCCACGGAGACACGCCTGACGCCGTCAGGCTGGCGCAGGGGGTGCGGGACACGTTGCTGGCGGCCGGAGTGGTCCTGCAGGCGTTCGCGTGATCCGTACGGCCGGGGAGCACGGGCTGCTCGTGGAGACCGGGTCGCTGGAGTTGTCGCACCGGCTGGACGCGGCGCTGCGGGCGGAGCGGCCCGAGGGCGTCGTGGAGATCGTTCCCGGGCCCGAGACGGTGCTGGTGGTGGCTCCCGGGGTGGATCGGGCGGGCTTGCGGGAGCGGCTGGAGGCGGTCGCCCGGCAGCAGCGCGGCCAGGGCTCGGCGTCGGGCGACCTCGGAAAGACCGTGACGATTCCCGTGGTCTATGACGGCGCGGATCTCGATTCCGTGGCGGAGCTGGCGGGGATCTCCGTGGACGAGGTGGTCTCGCGGCACGCGGGGCGGGAGCTGGTGGTGGGGTGGCTGGGGTTCGCCCCGGGGTTCGCCTATCTCACCGGGCTGGATCCGGTGCTGGAGATGCCCAGGCTGGACACGCCGCGCACGTCGGTGCCCGTGGGGTCGGTGGCGGTGGCGGGGCCGTATTCGGCGGTGTACCCGACGGCCTCGCCCGGCGGGTGGCGGCTGATCGGGCGCACGTCGGTGCGGGTGTGGGACGTGGCGGGCGATCCGCCCTCGTTGTTCAGGCCGGGCATGCGCGTGCGGTTCGAGCCGGCATGATCGAGGTTTTGGCGCCTGGGCCGTACGCGAGCGTTCAGGACCTGGGGCGGCCCGGGCTCGCCCACCTGGGGGTGCCCTGTTCAGGGGCGGCGGACGCGGCGAGTCTGCGGCTGGCGAACCGGCTGGTGGGCAACGCCGAGGGGCTGGCGGGGGTCGAGCTGACCTACGGGATGGCGCGGCTGCGCTTCCTGGACGCGGCGTGGGCGGCCCTGACGGGAGCGCCTCTGGCGGGTGCGGCCATGGGGGCGCCGTTCTGGGTGCCTGCCGGGGCCGAGCTGCTGCTGGGGGCGCCCTTGTGGGGGTTGCGTACGTATCTGGCGGTGCGCGGTGGCATCACGGTCGAGCCGGTGCTGGGGAGCCGGTCCACCGACTCGTTGTCCGGATTGGGGCCCGAGCCGTTGCGGGCGGGGGTGTTGCTGCCGGTGGGGAGGCCGGAAGGGGGCATCTCCGTCGATCTGGCGCCGCTGCCCGGGCCTAGGGAGGCCGTGCTGCGGGTGCTGGCGGGGCCGCGGGACGACTGGTTCGTGCCGGAGGCGCTGGCGGAGTTGTGCGCGCGGCCGTACACCGTGAGCCAGGACAGCAACCGGGTCGGCGTGCGCCTGCGCGGACCCGAGCTGGCCAGGGCCAAGGAGGGCGAGCTGCCCAGCGAGGGCATGGTCGCGGGGGCCGTGCAGGTGCCGCCGAGCGGGCAGCCCATCGTGTTCCTCGCCGACCATCCCCCGACGGGCGGCTATCCGGTGATCGGCGTCGTACGCGGCGCGGACCTGCCGGTCGCCGCCCAGCTCAGGCCGGGCGACGAGGTGCGGTTCACAACGCGACCGAGCCCGTGACGCACGTGACGACCGCGCCGCCCACCCAGACGTTCCCGTCGGCGTCGTCGGAGATGTGGATGCGGCCCGCGTGGCCGATCGCGGTGCCCTGGGAGGCCACGTACGGGGCCCGCGCGCGGCCGGTGCGCAGCAGCCACTGACCCAGGGAGGCGTTCAGGCTGCCCGTCACCGGGTCCTCCTCTGTGGCGCCCTGGTGCGGGATGAACGCCCGCACCTCGAACGCGTACGGCGAGCCCTCCGGATACGGGCCCGCCACGCCCACCTCGTGCGGCACCGCCCCGGGGCGCAGCGCGAGCACCGACTCGGCATCCGCGAGCAGCACCCCGATCCAGCCCGGCCCGTTGTCGGCCCATTCGGCGGCCACGATGTCCGCGCGCCCGATCCCGAGCGAGCCGGCGATCCGCTCCAGGAGCTCCTCCGCCACCGGCCCCGAGCGCACCAGGGGCGGCGCCTGGAAGGCCAGCCCCTCGTCCGTGACGCGCAGGGGCACGAGCCCGGCCTGGCACTCCTGGACGATCTCGCCCTTCGTCCGCGGCTCGCCCCCGGCCTCCAGCCAGGCGTGGCAGGAGCCCAGCGTCGGATGCCCGGCGAAGGGCAGCTCGGTGCCGGTGGTGAAGATGCGTACCCGGTAGTCGGCCTCGGGCGAGGTCGGGGGCAGCAGGAAGGTGGTTTCGGCCAGGTTCGTCCATCTGGCGAAGCGCTGCATCTCCTCCGCGCCCAGCCCTTCGCCGTCCAGCACGACGGCGAGCGCGTTGCCCTGGTAGGGGGCCGCGGGGAAGACATCGACCTGCGTGAATCGTCGCGTCATGGTCAGGAGTCTTTCACTGTTGACCCGCCGCCCCCAGACTGGGCGTTGTGGCGGACTTTGACGTTGTGGTCCTGGGATCAGGACCAGGTGGGCAGAAGGCGGCGATCGCGGCCGCGAAACTCGGCAGGCGCGTGGCGGTGATCGAGAAACGGAACATGATCGGTGGCGTGTGCATCAACACGGGCACCATTCCGTCGAAGACGCTGCGCGAGGCCGTCCTCTATCTCACAGGGCTCAACCAGCGCGAGCTGTACGGCGCCAGCTACCGCGTCAAGGACGAGATCACGGTCGGCGACCTGGGGATGCGCACCCAGCACGTGATCGGCCGCGAGATCCAGGTGATCCGCAGCCAGCTCGCCCGCAACCACGTGACGGTGTTAGCGGGCACCGGACGTTTCCTCGACGCCCACACGATCGGCATCACGGGCGACGAGGAGAAGAAGATCACCGCCGACAAGGTCGTGATCGCCACGGGAACCTCGCCCGCCCGGCCGTCCAGCGTCGAGTTCGACGACAGGACCGTGATCGACTCCGACGCCATCCTGCACCTCGACCGGGTCCCCGAGACGCTGGTCGTGGTGGGGGCCGGGGTGATCGGCATCGAGTACGCCTCCATGTTCGCCGCCCTCGGCACCAAGGTCACGGTGGTCGAGCGGCGCGAGCGCATGCTGGAGTTCTGCGACCTGGAGATCGTGGAGGCGCTCAAGTACCACCTGCGTGACCTGGCCGTGACCTTCAGGTTCGGGGAGAACGTCGCGGCCGTCGAACGCCGCCCGCGCGGCGCGCTGACCCTGCTGGAGAGCGGCAAGAAGATCCCCGCCGACTGCGTCATGTACTCCGCGGGCCGCCAGGGCAAGACCGCCGAGCTGTGCCTGGAGGCAGCAGGACTGGCCGCCGACGACCGGGGCAGGATCGCGGTGGACGCCAACTACGCCACCGAGGTGCCGCACATCTACGCCGTGGGCGACGTGATCGGCTTCCCCGCGCTGGCCGCCACGTCGATGGAGCAGGGCCGGCTGGCCGCGCAGCACGCCTGCGGCGAACCGGCGGTGGACGTGCACGAGCTGCCGCCCATCGGGATCTACACCATTCCCGAGATCAGCTTCGTCGGCCGCTCGGAGGACGAGCTGACCCGGGAGAAGGTGCCGTTCGAGGTGGGCATCTCGCGTTACCGGGAGCTGGCCAGAGGCCAGATCATCGGCGACTCGTACGGGATGCTCAAGCTCCTGGTGTCCTCCGAGGACCGGCGGCTGCTCGGCGTGCACGTGTTCGGCACGGGGGCGACGGAGCTGGTGCACATCGGGCAGACCGTCATGGGCTGCGGCGGGACGGTGGACTACCTGGTCAACGCGGTGTTCAACTATCCGACGCTGGCGGAGTCGTACAAGGTGGCGGCGCTGGACGCGATGAACAAGATGCGGACGGTGGCCCGGCTCACGGCGGACATGTGAGCCGGGCGTCGTCCTAGGAGATCGTCCACTTCTGGTTGGCGGCGCCCGTGCAGGTCCACAGCTGCAGGCGGGCGCCGTCGGCGCTGGAGTTGCCGGTGACGTCGGCGCACTTGTTCGCGGCGGGGTTCACCAGGTCGCGGCTCGCGGTGGAGGTCCACTGCTGGTTGGCGGTGCCCGTGCACGACCAGAGTTGCAGCAGGCTGCCGTTGGCCGTGCCCTGCGCCGCCACGTCGAGGCACTTGCCGAGGGCGCGCAGCGTGCCGTCTCCCGGGCGGGTCCACTGCTGGGCGGCGGTGCCGTTGCAGGTGTAGAGCTGTACGGCGGCGCCGTCGACGCTGCTGGCCCCCGCCACGTCCATGCACTTGCCCGCCAGCCCGGTGACCGTGCCGCCGGTGCCGCCGCCCGAGCCCGGCGTGCCCGACCAGGTGAAGGTGGCCGTGGTGCGAGCGGGCAGGGAGTAGACGAAGGACTGGTTGCCCCAGTTGACCCGGATGGACTGGCCCGAGGTGCCGCCGTTGTGGGCGATCAGGGCCTTGGAGCCGTCGGGGTTCTTGTAGGCCACGTTCTGGACGGTGCCGTTGGCGGTCGAGTCGATCCGGGACGCGCCCGGCTTGACGAACTTGGTCAGGTGACCCGTCGTGTAGTACTCGATCGTGTAGTCCACCTGGCCGGCGCGTGAGCCGCCCTCCTGGACGGTGATCAGGCCGGTGCAGGTGCCGCAGCCGCCGTTGTGCGGGCCCATGCTCTGGTTGAGCGCCAGGCCCCACTTGACCAGGCTGCCGCTCCAGTTGCGGGCGTAGTTGACGATGTCGGCCATGTCCTCGTTGTGCTGGTTGCCGATCCAGGTGCCGCCCGAGTGCTCGGTGCTGAACTGCCGTACCGACGGATACTGGTTGTGCACCTGCGTGCCGACCGCCGGGTCACCGAAGTAGCCGTGCCAGGCGATGCCGCCGAACAGCGGGTCGTTGCGCAGCGCCGAGTCGGCCAGGATGGCACTGCCGATCTGACCGTAGTCACCGTAGTTCCAGTCGTGGACGAGCACTTTGGTGGTGATGCCCGCCGCGCGGAAGGCAGGGAAGACGAAGTTCTTGGTCAGCTCGATGAGGCCGGAGGCGTTCCAGGACATGCCGGGGTAGTTCATGGCGGTCGGGTTGGATGCCTGGCAGCAGTTGGGCTCGTTCTGGACCGAGATGTAGTTCACCGGGACTCCGGCGGCCTGGTAGCTCTGGACGTACTTGACCAGGTACTGGGCGTAGGTGGCGTAATTCTCGAACTTCAGCCAGCCCATCTGGTCCATCCGGCCGTTGTCCTTCATCCAGCCGGGCGCGCTCCACGGCACGCCCTTGACCCGCAGCGCCGGGTTGAGCTGCTTGGCCTGGGCGGTCAGCAGGCGGACGTTGGTGTCGTAGCCGTTGGCGCCGAAGTCGTTCAGGTCGCAGCAGGTGTCGTCGAGCGAGACCATGCCGGGGCGGGACAGGTCGGAGGCGCCGATCGGGTTGCGCACGAACGACAGGCCGATCCCGTCGGTGGGCGAGAACAGCTTGCGCATCGCGGCGTCGCGGGTGGCGGCGCTGACGGGACCGCCGCGCAGCAGGTACGCGGTCGAGTCGGTGATCGACGCCCCGGCGCCCTCGAACTGCTGATACGTGGTGCCCTCGTTGACGGTGATCGTGTGGTTGGCGCTGCCTCCGGCGGGGCCGAAGGCGGTCGGGGTCTGCTGCTGGAGGCCTCGGGTGACGGTGCGGCCCCCTGAGTCGGAGGTGGTGGTGAGCCAGACGTTCACCTGCTCACCGGCGGCTAAGGCCGGCAGCGGCGCGGCCGCGCACAGCGCGACGGCGCAGGCGAGCGCCAGAAGGATTCTGGACACGGCGGAAGTCCTTTCGGGGCGGGGGGTGATGCCCGTGTAACAAATGAAACAAATCTGTAACGCTGCTTGCTTTGAGCAGCAGAACACGAGTCAACATGCCCGTCAACCGGTGTAACAAATGAAACAGTCAGCGCGGAGCCGGGCCCGTGGAGGCGCGGACGACCAGTTCGGTGCCGAGCGAGACGTGCAGCGCCTCGAGTGTGTGCCTGCTGAGCAGCCGCATCAGCAGCGTCACCGCCATCCGCCCCATCTCCTGCAGGGGCTGGCGCACCGTGGTGAGCGCCGGGGTGGTCGCCCGGCTGAGGTCGATGTCGTCGAAGCCCGCCACCGACAGGTCGCCGGGCACGCTCAGCCCGCGCTCGGCCGCCGCCCGCAGCGCGCCGACCGCCATCTTGTCGTTGAACGCCACCAGCGCCGTCGGCCGCTCCGGCAGGTCCAGCAGCTCGCGGGCCGCCAGGTAGCCGTGCTCGATGTTCGGCTCCGGCACGTTGCGCAGCAGCTCGGGCGCAGGCAGCACCCCGGCGTCGGCCAGTGAGGCGGTGTAGCCGGCCAGCCTGGCCTCGCTGGGCAGCCAGCGAACGGGGCCGCCGATGATCCCGACGCGGCGGTGGCCCAGCGCCACCACGTGCGCCATCAGTTTGCGCCCGCCGGCGAAGTGCGCGGCCGACACCGCCGCGATGTCCTTCGGGGGCGGCGTGCGCGGGTCGATCACCACGAAGGGGAAGCCGCGGTCGCGCAGGCGTACGAGCTCGTCGCCCGGCTCGGGAGGCAGGATCAGGATCGCGCCCGCGACGCCCGGCCGGTCGGGCAGGCCGGGCAGCACCGCGCTCCCCTGCGCCGCCTCCCCCGCGCCGAGGATCATCTGCCGGCCGTGCAGCTCGATCGTCTCGCCCACGGAGGAGACGATCAGCCCGAAGTAGTCCGTCAGCACGTACGGGCAGCGCACGTAGACCGCCCCGCCCTGCGCGTCAGGGGCCGCGCGCGGCCTGGGCGCCTGGTCGCCGAGCCGGCCGACGGCGCGCAGCACCAGCTCGCGGGTGTGCGGGGCGACGTTGGACTGGCCGTTGAGCACGCGGGAGACGGTGGCGATGGACAGGCCGGTCTCGGCCGCGACATCCCGCACCGTCGCGCGCGCCCGGCCCTCCGTCATGCGGTCAGGATATTCATCGGGTGAAGGTGATCTCCACCCTGCGGTTCTTGGCGCGGCCCTTGGGGTTGTCGCCGCCGTCGGGCAGCGCGTTGGGAGCGACCGGGTCGGCCTCGCCGTACCCGGCCACGGTGAACCTGGCCCCCGGCACGAGTTCGCCGAGCGCGTCGCGTACCGCCTGCGCCCGCTTCCTGGACAGCACCAGGTTGTAGGAGCCGGAGCCCTTCGCGTCGGTGTAACCGTCGACCTTGATCTCCTTGCCCTCGGCCTCGGCCTTGAGCGGCTCGGCCGCCTGTGCCAGCCGGCTCTTCGCCCTGCCGGTCAGCGTGGCCTTGTCGAAGGCGAACACCACGTCGGCGGCGACCGTGATCGTACGCTGCCTGCCGCTCGTCTCGTTGGTCACCGACTCGTCGAGGTTGGCGATGCGCTCGCCGATGTCCAGGACCTTGCCGTCGGCGTCCAGTGTCTTGCCGCTGATGTCGAGCACCGGCGCGCTGACCGGCTCACCTCCGGCCAGCGGCGGCTGGGTGGGCGTGGTGAACGCCGTAAGCGCCAGCAGCGCCGCGCTAACCGATCGGTACATTCGCCAGCGTCCCCACGTTCGGGATGTGCACGTCGACCGAGCCCACGTCGGCGGGCGGAGCGGCGAACGTGGCCGAGAACACGGCGCTTTCGTCCTGCTTCAGGAACAGCGACGAGACGCGGGTGCACACGCACGCCCCCTCGCTGTCCACCGCCACGAGGTGCTTCTTGGCGTTCTTGACGTCCACCAGGAAGACGCCGTCGACGGTGGGGTTCGGCTTGGGCACGGCGGAGAAGGCGTTGTGCACCTGCCACCCGAGGCTGCTCTCGCCGTCCTTCGTCACCGTGGCGGTGAAGGTGAGGTTGACGAAGCGTTCTCTGCGGAGGAGCTGGACGATCTCGATCTTGAATTTGGTGTGGTCGATCATGCCTTCCCTGCTCGCCAGGACCTGGTCGGGCGGAGCGGCCGCGGGCGGAGCGGTGCTCGTCCGGGCGACCGGCACCGTCTCGGACGGCTCGTTCTGGGCGCCGCTCGGGGAGGGGCCACCCAGCTGGCACCCCGCGGCGAGCGCGGCGATCGTCACGGAAGCAAGGATCTTCGTCAACCTCATGGGACGGAGAGTGTAGCGGCACATATCCGCAAATGTCGCGCTATTTAGCTTCGATTTCCTCAGGCAGCCTTTCTGGAAATGGCCGCTCGCCGTATGTTTTCCGTGCGTTAGATTGTCTTCCCCGGAAAGCGTGAGGACGGTTACCGTGCCGGAGAATGACAAGTCGGATAGCAAACGCACCAAAATCCTCGTGTGGGCGGGCGGGGTGCTCACCGCGGTCCTCATCGCGGGGCTGACCGACTCCCTCAGCCCGCTCATCCGTCTCGCCGCCGACCTGCTGAACATCGGGCGACCGGCGCTGCGGGCCACGGTCGTGCCCGCCGGCGGCCGGGCCCCGCACCTGGCCGTGTCCGCCCTGCCGGCGACGCCGCAGGACCGGGCGCTCTTCCTGGGCGGCCGCTTCACCGATCCCGCCTTCCTCGACCTGGCCGGGCAGCTGGGCGGCGCCTGGGTGAAGTGGGTACGCGTGCGCGTGGTGTTCACGGCCGGCCGGGGCCTTGTCCGCATCACGAACGTACGCGTGAAGGAGGACCCCGATCCTGGGCCCAACGTCGTCCGCGCCTTCGTCGAATACCCCAGCGAGACGATGTCCAGAAATCCCCAGCTCATCATGAACCTCGATTCTCCCGCCCCTTTCTTCGCCAGTGTCCAAAAGCCCGGCTCGGCCTACTTCGGGCCAGAAAGCCTTCCGGTGGAACAGGGAAAGCAGAAGGAACTCGGGTTCGAGATCCGCGCCGGATCGCACAGCCATACATTCAAGCTGGAGGTCGAATACGTCCCGGCGGAGGGCGGAAAGCCGGAGAGCCTCACGGTGAGCGATGCGGGAGGGCGGCCGTTCCGCGTCACCGGGGCACCCGATCGGTACACCGGCTACGGGACGGTCTACCGCAACACCGGCGCGGGGCTGCACGCCGTCACCGGGCGGGCCGCCTGTGAGCTGTTCGAGCCGGAGCGGGCATGCGTCTCGCCAGGCTGATCGCCGCCGGGGCACTCGTGCTCGCCTGCGCCGGGGGAAGCCAGGGAGCCCAGGGAGCGTGGCCGGGGCGGCCGTCGCTCGGTGTCGCGTGGAGCGTCGGCATCGGCGACCTCGGGACGGACGGGCTGCAGATGTCCGTGGACGTCGCCACCGTGGGCGGGCGGTCGCTGGTGGCGACGCCCTCGGCCGGGCCGTACGCGATCCGGGTGCTCGACGCGGCGACGGGGCGGGCGGTGCGCACGTTCCCCATCGGAGTGCCGTACAGCTTCGCGCAGGTGGACGCGCGGTTCGTCGGGGACCTGCTCGCGGTCCGCACCCGTGAGCTCGCCGGGGAGCGGATCACCGTCCACGATCCCGTCAGCGGGCGGACGAAGTGGTCGCGGCTGCTCCCCCTCGCGGACGTGCCCATCTCCCCCTACCTCCAGCGCTCTGCCCAGACGCGGTCCGGCATCGTGTGGGCGGCCGGCGACGGGCTGCGCGGCATCGACGCGGAGACCGGGCGCGACCTGTGGACGCTGCCCCTGCCAGGGGACTGCCCCGAGTATCAGCTGCTCACGTCCGAGATCCCGATCCTGCTCGGGCGCTGCCCCGGCACGTCGGCGCTGCGCGGCGTCGACCCGCGAGCCGGGCGCGTCACCTGGACGCGGACCGTTCCCGTCGTGAGCGCGGACGACGACCCCACCGTGCTCGTCTCGCCCACCGGCCTGGTCGAGATCTCGGAGGACGGGGTCTTCACCGCGGTGGACGCGCGGGGCCGGGTGGCCGCGCGGCTGCCCGACGCCTGGCCCCACGTCGCCGGGCCCTCGGCGGCACGCTCCGGCACGCTCACCCTCCTCGTGCACAGCGAGGGCGGCGCCCGGGTGATGGCCGCGCTCCGCGACGGGCGGCCGCTCTGGCGCAGGACGCTCAAACCGCGCGACCTGCCGGGAACCTCTGAGGGGGTCCTGCCGGAGGCCGGGTACCTGACCGCTCGCCACGCCGTGGACACCTTGGGGAGCGATCTGGCTCCCCATCTGATCGAGGTGGTCTCGCCGGCGGACGGGAGGCGCGTAGTGCTGGCCCTGCCGTTCGACGCCCAGGCCGGGGCGATCGTGGGGACCACGGCGCGGGACGTGCTCACGTACGAGATGCATCCCGGCGGGGCGCGGCTGTCCGCCTACACCTTCCACGACGGGGTGGGCGCGCCGCGACTCCCCGCCGTGCCCCCTGAGCGCTGGCCGGACGCCTGCGCGCTGCTCCCGCCCGGCGCGTTGCCCGGCTACGTGCCGGCGCCCGCCACCTCGGAGCACCTGGGGCTGCGCTGGCCCCGGCCGAACGTGTGCACGTTCCTGCCGCCGGACGAGGCGGCGGCGCAGGTGCGGGTGGCGGTCACGTGGGTCGCCGAGACCTCCGCCGGCCTCCTCCGGCTGGCCGGCACGAAGGCCGCCGCAGATCCGGAGACCGTGCGGCTGGGGGAAGGGGCCTACCTCAGCTCCGCGGACGACCGCGATGGGCGGCTCACGTCCGCGTGGGCCGCGGGCGGGCGGGTGCTGGCGACCGTTCAGGCCGTCGGGGACCCCGCGCTGACCCGCCGTGCCGCCCTGCTGGTCGCCTCCCACCTGCGCGACCCCTGACCAGGGCGGGGTCAGTCGCTCGTGGTGCGGCGGCCTCGGGGGGCCGGTTTCTTGCGGCCCGCCACCAGCGTGTCACCCGGTACGGGGGACGCCTCCTCCTTGCTCTGGGCCTCCCCCGGCGGGGTACGGGGCGGCCGGGGGTGGGGGGCCGTGTCCTCCGTGGGAGAGACCTCCGGCTCCTCCTCCGCGGGGGGTTTGTCGGGCTCGCGGAGAGAGGCGATGACGCGGTCCGCCTCCGTGTCCGCGGCGAACTCGTCGGCCGCCGCCGACTCTCTCCGCCGGATCACGACCATGTGGTCCACCGACACCCGGCCGGCGCCCACGACGGCGAGCAGGAGGGAGGCGGCTCCGAGGAGGACGAGTTCGTTCATGCTGATGGGGTTGAGCGGCGGGGCCACCAGGAAGACCGCCAGTGCCTCGGCGAAGAGGATCAGTCCGGTCGCGGGGACCGCGAGACCGGCGATCAGCAGCGCGCCGCCGATGAGCTCGGTGAGCATGGTGATCGTGGCCCAGGCGCCGGGTGCG